>JAAYZA010000208.1 GCA_012515055.1 Syntrophomonadaceae bacterium | reverse complement strand
TTGGTATATCTTCGATCTTAAGCAGACCCGCCCGGATAGAATCATCAATATCATGCTGTACGTAAGCAATTTTATCACTTAAATGTATAACCTGCCCTTCCAATGTAGCTGCCTGGGGTTTGTTCGTGCCATAGCCGCTATGATGCAGCACACCATCCAAAACCTCCCGGCTTAAATTCAGGCCGTTTTCATCGCGGTGCTTCTCTATCCTGGTAAGTACCCTGATGCTGTTTTGGCTGTGTCTGAAACCCCCGGGAAGCAATTCATTCAATATTATCTCCCCGGAATGGGCAAAAGGAGTATGACCCACATCATGAGCAAGAGCAATGGCTTCAATCAAATCGATATTAAGATTTAATCCTGCACCTATGGTTCTGGCGATCTGGCTGACTTCCAGAGTATGTGTAAGCCGACTGCGATAATGATCACCCGGGGGAGCAATAAAAACCTGGGTCTTATCCTTCAAACGGCGAAATGATTTGGAATGGACGATGCGGTCACGATCGATCATAAAACAGGTCCTGATTGTTTCCGGCAGTTCCGGTTTTTCCCTGCCCCAGGATAACCTGGCTTTTGCCGCCAGAGGGCTCAGTATATTTATCTCACGTTCCTCGATGGTTTCACGAATAGTCAATGCGGTCCTCTTTTCATCTGTGCTTTTTACTCCCCAAGTAATAAATACTCCAAAGACACATTTTATTCCTTTATTTCACCACAAGAGGAGCAGGGAGTCTGGATAACCCCCTGCCCCGTTTAAAATTATTTTCAACAGCTCTTTAATCGAGTTTTGACTGGCATAAATGATGATACTTCTATGCTTTCTTTACGAATTCGGATTTTAATTTCATAGCACCAAAGCCATCTATTTTGCAATCAATACCATGACCATCTCCTGGATTATGTATTAGTTTTATATTTTTTACCTTGGTACCTTTTTTTATTGGCGATGAACTGCCTTTTACGGTCAGATCTTTTATCACAATAACGGCGTCACCGTCCTGGAGAATGTTTCCATTAGCATCTGCAATCTCTTCATAATTGGCAGATTCCTGCGATTTTAAATCCCATTCATAAGCACATATAGAACAGATTATAATGCCCCTGTCTTCATAAGTATATTCTGAGTTGCAGCTTGGGCAATCAGGTAATTCCGACATACTTAACACCCCCATCCTTATATCCGCTTAAATTCCATAACATATAAGCTTAAGCCGTCATATTCCGGCTCAGTTTTCATTATTTTCAATGTTGCTGAATCATTGAACTGCTGCATTACGATTTGGCTGCTTTTATTGATGCAGACATGATATATTCGCCGACATTTAGATTATGCGCCCATTTTTCCGCATATTCCCTGGACACCCTTTCAGTTTCAATAATTATATTAGTGAAGCCGGCTTTTTCCAAATATGATTTCAGCTCTTCAACTGAAGAGGCGCCGCCAATTCATCCACAATATATCTTTTCATCCTGTTTCATTGTTTCTGTTAATTCCTTGACCAGGACTACATCTGAAATGGCTATCCTGCCGCCCTTTTTCAATACCCTGTATACCTCGTCATATACCCTTTGTTTTTCAGGAGATAAATTTATCACACAGTTTGAGATGATTACATCGGCGGTGTTATCAGCAACGGGAAGATTTTCGATTTCACCTAACCTGAAATCCACATTCCTGAATTCATGCTTTTTGGATAATAATCTGGCCCTGCTTACCATCTCCGGGGTCATATCTATTCCAATCACATATCCCCTTGGGCCAACCTTTTCAGCGGCCAGGAAGCAATCAAACCCTCCCCCGCTGCCAAGATCGATTACTGTTTCGTCAGCCTGCAGTTCTGCAATTAGCTGCGGATTCCCGCATCCCAGACCCATGTTGGCATCTGCCGGTGCATTTAGTATCTCTATATCAGAATAACCAATTCCTCTGGATATTTCCTGGGCGGAGCTTTTTATTCTAAGAGAATCCTGGCAGCAATCTCCGCCTTCGGCATTATCAGCGGCTATTTCACCATAGCTCCTGCGAACCAATGATCTAATATCCGTTTTGCTCATATCTTCCACGGGTATCACTCCCTTGAACTTCCTGTATCATGATCCTATTAAGATTCCCGGCGGCAATATCCTGCAAAAATGCCGTCAGTGCTTTTAGATTGCCTGTATTAATGGTGTATTTCATCCAGATTCCATCACGCCTGCTATTAACCAGACCGCTGTCATTTAAAATTTTCATATGGTACGAAAGGGTGGGTTGTGTTATGTCGAATTCATCCAATATATCGCAGGCGCAAAGCTCACCCTGTGAAAGCATATGAAATATTTTAACCCTGGTTTCATCCCCCAGGGCTTTCATAAATAAAGCATAGCTGCTGATTTTTTTATCCACTCTATCACTTCCGGCTTCAACAATATAGATAATTGTCTATATGTATTATATTTCTATATATAGATGATTGTCAATATGATTAAATTGTCTATTATAGCACCAAGCGGAAGATTTACTTTGACGGTGTACCTATTATGTTCAATATTTCGTTATTCAGGCAGCAGGCACTTTCTAACTAACAAAAAAAGGATACTGCCGCTATAAGGTGACAGTACCCCGCTATCTTCTATTATCTGATTCTAGCTATTTCTTGTTTCTAACTGCTGCCTGGGCCGCTGCCAGTCGGGCGATAGGTATACGATAAGGCGAACAGCTTATGTAACCCAAACCAATTCTGTGGCAGAATTCGATTGAGCTGGGCTCTCCGCCATGTTCTCCGCAAATCCCTAATAAAATATCCGGTTTCGTCCGACGGGCCTTTTCAACGGCAATTTTCATAAGACTACCCACCCCAGCTTGATCCAGGACGGCAAAGGGGTTGTCTTTGATTATTTTTTTATCCAAATAGACTGGAATGAATTTTCCCTCGGCATCATCGCGGCTAAAACCCAGGGTAGTCTGGGTCAGATCATTGGTGCCAAAGGAGAAAAATTCAGCTTCCTCAGCAATCTCATCTGCCAGCATACAGGCCCGGGGCAGTTCTATCATAGTCCCAACAACATAATCCAGTTCAACATTGGATTCATTGCGGACCTGCTGGTATACATCATTTATTTCTGCTTTTAATATAGTCAGCTCGGCTATATCCATTACCAATGGGATCTCTATTTCCACAAAACTTTCAATTCCTTCGTTCTTAAGCAGGACCATAGCCTCGAATATGGCCCGGGTCTGCATACGGTAAATTTCTGGATAAGTGATTCCCAGACGACACCCTCTATGTCCCAGCATGGGATTTTTCTCCGCTAATTTATTCATTTTGGACAATAATTCTTCTTTTTCCAATAGCAGTGCCGGGTCTGCCTGGTTATGTTTCAGATTTTCCACTTCTATT
>JAAYZA010000042.1 GCA_012515055.1 Syntrophomonadaceae bacterium | reverse complement strand
TTGAGCCTGTTATAAGACCGGTGCGGGGCGGTACTGACGGGGCGCGTCTTTCCTTTATGGGTCTTCCCTGTCCTAATATTTTTTCCGGGGGCCATAATTTTCACAGCCGTTACGAATTCATCAGCCTGGAATCTATGGAAAAGGCCAGCCAGGTTATCGTTAAGATCGTCGAACTGATAGAAGCTCAGGCAAAATCAGCTTGATTTCACCCGCACTATCCGGGCAGTGCGCCCCCGCCATGCGATTTTAATATTTTACATCATGGAGCAAGTCAGCACTGCCCCATTCTATTGTCCCCTTGCTACTTCCGGGTCAAAGTGGCTGGTTTGGCCGACGTTTTGCTCCTGTCAGTCAGGCTGAGGACATCATCTTCCAGGGCAAAGGAATATTCAGCTTCTTTGCCGCTGTCGCCTAAACGGATGGTCAGCACATCTCCTTTAATGGTGTAGGTGAAGTCGTGTCCATGGTCTCCATGACCCAGGCTGCCATTGCCCTGACCGTCAAATTCATATATCGTTGTTTTATTGAGTACCCAGACGCCTTGCAGGACATCTATTTCTTCCGCAGAGCCGCCCTGGCCCTTCGAACCGGCGCAGCCCGGAGCAACAGTCATAATTCCTGCCGTCAAGAACAATATGCAAATTAAAACTATACTACGCTTCAGCACATCATGGTTTATTGTCATATTTCCTCCTATCGCGTGTAAATACGCAAATTTATTATTTTCTGCATAACATCCATATACCCTTTAATAACCAGGCATAACAACACTCTGTCCGACTAGATATATTTGAAAATCTGGCCCTGGATAGCATTCTGTGCAAATCTTTTTCAAAGTTTTTCCCTGTGCGACCGGGCCTAACACCCCTGCGCCGGAACACCTCCTTTGTTGTGTTATGGTACTTTAATAACATCTATGTTACCACAAGAATATTCTTATATTCTTTTGTTCTGTTCAATAACCACAATTTTTTGCCGAGTGCAGTCGAGGGATCTCGTATGTTAATGGATTTGAGGCATTATACAATCAAGGATTTTTTTCAAGATCTTCCCCGATCATGTGCTTCATAACAACTTCGCCTTGTGGAGTATCATATATAGAATTATAATTGGTCTTTCCCATAATCGCTGACCTGTAAAATATTGTTCTGTACAGAACGACATTTAAGCTGTATAATCGTTCTGTGCAGAACAGTTTTTTCAGTTTAAAAATATACTTCCAGCAATATAAGGAGGGATGGTTGTGGACCTGGTATACGAACAGCTGGCAGAATTACTACATGATATTAACCGCGGCATGGGGAAATATGCCCGGGATATATTTGCTGCCAATGATTTACACTTTTCTTTGCTTATGATCAGTAAGCATATAAAGGCTGAACCAGGTATTACCGTCAGTGAAATGGCCCGGCGCACGGGTATAGCCAAATCTCATATTTCCAACCAGATACGCAAATTGGAAGATCGGGGCTGGGTAGAAAAAAGGCTTGATGTAAATGATCAAAGAATTATCCGACTTTATCTGAGCAAGGAAGGCAGCAGCGAAATGGTTGTAATGAGGAACAAAATAAGGCAGCAATTCAGTTCCCTGCTGTCAGAAATTCCTCCGCAGCGGGCTGAGGAATTGGCATCAGACCTGGCTGAAATCAAAATAATCATTGATAAGCACCGGGAAGAAATCGCACCTGAAAAAATACCTTCTGAATAGGAAGTGGATCATTTTGACCAAACTAATTCGTTTTTTAAAGCCGTTTAAAATATCGGTGGCCGTTGTTTTACTGCTGGTTTTTGCCCAAACTTTCAGTGAGCTGTATCTGCCCACCTTGATGGCGGATATAGTGGATACCGGTATTGTCAATGGAAACATTCCCTATATTATCAATACCGGCGGTTTCATGCTCTTGATTGCAGCAGCAGGTACCCTCTGTTCAATAGGTGCCAGCTTTCTGGCCTCCAAAACAGCAGCGGGCCTGGGACGGCTTCTGCGCAGCAAGGTTTTCAGCCGGGTGGAGGATTTCTCTTTACAGGAATTCAATCAAATGGGTACCGCTACACTGATCACCCGCACCACCAATGATATCAACCAGATACAGACTGTGACCTTTATGATCCTGCGCATGATGGTAAGTGCACCCATAATGTGCCTGGGCGGTATTTTTATGGCGGTCTCCATGGACCGGCCCCTTTCCCTGCTGTTGCTTATTGCCGTCCCTCTGATCGTTTTATTGGTCACATTTATTATGCGGCATGCCATTCCCCTTTTCAAATTAATGCAGATCAAGCTGGACCGCCTTAATCTTGTCCTGAGGGAAAACCTGACCGGCATCAGAGTGATCCGGGCTTTTAATCGCATCTCCCGGGAGCGGGAGCGTTTTACTGCTGCCAACCGTGATCTGACCGATAATGCCATCCGGGTCAATAAACTGATGGCTGCCATGATGCCGGGTATGATGCTGGTAATGAATTTCACCATCATAGCCATCATCTGGTTTGGCAGCATTCGTATCGATGGGGGCGGGATGCAGGTAGGTTCTTTGATGGCTTTTATACAGTATGCCACCATGATCTTGCTCTCCCTTGTCATGATGTCGATGATGTTCATCATGCTGCCCCGGGCTGCTGCTTCTGCAGTAAGGATCAATGAAATACTGGATATAATTCCTGGGATCAAAGACCCCGACCGGGTCAAGCAGCCTGATTCTGATAAAGGCTGCCTGGAATTTAAAGATGTCAGTTTCAGTTTCCCGGGAGCTGAACAGCCTGCTTTAAGCAATATTTCTTTCACGGCCCGGCCCGGTGAAACAACTGCCATCATAGGCGGAACCGGCTCGGGGAAAACCACCTTGATCAACCTTATTCCCCGTTTTTATGATGTCAGTCAGGGAGCGGTCCTGATCGACGGTGTTGATGTGCGGGAAATGTCCCAGGAAAGTTTGCGGTCAAAAATTGGCCTGGTGCCTCAGACAGCAGTATTATTCAGTGGCAGCATTACGGAAAACATACGCTTTGGCCAGGAGGATGCCAGCCCGGATGAAGTATATGCAGCAGCGCAAACCGCCCAGGCCCTGGAATTTATCACCGGGATGAAAAACGGCTTTGATTCTTTTATCGAACAGGGGGGCACTAATGTTTCCGGCGGTCAGAAGCAACGGCTTTCAATTGCCCGGGCTATAGTCAGAAGACCGGATATCTATATATTCGATGACAGTTTTTCCGCCCTGGATTTTAAAACTGATGCCCGGCTGCGGGCGGCACTGAAAGAGGAGACCCGGGAGTCAACGGTACTGATCATTGCCCAGCGGGTGAGCACCATCATGGAAGCAGACCAGATCATTGTCCTGGAAGATGGACAAATAGTGGGCAAAGGCAGCCATGAAGAACTGCTTGAATCCTGCGAAGTATATCGGGAAATCGTTTATTTGCAATTATCCGAGGAGGAATTGGCATGAAGAATGAAAGCCGGGAAATCCCGCAAAAAGGCGGCCATATGGGCGTTCCCCGCGGCGGGCCCATGGGTCCCATGAATAGACCCGTCGATAAGGCCAGAAACTTTAAGGGAACCTTTAAACGGCTTTTAGGCTATTTAAAGCCGTGGGGCTTGCGGCTTTTGATCGTGCTTTTATTTGCTATTTTAAGTACTGTATTCAGCATCTTCAGCCCCCGGGTAATGGGCATGGCTACCACCAGCTTATTCGAAGACCTGATGCAAAAATATAATCAGGTACCCGGAGCAGCAGTTGATTTTGCCTATATTT
>JAAYZA010000213.1 GCA_012515055.1 Syntrophomonadaceae bacterium | reverse complement strand
TCAAATTGGCCAGAACAAAATGATAACCGCCGGTCCCCAGTTTTAAAGATACCGCCGTGGTGTTCAGTAAAACCTGATCACCCTCTTTCAGTGGAGGAGTCAGGCCGTGATAAGCAATACACTTTTCTTTTACTCCCTCCACGATTGCCCAGTATGCAGAAATATCCGCCCGGGAGAATATTTCATCGGCAATTATAGCTTTTTTAATCTCCAGCATAATATCCCCCCGCTTTATAAGCGACAGTATTCAGCAATAATGGCCAGTATCAATCTGACATCATCGATCAAATCTTTGATTAGAATATGTTCCCTGGTGGTATGCACATCCTGCATACCGATCCCCAGATTGGCACAAGGGATATGTGCATTGATAATACTGGCATCACTGCCCCCGCCTGTTGCCATCAGCCTGAGGGGTAAGCCGATACTTTCTATTGCTGCCGCTGCCAGTTTAACCACCTCATCATCTTTTTTAAGACTGACCTGCGGATAGAGAAAACTCACCTTGACTTCGCCCTGTCCGCCCCCCTCCGTTACACTTTTAATGAAATGATCCTGCAATTTACGGGTAAGACCATCCAGCTTTTCCCGGCTAAGACTCCGGGCTTCCCCCCTGACCACGCAATGATCAGGTACTATATTCCGCGCCTGGCCGCCCTGGATGACCCCGAAATTACATGTTGTTTCTTCATCTATCCGCCCGCTGGGCATTTGGGCCAGGGCAACCGCAGCAAGTTTTACAGCATTTAACCCGTTTTCCGGGTCGATCCCCGCATGGGCAGCTTTTCCATAGGCAATATACTCTATTTCATTCTGACAGGGCGATTTGATTATCACTGTCCCTGGTTCCCCCCCGCCATCCAGGGCATAGCCAAACCGGGATCTTAACTGGCTGAAGTCGAAATTACGGGCCCCCAGCAGCCCCTGTTCTTCACTTACCGTCAACAATATTTCCAGTGGAGGATATTCCAGCTGGTTTTCTTTGATAATATCAACGCTTTCCAGTAAAGCGGCAATGGCCGCCTTGTCATCGGCACCAAGAATCGTATCACCGGAACTCTTTATTACCTCATTATTTTCAATTATAGCTTTTATATTCCTGCCCGGTTCAACAGTATCCATGTGGGCAGCAAAAAGCAAAGGAGGCAGATCTTTGGTGCCCGGTATTTTAAGGAGGAGATTCCCCGATGTCCCCCGAGTGGCTGTGCCCGCTTCATCTTCTTCTGCCCTGAATCCCCGCCGGGCAAATTCCTGGCGCAGATAGTCGCGGAATTCATGTTCCTGACCAGAAACGGAGTTTATTGATGTCATTTTAATGAAAGAATTGATCAAACGTTGTCCATTAACCATTTTGCCTGCTCCTTCCCAGATCATCCAAACTTTTAAGCAGTTTATTTTTTTCAATCACGGCCGTCATAGAGTATTTTTCCGTAAAAATGTGAATGGCGATCAGAAATACCAGCAGGCCAATCTTCAGGGCCCAGGAAAAACTGACCACACAAAAGTAACCCAGTGCCACGCCTAATACATTGGAACCGGCATCCCCCATCATCAGTCTGGCTTTTAAGTCTTCTTTGCCATAGAATAAAACGGCACCTGTCAATGGTGCTATCAACATCCACTCCACTTGCCCCCAGGCCAGCAGAACAATCAGCAGCAAAAAGAATATATAGGCCTTTACTGCCCGGCCCGGCCTTAAATCAAACAGATTCATAAGATTAGCGGCCAGTGCAATGACCAATGTGTTTAAAACTATGTCCGGCCAGCTTCCGCCCAGAGAAAAAGCAACATAGAAAGCCAGGATCCCTCCCCCCAGTGCTTTTAATCCACCAGTTGTCAAACGGCCCTTAAACAAAGCTTTAAAATGTCCCTTGAACCCCAGGGCATCTCTTTTACCCAGCATATCATCAATAAAACCAAGGAAAGACATGGTTATCAGGGCCAGAACGAATAAATGGTACGAAGTTTCGTACCAACCTGATAAATCCATCAAAATAAAAACAATTATAAGGGTGAAAGGAAAGCTTATTCCAGCGCTGACCGGAATATCGACATCCAGATAATTTTTTCTTACTGCAGCGCTTTCTTGCAACATATCAGTTAAAAAATACAGGACGATTGCCTCAACCAGAATGCCCGCAATAAAAGCTGCCAAAATCATTAATATGATTTTCATGTTTTATTTCCTCCTGATTCAGCCTTTATCACTTTTAATACATCTATAAACTGTCGTCCCCGATGCAAAAACCCTTTTATATCGCGCCCGGTCTCATTATGTGTCATGGTTGTCGGCACTTCTATGACTTTGTAGCCCTTTTGCAATGCTTTTATGGTCATGCCCAATTCGACACCATAGGCCTCCTTAAAAGGGGTTACTGCTTGCAAAACCTCTTTATTCATGGCTCTTTGACCGCTTAAGGGCGAAACCATTTCAATTTGCCCCGCTTTTCTTATAGCCCAGCGGGCGGTGTTTTTCACCAATCCGAACCCACCTTTTTTCTTCGCCGGCGGAAAGGAGGCAATAGCCAGGTCCGCTTCTTCATTGATGATCGGTTGCAGAATTAAGCCCACCTGTTCTGCACATTGGCCCAGATCGGCATCGATAAAGGCGACTATATCCGTCTGAATATATTGCACAGCTGCATTCATGGCGCCGCCCTTGCCCCGGTTAGGGGATAGTTTTAAAATTTCTGCCCCGGTTATTTCGGCAGACGCTGCCGTCTGGTCGGTTGAGCC
>JAAYZA010000333.1 GCA_012515055.1 Syntrophomonadaceae bacterium | reverse complement strand
TTTACATATAGCTTAGTATGCGATGCAGAGGTGTGAAGATGATTATTTATCCCGCCATCGATCTTAAAGACGGGCAATGCGTCAGACTTATCCAGGGGAGAATCGAGGATAAAACAGTATATTCCAATGATCCCGCCAGTACTGCTGCGGCTTTTGCCGCATCGGGTGCCGGCTATTTGCATGTCGTTGATCTGGACGGAGCCTTCCAGGGCAGTCCCCGCAACAGTGAGGCTATTGCAGCCATTGCCGCTGCCATCGATATACCCTTCCAGGTAGGGGGAGGGCTGCGCAGCATCGGGGATGTTGACCGGATACTGGGATTAGGTGCGGCCCGGGTCATTATCGGTACCCGGGCAGTAAAGAACCCGGATTTTTTAAAGGAAATGCTGGAACTGTACGGCCCGGAGAAAATCGTTCTGGGTATCGATGCCCGGGATGGAATGGCAGCGGTGGAAGGCTGGGTGGAAACGACGGCTATTCCTGCGGTCAAATTAGGCATCGACATGAAAGATCTGGGGGCCAGGCATTGTATATATACTGATATCAGCCGGGATGGTCTTTTAGCCGGGCCCAATCTGGCTGCCATCAGGGAAATGGCGGAGAAGACCGGTTTGCAAATAATTGCCTCTGGGGGAGTTTCCACCCTGGAAAATATCGAGGATTTGAAAAGCATGGAATCATGGGGGGTAACAGGGGCCATCATCGGTAAAGCCCTTTATGACGGGAAAATAGATCTGGCCGCAGCTTTATCGGCTGCTGCCGGTTAAATAAATAGCAAGGATGGGGAGGAAAACCATGACGGCAAAAAGAATAATACCCTGTCTTGATGTGCATAATGGCAGGGTTGTAAAAGGTATCAACTTTGCCGATTTAAAAGATGCCGGCGACCCGGTGGAGATGGCGGTTTTCTATGCCGGTGAAGGTGCCGATGAATTGGTGTTTTTGGATATCTCCGCCACCAATGAAGGCCGGGGGACCATAATTGAAGTGATCAGGGAAACTGCCGGCCACATCGACATCCCTCTTATTGTAGGGGGAGGAATAGCCAGTATCGATGATATGGAACGTATATTATCGGCGGGGGCCAGTAAAGTGTCCATCAGTTCAGCGGCAGTGAATGATCCCCGCTTGATTGCTGAAGGGGCGAAGAAATTTGGCAGCAATTGTATCATAATTGCCATCGATGCCGGCTGGAAGAATGAAGGATTTTGGGAAGTGTATATAAATGGCGGCCGGAAGGGTACCGGCCTGGATGCAGTAAAGTGGGCACAAAAAGCAGAAGAGCTGGGTGCCGGGGAAATTTTACTCACCAGTATGGATCGGGATGGAACCCGGGAAGGTTATGATCTGCAATTAACGGCGGCAGTCAGTGAAGCCGTTTCCCTGCCAGTGATAGCCTCCGGCGGTGCCGGCAATTTGCAGCATCTGCATGCCGGAATCATAGAGGGGAAGGCTGATGCTGTCCTGTGTGCTTCCATTTTCCATAACCGGGAACATTCCATTGCCCAGGCCAAAAAATATCTGCGCGACCGCGGGGTAAATGTTGGATAAAGAACATTCCATCAATAGAAGGGTAAGAGGGAAAGTGAGAAAAGTATTTGCCGCCTGGCTGGTTCTAACCACCCTGGTGTTCAATCTTGCATGGGGTTTGGGGACCGCCCGGGCTGATGATTTACCAATTCTTGATGCTGATGCAGCTGTCCTGATGGATGCCCGTACCGGGCAGGTTTTATTTGCCAAAAACAAAGACAAGAAAGAATATCCTGCTTCGATAACCAAAGTTATGACTGGTCTGCTGGCATTGGAATATGCTGATACCAGAGCAACCCTTACCATGAGCAGGGAGGCAGTTTTTTCCATCACCCGGGGTTCTTCTCATATTGCCCTGGATACCGATGAAGAACTGGCTTTAAAAGATGCCCTGTATGCCCTGGCCATAGAATCAGCCAATGACTGTGCCAATGGGATCGCTGAATATATTGCTGGTGATTGTGAGGCTTTTGCTGAGCTAATGAATGAACGAGCCCGGGAACTGGGCGCCGTAAACACTCATTTTGCCAATGCTCATGGTCTGGATGACCCTGAACACTACACAACAGCATACGATATGGCCTTGATCATGGCCCAGGCCATTAAGATACCGGGTTTCACAGAGATTTTCAGTGCCAATTATCATAAAATGTCTCCCACCAATCTGCAGGAAAAAGAAAGGGAATTTCACTGCAAAAATTTATTTTTAAACGGCATCTATGATTATGAAGGGATAACTGCCAGCAAATTGGGCTGGACCACCAACGCCCGCAATACTCTGGTGACATCGGCTTCCAGAGAGGGCCGTGATCTGATCGTGGTGGTAATGAACAGCAATGCCTATCGCGGAACTTATCTGGATACGATGAAACTTTTCGATTATGGTTTTGAAGAGTTCCGTGATGTGATGGTATTATCCGCCGGGGAAGAAAAGGAATTGCCTGTCTCAGCCCAGAGCGACAAAAATATTATTGTTAAAACTGACAGTGATATTGCCAGACTGCTGCATAAAAGCGTGTCCCCGGATCTGGTGCAGAATAAATATGAAATACTGGAAAACGGTGACCAGGCAGGTCTGACTGCCAGGGTGAGCTTTTATCTGCCGGAAAAAAACGAGTATATGTATGAGGATCTGGGCAGCATTACAATTGATACCCCAACAATGGCAGCGGCTGATGCACTGGGTTCAACCCAGGATATCCTGGGCCCGGTGGGAGTATTTATCCTAAAAACTATAAAAACTTTGTTTATCATTATACTGGGGCTGGCCGCACTGATTTTGGTCTTAAGGCAGATAAACCAGATGCGCCTGCGCAAAAAAAGGGACGCCCGCCACAACCACTACCGCATCAATTATATTGAGAGAAAAAATGACTCCGATGACCTGTATGGTAAATAAGGTGAAGAATTTGTCCAGCCGTTTATAATTACAAGTAAACCCCGCTGATGATGTGTCCTGCGACTTTCAGTGCGGGGTTTTTTTACGCAATCAGGATTCTATTTTATAAGGGTATATGCCCTGGGGTTATTTAAATGGTGCGGGCGAGAGGACTTGAACCTCCACGGAGTTACCCGCCAGATCCTAAGTCTGGTGCGTCTGCCATTCCGCCACGCCCGCACTAGAACAAGCATTATTATAACCCGGTTATAAAATTATTACAACATCGTTTAAATCAGGAGTCTGAATTAATTTAGTCGGGATATTTTGTCGTTGGTCCCCACAAACTGAATTAATCAGATATAATTTAACACAGAATAGACCTGCTGTCCTGGTGTGGTTAAAAAGACTTGCTCGGGGCGATGATCAAGAAAATTTTGCTGTAAATCAATTCAGATAGTATATGTGGAAGAGTGGTGGTCCTGTGGAAAAGAAGGAAACTATAAAAATTGCCGGCATGAGCTGTGCTGCCTGTTCAGCTCGGGTGGAAAAGGGTTTGAGCAAATTGGAAGGGGTCAAATCAGCCAATGTTAATCTGGCTACAGAACAAGCCGTAGTCCAGTACGATGATCAGCTGTTGGATGCCCGGCAAATGGGAGCCTTGATCAACAAACTGGGCTATCGGGTGATTGAAACTGAAGCAGAAAAGCCCGGGGAAGTTGATCTGGGGATATCCGGCATGAGTTGTGCTGCCTGTTCTGCCCGGGTGGAAAAGAAATTAAATTCTTTGCCCGGAGTTCAAGCTGCCAATGTAAACCTTACCACTGAAAAGGCGCGGGTCACTTATGATCCGGGGCAGATAAAAGTCAGTGAAATGATTGCTGCGGTGGAAAAATTGGGATTTGGTGCCCAGCGGCAGGAGGATATCAATAGAGCCAAACAGCAGGCCGACGAGGAGCGGGAATTAAAGCAGATGAAAATTGCCCTGCTGGTGTCTATAATACTGAGTTTCCCCCTGGTGACGGCCATGATCCTCAGCGTGCTTAAAGTGCAGGGACCCCTGGTCAATCTTTTGCACCACCAATATTTTCAGCTGGCCCTGGCCACACCAGTGCAATTTATAATCGGCAGCCGGTTTTACAAACAATCCTGGTATGCCCTGCGCTCTGGCAGTGCCAATATGGATGTACTGGTAGCCCTGGGGACATCGGCGGCTTATTTCTTCAGCCTGTATAATGCTTTTTTCCAGCAGGTGCCTGCCGGTGCCATGAAAGATCTGTACTTTGAGGCTTCCGCCATCATTATTACCCTTATCCTGCTGGGTAAATATCTGGAAGCCATTGCCAAAGGAAGGACATCAGAGGCTATTAAAAAGCTGGCTGAGCTGCAGGCGAAAACAGCCCGGGTAATCAGAAATGGGCAGGAAACCGATATCCCGGTAGAAGAAGTTGAACAGGGAGATATAGTGGTGGTCAGACCTGGTGAAAAGATACCGGTGGACGGCAGGATTGTCGAAGGAATTTCAGCCATAGATGAATCGATGCTTACCGGTGAAAGCCTGCCGGTGGATAAGCAGGCCGGTGATCTGGTCTATGGCGCCACCATCAATAAATTTGGGGTATTTAAATTAGAAGCTACCCGGATTGGGAAAGAAAC
>JAAYZA010000302.1 GCA_012515055.1 Syntrophomonadaceae bacterium | reverse complement strand
TATACCGCTGCCAGAGAGGGCATTAATTCCACCGGGAATGCCAGCCGGGCCTCTTTTCGCTCTTTGCCCGCCGTGGGCAGTTCCAATCTGGTTTTATTACCAGGTGAAAAAAGCACGGCTGCATTAATGGACGGCATCAATAAAGGCCTGTATATTACTGAAGTAATGGGAATGCATACCGTAAATCCAATTTCAGGAGACTATTCTGTGGGGGCATCAGGTATAATGATTGAAAAAGGATGTCTGACCTTCCCGGTGCGGGGAATAACCATTGCCGGCAATATTATGGATCTTCTGCAAAGCATTGATGGGGTAGGAAGTGACATGCGCTTTTATGGCAGCAGGGCATCGGCATCAATTAGATTGAAAAGTATCAATATCAGCGGCTGATAAAAAGGAGGAGGAAAATGGTGCATAAAGTATTAGTCATCAATGGTCCTAATCTGAATTTATTAGGTATCAGAGAACCCAATTTATATGGTACCCAGTCCCTGGATGAAATCAATAATGGTTTGATCAAAATAGCCAGCGAAAATGGGATCGAGCTGGAATTTTTTCAGTCAAATTCCGAAGGAGCCATGATCGATAGGATACATTCTGCCTATGGTGAAGCCAGTTTTATCATCATCAATGCCGGGGCCCTGACGCATAGCAGTATTGCTGTTCATGACGCACTGAAAGCTGTCAGCATTCCGGTTATAGAAGTACATATGACCAATATTTATGCCCGGGAAGAATATCGCCGCCAATCATTTATTTCTCCAGCGGCAATAGGCGGAATTTTTGGTTTGGGTCCGGATGTATATAAAATGGCCTTGCAAGCAGCCGTGAATATGTTAAATAATAAAAAATAAGTTCAGTAATTATTATTTATGATCAGAGGTGCATAACAATTAAATCCAGGCTGGAAAAAATTAGAGAATATATGTTTAAGCTGGAATTGGATAGCTTTTTAATAAGCAAGCCGGAAAATATAAGATATTTATCGGGCTTTACCAGCGGCGATGACGCCCGGCTGTTTATCACCGCCCAAAAACAGTATATTATCAGTGATTCCCGTTACCGCGAACAGATTGCCCGGCAATGCCCGGAATGGGAATTGGCCGAAGAGAAAAATTTTGACGGCAGTCAATTCAAAGTTCTGGCCGCGGGGTCCAAAAATATGGCCTTCGAAAGCCAGTTTATCAGTCATGCAGTTTTTTCCTGGCTGCAGGATAATTTGAAACTGGAGCTTATTCCCTTGATTGATACGCTGGAAAACATCAGAATAATCAAAGATGAGACAGAATTAGATTTGATCAGACAGGCAGCGGCCATTGGTGATGAAGTATTCAAGGAAATTGTGGGGCAGATAAAAGCAGGGGTGAGGGAAAGAGAAATTGCCCATCAAATTGATTATTTGATGCGGCAAAAAGGATGTGACAAAGAAGCCTTTGCCACCATTGTAGTTGCAGGAAATAATGCAGCACTCCCCCATGGCAGTCCCGGTGATAAAATAATTACCTCCGGTGAAATGATCACCATGGATTATGGAGGGATTTACCAGGGTTATCTGGCGGATATGACCAGAACAATTGCGGTAGGAGAAATGTCGACTGCTTTTTATGATAATTACAGGGCGGTTTTGGCCGCACAGCAAGTCGGTGTGGCGATGGTTAAGGCTGGAGTTATATGTAAAGACATTGATCTAGGAGTCAGAAACTGCCTGGAATCATATGGTCTGGGTCAATATTTTTTACATAGTACCGGCCATGGTGTTGGTCTGGAAATCCATGAAATGCCTGCCGTTTCAACCAGCAGTGATATTGTTTTACAGCCGGGCATGGTAATAACCATCGAGCCGGGTATCTATATAAAAGGCTGGGGAGGTATTCGTATTGAAGATACAGTGATAGTAAAAGAAAACGGCTGTGAAATTGTAACCCAAGCGGATAAAAATCTTATACAGATCAATGGAGGGATGAAATGATTTCCGTAAATGATTTTAAAACAGGTGTAACCATCGAAATGGAGGGACAGGTCTTTCAGGTAATGGACTTCCAGCATGTGAAACCCGGAAAAGGTGCGGCCTTTGTAAGAGCCAAACTAAGAAATGTTAAAACAGGATCAACCGTAGAAAAGACCTTCAGAGCCGGAGAAAAAGTAACCCGTGCCCACCTGGAAAAAAGAGAAATGCAATTCCTTTATAAAGACACGGAAGGCTATATTTTTATGGATAATGAAAGCTATGACCAGATTAGTATCAGCCAGGATACTTTAGGCGACGGCTCTAAATGGCTGCTGGAAAACATGATTATTGAAGTTTTAATGTTTCAGGGGAATATTCTTGGTATTGAACTGCCTAATTTTGTAGAATTAACCGTTGTTGAAACGGAACCAGGTGTAAAAGGCGATACTGCTACCGGAGCAACGAAACTGGCCAGGCTGGAAACGGGAGTATCCGTTCATGTTCCTTTGTTTATCAACGAAGGGGACCGGTTAAGAATTGATACCCGCACCGGTCAATATATGGAAAGAGCTTAAATTTTGCTCACATAACTTAAATTAGCGGCAAGTTTAAAATTCTCCGTTTTAGAAATAATATTCTTGGTTGGATTATTTCTAAAAGGAGGATTTTTTATGTCCGTCGATATTTCTGAGAAAATAAGTTATTTACAGGGTTTAAGTGCAGGGCTGAATATCAGTGATGCCAGTCCCCAGGGGAAGATAATTTCCGGTATTTTAGCGGTATTAGACGACATGGCTGCAACCATGGTAAACATGAGAAGCGAATGGGAAGATTTCAAGGAAGATGCAGAAAGTATTCAGGCAGATTTTTTCAATCGGGAAGAAGGTTTCTGGAAGGAAAAAGAATTTATTGAAATGAAATGTCAAAATTGCGGAAAAGAAATATTTTTCGAGGTTTGCTCAACAGATGATGATGAGGATGGCAGTTTAGAAATCACCTGCCCCAGCTGTAATGAAATAATTTTTATCAATGACGGCTCCTTTGATCATGATTTTACTCATTTTCCTGAAGAAATAGAGTTTGGCAACAGCTAAAAGCAGAATTGAAAAACATTCATACAAGAAAACCTGTCAGGGATAGTTCTAAAGGATTATCCCTTTTTAAATTCTCCCGGCCAATTTGTCAGCTTAAATCCGACTGCAGTTACGGTTAGATGGAATAATTTACACTTCAATCCAATATATAAATAAGGCAGGGGGTGAGCCAATGACAGGGGATAAAGAAATGGTGAACCAGCAAATCATTCCTTATTTATCGCCGCCGATAAAGAAAATAATTATGCATTTGGATGAGAGTTTGTTCACTTCTTTAGAGGAAATACGTTTGCGTTCAGGACAACCGCTGGTTATGAAAATTGGCGAGGCAGATTATGCCATAGATATTAAAGGTAAATTAGCCCAAGATTTCAGGAATACATATGTGGTAACCGGTGAAGATATTTATCGCACCATTGCTTCTTTGAGTGATAATTCACTATATGCTTTTGAGGAAGAAATAAAAAGGGGGTTCATAACAGTTAAAGGGGGACACCGGGCGGGATTGGCCGGACAGGTTGTAATGGAAGGAAATCAAGTCAGAACTATTAAAGATTTTTCCGGAATTTGTTTGCGCATAGCCCGAGAAATTAAAAACTGTGCCGAACCAGTTTTGAAAAATGTGATTCCGGGAAGCGGACAAATTATGAATACTCTCATCATTTCACCGCCCCGCTGCGGCAAAACTACCTTCTTACGCGATATCACCCGCAATATTTCCCTCTCTGGCCAGCGCAATGTCGTGGTAGTTGACGAACGCTCCGAGATTGCCGGTTGTTATCGTGGTATCCCTCAACTGGATATCGGGCCCCGTACTGATGTGCTGGATGCCTGTCCCAAAGCCTTAGGTATGATAATGGCGGTGCGCTCCCTGTCTCCCCAGGTAATCATTGCTGATGAAATCGGGCGGACAGAGGACGCCGAGGCGATTCAGGAATGCATAAATGCCGGAGTATCAGTTATAAGTTCAGTCCATGCCGGCAATATGCAGGAATTAAGCCGGCGTCCGGTAATGAAAAACTTGCTGGAACAAAAATTGTTTCAGAGGGGGATCGTATTGTCCCGACGGCAAGGTCCCGGCACAGTGGAAGAAATAATAAGGTGGGCATGATATGGGGATCAAAACATTGGGAATATGCCTGGTTATTGCCGGTTTCGGCATGTGGGGCCTGCTGGGGGCGCGGCGGACGGATAAACGTGTGCGGCAGTTAAAGTATCTGCGCATTGCCCTGGGTTTTCTGGAAAAGGAGATCACCTATATGCAAACACCATTATCCCACGCCATGAAACGAACAGGCATTTTTGCCGATGTTGAAGTGGCGGGACTTTTTAAGGAATGTGCTGCCCAACTGGAAAAAAAATCAGGGGTCACTGGTAATGAAGCCTGGCAGAGCGGCCTGAAAACACTTAAAAGGGAGTCGGAATTAAAACCCCTCGAACTGGAATTACTGGCATCAGTGGGACCCCAGCTGGGAGTTTCGGATCGCATTGAACAGCAAAAATTTTTCATTTTAATCCAGCAGGAATTGAAGATGCTGGAGGAAACAGCGGCCCAGGAAGCGGAGGCAGGACGAAAAATATGGTCATATGGAGGTTTCATACTGGGGGGAGTCATTGTTATTTTGCTGCTATAAAAATGTAAAGCCGATGATGAAGGAGGTCAGGCATGAATATTGATATTATCTTCCGCATCGCTGGTATTGGCATATTAATTTCCATTCTATCCATTGTCCTTAAACAGGCCAAAAAGGAAGAACAGGCGGAAATGCTTACACTGGCCGGTGTAATCGTGGTACTGATAATAGTGGTTCAATTGATGAGCCAGCTCTTTACCGTAGTACGTTCAGTATTCAATCTATAACCAACCTTTCTAATTATCCGGGGTTAATCGGGAGGCGAGAGTTTTGGAGATAGCTCAGATTGTGGGATTAGCCCTGCTAACAACAGTAATGCTGCTGATATTGCGACAGGAAAAACCAGTAATGGCGGTTTTACTCAGTATCATTTTTGCAGTGGTAATCTTTACTTTTTTAATGGATAAAATGGCTGCCATCATCGAAGTGTTAAAAGAGCTGACCCGCCGGGCAGAAATCAACTATTTTTTTTTCACCACGATTTTGAAAATATTAGGGGTGGCCTATTTGGCCGAATTTGCTGCTTCGATATGTATGGACGCCGGGGAAATGGCCATTGCTAAAAAGGTTGAGTTTGCTGCCAAAATCATCATTGGAGTACTGGCCATACCTATTATAGTTGCAATTTTGGAATCCCTGCTGGAATTGATGCCCGGTTAATCAAAGT
>JAAYZA010000328.1 GCA_012515055.1 Syntrophomonadaceae bacterium | reverse complement strand
TGCTGTCAAAGCATGGGTACGATAAGGAGTAAATAATGAATATCACACTTACCAGGGCTGAAAGTATAAAAGGAGAGATATTTGTTAATGCGGATAAATCCATTTCACACCGGGCCTTGATACTGACATCACTGGCCCAGGGGGAAAGCCGGATCAAAAACATTTTACAGGCAGAAGATATTGATTCCACCAGCAGATGTATGACCCGGTTGGGGATAGATATAAAACGGCAGGATGACTATTTAGTGGTAAAAGGAAAAGGACTCCAGGGTCTTAAAGAGCCGAGGGCTGTTCTGGACTGCGGCAACTCGGGCACGACGATGCGCCTTCTGGGCGGCTTGCTCTCTGCCCAGGAATTTTTTACGGTTTTAACCGGTGATGATTCATTGGTGGGAAGGCCTATGAAAAGGGTTATTGAGCCCCTCCAAAGAATGGGGGCGGAAATATACGGACGACAGGACAACCAATTTCCGCCCCTGGCAATAAGGGGAAAATCCCTGCAAGGGATAAGATATCAACCAGCCATTGCCAGTGCCCAGGTCAAATCGGCCCTTTTGCTGGCGGGCCTTACTGCCGGAGGAAATACCGTGATCAGTGAAGCCAATCCCACCCGGGATCACAGTGAAAGGATGCTGGCAGCCATGGGGGCTGATCTGTCAATTGCGGAGGGACAAATCAGACTGGTTCCCGGCAGAGAATTATCCCCCCAGGAGTTTTTGGTGCCGGGAGACATTTCCTCGGCGGCCTATTTCCTGGTTTTAGCCTCAATAGTGCCGGGCGCAGAACTACTCATCAGGGATGTGGGTATCAACCCGACCCGGGATGGAATCCTGGCTGCATTAGAGCAGATGGGTGCCAATTTGAAAATCGAAAATCAACGGATAATTGGCGGTGAGCCTGTTGCTGATATATTGGTGAGAAGTGCAGATTTGCAGGGCATAACTATTGAAGGGGGAATAATACCCCGGCTCATAGACGAATTACCGATATTGGCTGTAGCGATGGCAAATGCTGAAGGTGTTTCCACGGTGCGAAATGCTGGGGAACTTAGAGTAAAAGAAACGGATCGCATCAAAGCAACTGTTGAGGAATTGACCGCCTTGGGGGTTAAGATCAAAGAAAATGGCGACGGATTCAGCATAATAGGAGACCGGGATGGTTTTAAGGGAGGGATCGTGTCCAGCCGGGGTGACCACCGCATCGCCATGAGCCTGGCAATCGCTGCTCAATTATGTGAGGGAGAAACAACTATCCAGGAAGCTCAGGCGGTTAATATTTCCTTTCCGGATTTCTGGTTTTTGCTGTCCAAGGTTACGGGGAGGAGTCCAGACCGCAATATGCCTCAATGACCAGGTCTAATTTTGTCCCTATGTCTGGTTTCACATAATAGCGCATTGTGCTAAAATGAAATATAAGTAAAATCGGGTGGTAAGTTGATGAAGATAGCGATTGATGGACCAGCTGGCGCAGGAAAAAGTACTCTGGCCAGAGAACTTGCAAAAATAATGGGATTTATCTATATTGACACCGGGGCAATGTATCGGGCTATAACCTGGAAAGTAATCAGGGAAAACATTGATATTGACAATGAAACCGCTGTAAGAGACCTGGCAGAGAAAACCAGAATACACTTCGAAATAAATTCCCAAACGCAAAAAATTATTTGTGATCATGAAGATATTACCAGCGTGATCCGTTCACCGCAAGTCGGAGATTTAGTATCCCGAGTTGCTCTATTTCCACTGGTAAGAGAAATTCTGGTCAAGCAGCAGCAGGAGATGGCCCGCAATAATAGTGTGGTGATGGACGGCAGAGATATTGGCGAAATTGTTTTGCCCGATGCCGATTTTAAATTTTTCCTTACTGCTGAAATTGAGGAACGGGCCAGGAGGCGTACAGAGGAGTTTAATCAGGCGGGTTATTCAGTAACTGCCGATTCCATCCGTGATGATTTAAACCGCCGGGATAAAAGTGATTATCAGCGACCGGTGGGGGCTTTGAAGGTTCTCGAAGATTCTATCATTATTGACACCACTGATTTGACAGTGGCAGAGGTGCTGAAAAGAATGCTGGCCATTATCCGGGGAGAATAATTATGTTGTACAATTTATTGAAAGCGATAGGAAAAGTACTTTTCCTTTTCCTGGGCATAAAACATGAAGGATTACATAATGTGCCCGAAGAAGGGGCACAGATTATAGCTTCTAACCATTTGAGTTATTATGATCCTATTGTTATCGCGCTCCTGATCAAGCGGCCAATTCACTATATGGCCAAGGAAGAATTTTTCCAGAATAAAATATTTGGTAAATTCCTTACCTCTATCAATGCTTTTCCAGTTAAACGGGGCACGGCAGATTTGGGTGCTATAAAAAATGCCATCAGGATCCTGGAAAAAGGTGAGATTCTGGGTATTTTTCCTGAAGGGACCAGAAGGAATGTAGGCACTGACGTTACTGCCCAGGCCGGAACGGCCTTGATTGCTATGAAAACGGGTGCTTGTGTAATTCCTGTTGCTTGTATTGGTACCCAGCATAAGATTCCTTTTCGTACCGTAAAGGTTGTATTTGGTGAACCGATAAAATATGATAGTGAGAATGACAGAAAAATCAACAGTAAGAACCTTGAAGCTCTAAGTAAGCAGATTGCTGACGAAATCAATCTGCTTAGATGTAAATAGAAGGATTTAAGCTTAAAAGTACGAAGTATTAATGGAAAAGGTGAAAATTTGCAGGTTTATATTGTAAAAAATGCTGGATTTTGTGCTGGAGTAAAAAGAGCACTGAATATGGCAGAAAAAACTGCTGATGAGCCTGGTACCTGGCATAGTTTAGGGCCCCTGGTTCACAATGCCGCTGTTATCGACTATTTGAAAGACCGGGGCATAAACCCGGTTGATGACCTGAAACTGCTTAAAGATAAAAATAGTGGTATTATAATTAGGTCACACGGCGTAGGTTCGGATATAATAAAAACAGCAGGGGGCATGGGTATAAAAATTATTGACGCTACCTGCCCCCTGGTGAGCAAAGTACATAAAACAGTTCAGTTTTTGCTGCAGGAAGATTATGAGATATTTATTTTTGGCGACATAAACCATCCTGAGGTAATAGGAATCCTCGGTTGGTGTGATAATAAAGCAACAGTAATAAATGAAATATCCCAGACAAATAATCTGGACAAATATCGTAAAATTGCTCTGGTTTCTCAGACCACCAAGGACGAAGAGAAATTTTATGAGATTGCCCGGGCTTTGTGTACCAAAGCGGAAGAAGTAAGGATATTTAATACAATTTGTTCCGCTACCAGGAAAAGGGTGGAACAAACTCTGGAAATATGCCGCCAGGTCGATATGATGCTGGTAATTGGCGATAAACAGAGTTCGAATACGGCCACTCTTACCAAAGAGTGTTTGGGTACCGGAGTAAAAACCATTCAGATCGAAAACGCAGAAGAAATCGAAATGCAGTGGTTTGCTGGAGTGTCAAAGGCAGGTATTACTGCCGGCGCTTCTACACCGGACTGGATAATTAAGGAGGTATTGGATAGGATGACGGCGTACGACGAAAAGGAAAACCAGGAACTGAACCAGGCAACTGAAGAACAAGAGGTTCAGCAGAATCAGGAAAGTGAACCCGCGAATGATCTGCAATCGGAGGTCGTGGAGGATCAGGGGGTTCAAAATCAGGAGGAATCTTTCGCCACCATGGAAGCTGAAATGGCAGACATTGCTTCTCCGGGCAAAGGAGATGTAATAAAAGGTACTGTTGTTCAGGTAAACGACGATGAGGTAATGGTCGATGTTGGCGGCAAATCTGAGGGACTGATACCATTGCGTGAAATATCTTCCCAGGAAGTCAACTCGGCGAGAGAAATCGTCCAGGTAGGCGATGAAATAGAAGTATTGGTATTAAAATGGGATGATGACGGTAATATACTGCTGTCCAAGAAAAAAGTTGACACCAAACGGGCCATGGATAAATTGGAAGATGTATTCAATGAGGGCCGGACTGTATTGGGTAAAGTAACCGGAAGTGTTAAAGGCGGTTTACTGGTAGACATAGGAATAACCAGCTTCCTTCCCGCCTCCCATATTGGTGACGGGTATGTAAAAAACCTGGAAGAGTATATCGGCCGGGAGATGGAATTTAATATTATCGAATTCAACCGTAATAAACGTAGGGGTTCCCAGGTGGTTATTTCCCGTAAGGAACTGGCTGAGGAAGAGAAAAGGCAGAAAAGAGAAGAATTCTGGAACAGCATTGAAACAGGTCAAATACGTCTTGGAAAAGTAAAAAGAATCATTGATTATGGTGCGTTCCTTGATCTGGGCGGCTATGAAGGATTACTGCATATTTCTGAATTGGATTACAGGAGAATTCCCCATCCTTCTGATGTTTTGACTGAAGGAGAAGAAATAGAAGTTTATATTCTGGGGGTCGACCGGGAAAAAGACCGGGTATCATTGAGCCGCAAAAAGTTAATGAAGAGCCCCTGGGAAGTCGTTATGGATAAATATAGTGAAGGGGAGATAATAAAAGGCAAGGTAGTCAGGACAGCAACTTTTGGTGCTTTTATTGAAGTTGAACCAGGTGTTGATGGACTTGTCCATATCTCCCAACTGGCAGATTATCGGGTGGATAAACCGGAAAATGTTGTAGAAGTTGGTCAAGAAGTGAATGTGAAAATATTAAGTATTGATAATGAACAAAAAAGGATCAGCCTGTCGATTAAGGAAGCTCAGGTTGATGTAGAAGCCCAGGAAGTAGAAGAATATCTGCAAAAACAGGACGATATGACGGAAGAAACAGGGGGAGAAGCCGTCGAACCTGAAGTTGTTGAAATCAATGAAACCGAAGAAGTGGCAGAAATATCAGAACCGGATGATAAAGAAACAGAAGAAGTGGCGGAAATATCAGAAGCGAATGATAATGAAACAGAAGAAGTGGCGGAGATGACAGAACCGGTTGATTCGGAAGAAAGTACATCTCCCGAGGAATCCACGCCGTCAGAATAAGGCCTGATTTTTAATTGGGGGATTATAAATGCCTATTTTTGAATTCGCTTGCAATGATTGCGGGTTTATATTCAGCTCGTTGATTTCCAATGCGGATAAGGATAAAGTCCAGTGTCCGGAATGTAAATCCGGAAATATAAAGCAATTATTATCTATGTTCAATACCGGAAAGAACAAAGCCGTTAATTACAGCAGCAGCTGCAATGATTGTGCTGCCAGAACCAGGGGCTGAGGAGCGTAGGTATTACAGGCTGCCGTTGGCAGCCTTTTTTTCACCAAGTATTATGGCAGTGGATTTCCAGGGAAGAGGAATTTATATGCTGGCAAGTGGAGTTATCAATGCCGGGGGTAAAAGTACCCGGATGAAATTTAATAAAGCTTTTGCTGAGATCAGCGGTAAACCCATCATCGAAATCATTATCGATAAATTTACTCCCCTGTTTAAGGAAATAATAATCATCAGCAACGAACCTGAACTTTACGAGAAATATGGGTACCAGGTCCATGGAGATATTTATGCCGATAAAGGTCCGGTAGGGGGGATGCACGCAGCCCTTAGCTATGCATCCTGTGACAATGTTTTTATTCTGGGCTGTGATATGCCTTTTATGGATATGCGCATCGCTGAATTTCTACTGGGAAAATTGGGGGATAAAGACAGCGTGGTACCCAGGATCAAAGGCTATTTACAGCCGATGTCTGCAGTCTATAACAAAAAATGTCTGCCCCGGTTAAAGTATAATCTGGAAACGGATCGTTTGAAACTGACCAGATTGTTTGAAGAATTGGATGCCCTCATAATTGAAGAAGAGGAATTAGCCTCTTTTGGTAATTTGGACGAGTTATTTTTCAATATAAATGATCAGGAGGCACTGGAAAAGGCAGCATTGATTGCAGGGAGGGCTTAAACCATCAGGAAAATTCGTAAAGATGAACATATAGATATAAGCATATTAACAGGGGATGGGCCGATGACAAACGGATTTACGGATACTTTTCTGCTGAATAATTCCATCCCCGGCCTTGCTATTGATGAAATCGACCTGAGTCAGACTTTTCTGGGTAAAAATATAGCATGGCCATTAATGATCAATGCGATTACCGGAGGCACTGAACGTGCTCGGGGCATCAACCAATGCCTGGCTTCCCTGGCCGGTAAATATAATATTCCCATGGCAGTCGGCTCTCTTAACATTGCAATTGAAGATCCCGATACCATATCTTCCTTTGCCATTGTACGCGAAAAAAATCCCCAGGGATTGATACTGGCCAATATAGGCGCTGATGAACCACCGGATAAAGCTGTAAAAGCGGTAAAAATAATAGATGCAGATGCTTTGCAGCTCCACTTCAATGTCCCCCAGGAAATTGCCATGGAGGAGGGGGAAAGGTCCTTTAAAAATGTATTGGTAAATGTGGAAGAAATAGCCGCAGTCAGTCCGGTTCCGGTTATAGCTAAAGAAGTTGGTTTTGGTTTCAGCCGGGAAACAGTGGAGAAGCTGTTTGCCTGCGGGATTCGCATATTCGATAATGGCGGGCAGGGTGGAACCAATTTTATAACTATTGAAAACCAACGCAGCGGGTTGATGGCAGAAGGATTTGAGCACTGGGGCATACCGACCGCCTGGAGTTTAGGCGAGATCAAGGCCTTGCAGCTGCCCATTGTCATTATTGCCTCCGGGGGAATCAGGACCCCGGTAGAGGCAACAAAAGCGATAGCAATGGGTGCTGATATGATAGGCCTGGCAGCCCCCTTTTTAAAAGCATATGTTCGGGAAGGGGAGGCCGGTGTCGAATCATATCTGCAAGGTTTTTTATATGGACTCCAGGCAGCCGCCCTTATGACCGGATCCAGGAATCTGGCAGAACTGTCCCGACAGCCCTTGATCATCATGGGCCAAACTGCAGAATGGCTGCGTGCCCGGGGGATCGATCCCGGCGACTGGACCTCGCGGTGATTTTATAGTCCGGGGCAGCGAAAAAACCTTGACGGGACAGGCAGGATGATGCCGGGGCCAGCGGCAAAAAAGATGATAATCGGTTTGCAGTAGTATTTGACCAGGAAAAATGTAAAATCCCCGGACAAGGGGATTTTTTTATGGAGCTCTTTTTGGTTTGACCACGTTGAATCTTTCCTTGTCCGCTTACCTTATGAAGCAAGGTGTTAACAATTGAATACAGTTGTTCAATTGTTGTAGAATAGTTATAAATCATTATATTTTAGCAGGAGTTTTCATATGGGAATATCAGAAAAAAACAGCCAAAAAACTAACCAGGACGATAATAGCATTTTAAAAAAAGTGATACAAAATCAAATGACAGAGATCAACTCTTTCCGGATCCTGACTGAGAATATTCCGGTCCTGGTCTATGTTTATCGCGATAGTCAGGTGATTTATGTGAATCCGGCCGTTGAAAACACTTTAGGGTTTACTTTTGAAGAAATGACGCAGAAGAATTTTTGGGATATTTGTCATCCGGACTACCGTGATTTGATCAGGGAAAGGGGCCAGGCCCGCCTGCAGGGAGAAACAGTACCAGCCAATTATGAATTTAAGATTATGAAAAAGAACGGTGAAGCTATCTGGGTTGATGTTTTTTTCGGCACCACTTATATGAACGATGAAATGATTGGTATTGTAGCAGCTAACGATATAACGGAAAAGAAGCTGCTCAAGGAAGAATTACAAGCGGCCCGTGATGAATTGGAAATCCGGGTCAAGCAAAGAACAGAAGAGTTGACTTCTAAAAACAATGAACTGATATTGCTTAACCGCAACTTGAACAATGTAATGATGAATATGTCCGATGGGGTAGTAATAGTAAACCGGAGCGGGGAATTCGAGTTTCTTAATAATGTTGTGCAGCAAAACTGGGGAGATTTTCTTGATGACATAAAAATAAAGCTGCAGGAAGAAAT
Source organism: Syntrophomonadaceae bacterium (assembly GCA_012515055.1). Classification (GTDB taxonomy): domain Bacteria; phylum Bacillota; class Syntrophomonadia; order Syntrophomonadales; family Syntrophomonadaceae; genus UBA1368. The sequence continues at coordinate 703 of JAAYZA010000328.1, read as the reverse complement.
TTTGCAAGGTAAAAACCCCTTTTTCAAAGAGATGTTTTCCCGGCGCATCCCTTTCCGGGATGTGGAGTTCATATATGGAAAATCTGGTGAACAGATACATTTGCTGGTTTCGGGGACACCGATAATCAATGAACAGGGTATAGTAAACAGCGGGTTGCTGATGCTGCGTCCCATCAAGGATGTCCGTAAATTGGTCAATCGTTTCAGCGGGGCCAAGGCAACATTTAATTTCGAAGATATCATTACCGGCCACCCGGCTATGAATGAACTGATAGAAAATGCTAAAATGGCTGCCCATAGCAGGAGTAATGTTTTAATTGAAGGCGAAAGCGGAACCGGGAAGGAATTATTTGCCCAGGCCATCCATAATTATTCCCGGCGCAAAAAAGGTCCGTTTGTAGCCATAAACTGCGGAGCGATCCCCCGGGAACTAATTGGCAGCGAACTCTTTGGTTATGCGGAGGGGGCTTTCACAGGTGCTCGCAAAGGTGGAAATCCAGGGAAATTTGAACTGGCTTCCGGGGGGACGATTTTCCTGGATGAAATTGGTGACATGCCGATAGAACAGCAGGCTGTTTTACTCCGGGTCATTCAGGAAAAGAGTATCACCCGGATAGGAGGTACACAGTCAATACCAGTTGATGTTCGCATTATTTGTGCTACCAACAAAGATCTGCTGACGGAAATGGAATATAAGCGCTTT
>JAAYZA010000067.1 GCA_012515055.1 Syntrophomonadaceae bacterium | reverse complement strand
GTAAAAACAGGTTCCCGCCCCTCCTCAATCATTTTAATCGTCTTTTCAACCGGTACGACCCGAAATAGTGTTTTGCCCCCGTCGGCATAGTGGTGCGAAAATGTTGGGGTATATGCCACTTCGGTTAAAACAGTTTCCCCCTGGTCGAGATCTTTGGTAAACTTCATTTTTAAAACAATGCCGCTGTTGCGCTCCAAACCATTTTGGTGACTGATAAAATTGCCCATTGAATAAATAACGAATTTCTCTTTCCCGTCGGTTTTAATTATTTCCATGGTCTGAATAACATGGGGATGACTGCCCAGTATGATATCAGCCCCGGCCGCCAGGAATTCTCTGGCCAGTTCTTTTTGTTCCTCGGTGGGCTTGGGGCTGTACTCAACTCCCCAGTGTAAAACCAATACCACAACATCTGCCTCCGAGCGCAAGGCTTCTATATCAGTCAAAATCAGATCTTTGTCCAGATAATTAAAAAAGTAAGGATGTTCAGCCGGTACCGGTATGCCGTTGGTACTGTAGCTATAGGCCAGATATCCCACTTTCACGCCCCTGATATCTTTGATTAAAAACTTCTCCCGATCTTCTGCCGATAAATAGGTACCGGCAGTATCGAGGCCCTGTTCATGCAAAACCCGCATCGTTCTGACTGCCCCATCGTAGCCCTTGTCCAGAATATGATTATTGGCAGTTATGATCAAATCGAACCCGGCGTCTTTAAAAGCCTGTGCGGCTGCATCAGGGCTGTTGAAAAGCGGATACCCGCTGTATCCAGCCGCAGCCCCTGCCATGGGCGCTTCAAAATTGGTCGAACTATAGTCCCCCTGTCTGATCAAATCTTCCACATCGGCGAAGAAAGTAGGAAAACTATAAGATCCGTCCTGCTGCAGACCGGACCAGATCTGGGTATTATGCATCAAACAGTCACCTGCTGCTGTAAGGGTAATGGTAACCTTTTTCTCCGGAGATTCCGTCGTCCCATCCACATTTACCGGCAGATTCACTGGCTGCTGCTGTTTATTATCATATAACACAGCAGCAACTATCATGATGACAACCAGAATAATTGCTGTACGGATTATACCAGGCTTCAATTCTACTCAATTCCCTTTAAAAAAATATAGGAAAGCTTAAAAAAAGCTTTCCTATATTTTACCCTGTCCACTGAGATTAGTCTAAAGAGAATTTACTGCTGCCTTTTCATCGGATCCCAATTCCTTTCCGTCCCTGCAATAAAAAGCAATTGCTTTTTGCCCTCTTCAAACGACTTTTTGATTATTTTCATACTTCAATCAATTTGATCCAGGCTGAATCTGCCCAATTTTCCCCGGCGAAAATCCTGCAGCAGCATTGTACAGGTTTTCTCCAGATCCAATTGCCCGCCTTTTAATAAATGACCCCTTCTGGCAGCGATATCTTCCAGCAATGCTGTATTTTCTTTATCGATAATTTCCACTTTAAAATGTTCTTTCAGTACATGGGGCCATTTTTCTGCCAGCCAACCCAGCAGATACAGGGCCACATCGTATTCATTATAAGCATTTTCACCGACGATATTTAACAAGGCCAATTTGAGTCCCTGTTCCTCGCTTTCCACCCTGGGCCACATCAAGCCCGGCGTATCCAGCAATTCTATGTCATCCCTAAACCTGATCCATTGCTTCCCCCTGGTCACGCCAGGTTTGTTCCCTGTCCGGGCCGCCTTTTGTCCCGCCAGACAATTTATAAATGTCGATTTTCCTACATTGGGAACGCCGGCGGCCATGACCCTTGCTGGTCTGACCCGGCGGCCTCTGGCCAGCATTTTTTTGGCTTGTTCATCATAACTGGCCGCTATTGCCTGTAATACTTCTTTGGACCCCTTGCCGCCAATTGAGTCGATTCCAACTGCCGGTCCATTATTTTTCCTGATAAAATCCAGGTAGGCCGCCGTTCCTTCCGGTGACGCCAGATCGGTCTTATTGAGAATATAAATGATTTTTTTCCGGGCGGCAATATTCTCCAGGTCCTGGTTGCGGCAGGAAAAAGGAGCCCGGGCATCCAGCAGGATCAGAACGATATCCACCAGTTTTAAGTTGGCCTCTATTTCCCGCCGGGCTTTGACCATATGTCCCGGATACCAATTGATATTCATGAATGATCCCTCAACTTATATTGATAAAAAAAGAATACCCGCGGGTATTCTTCCTTTTCCTATTTTTTGTATCTGCCTTTTTCTTTAACTCTGGCTTTTTTACCAGTGAGACCACGCAAGTAAAATAACCGCGCCCGCCTGACCTTCCCTCTACGGGTCACTTCAATTTTAGCTATTTTGGGGGAATGAGTCATAAATGTCCTTTCAACCGCTACCCCATAAGTAATCCTTCTGACGGTGAAAGTTTGGGAAAGTCCCCCGCCCCTTATCTTTAAGACGGTTCCTTCGTAAATCTGAATCCTCTCCCGGGTGCCTTCCACAACTTTTACATGGACCTTAACTGTGTCACCAGGCCCAAAAAGAGGTAAATCCTTCTTATAATATTCCTCTTCAATCGATTTGATAATATCCTGCACCTCAAGCAGCCTCCTTATTTATCAGGTGTTCATACATTTTTATAATGCAGCGGACCACCCCTATT
>JAAYZA010000011.1 GCA_012515055.1 Syntrophomonadaceae bacterium | reverse complement strand
TCTTGGGATTATTGGTCATCAGCCGCATCTTTTTAACGCCCAGATCCACCAGGATCTGAGCACCAATGCCGTATTCCCTGAGATCTTCGGGGAAACCCAATTCCAGATTGGCCTGTACTGTATCCCGTCCATTGTCCTGCAGGTGATAGGCGCGGATTTTATTGACCAGGCCGATACCCCTTCCTTCCTGACGCATATAGAGCAAGACCCCTTTGCCGGCCTCTTCGATCATGTTAAGGGCTGCTGCCAGCTGGTCACCGCAGTCACAGCGCAATGACCCTAAGACATCCCCGGTAAGACATTCGGAGTGGACCCTGACTAATATGGGTTCATCGGCTTCCCACTCACCTTTGACCAGAGCCAGATGCCCTTTTTTATCCAGGAGGGATTCATAGGCATAGGCTGTGAACTCTCCCCATTTGGTGGGCAGCTCGGCGGTGGATATCAGTTCAACCAGTTTTTCCTTGCGCCGACGATATTCTATCAAATCAGCTATGGAGATGATCTTCATATCATGTTTCTGAGCAAATTCCATCAGTTCCGGGAGCCGGGCCATTGTCCCGTCATCATTGATTATCTCACAAATAACGGCTGCCGGATAAAAGCCCGCTATCCTGGCCAAATCAATGGATCCTTCCGTATGTCCGGCCCGGCGCAAGACCCCCCCCTCCTTGTAACGCAAGGGGAAAATATGCCCTGGACGACGGAAATCCTCGGCTTTACACTCACCATTGATCAGGGCCTTGATACTGGCAGCCCTTTCAAAGGCTGAAATGCCTGTTGCAGTAGATCTGTGATCGATGGAAACCGAGAAGGCGGTTTCGTGATTGTCAGTATTATCGGTAACCATGGGGGGGATCTCCAATTCATCCAGGCGCTCACCAATGATGGGCACGCACACCAATCCCCGGGCATGTGTAACCATGAAATTGATGATTTCCGGTGTAACTTTCTCGGCGGCTGCCACCAGATCACCTTCGTTTTCACGATCTGCGTCATCTACTACAATGATCATTTTTCCCGCCTTGATATCTGCTGCTGCTTCTTCAATGGTATTTAACATCTTGCTGCCTCCTTTATAAAAAACCATGTTCTGATAATAAATTCATGTTTAAACCTTTATTTGCCGACTCGCCCTGACCTGATTGCAATAATTTTTCCACATATCTACCAATGAGATCACTTTCCAGATTGACCTGATCACCGGTATTTTTATCTCCCAGGGTGGTCAGGTGGGCCGTATGGGGGATCAGGGATACAGTAAAATAATCCCTGGTCACATCGATAACGGTCAGGCTTATGCCATCGATGGCTACTGAACCTTTGGCAATGGTATATTTTAAAACCTCTTCCGGGGCTTTGATTTTATAAATTATGGCAATATCCCTTTTTTCTCTGGCAGTGATAATCCCCTTGCCGTCTACATGCCCCTGGACCAGATGTCCTCCCAGACGGTCGCTTAACCGCAAAGCTCTTTCCAAATTGACCCGGCTCCCGGGCTGCAACAGCTTTAAGGTGGTCTTGTCCATGGTTTCCGGCATTACATCAGCAACAAAACTCCCGGCAGCAAAACGGGTCACGGTCAGGCATACCCCGTCAACGGCTATGCTGTCACCAATTTTAGTTTCTTCCAGTACTTTGCCGGCGGCAATTTCCAATTGTATGGAGTTTGCCCCCCGATTGATACTGGCAATTGTACCTGTTTCTTCCACTATGCCGGTAAATATCTTGATCACCACCTTGTATATCCAGTTATCAAAATGTCACGCTCCAGCTGTTGATACTGGATGTCATCCAGCTCCACAGCATCCCTCATTAACTCAATCCCAGGGCCGGCCACCGGCGAAGGGGCATTTTTCCCTCCGATTAATTTGGGGGCAATAAACCAGCATACCTTGTTGATGACTCTTTGCCCCAGCAAATAAGCATTCAGGGCAGCGCCGCCTTCCACCAGTATACTGCAAATCCCCATTTCTCCCAGCAGGGGCAGGGCTTGTTCCACCGGCACCTGTTCCGGACTGCCGCCCAGTTCAATGATTTTGATGCCCCTTTCTTCCAGAGCCCCGGCCTGCTTCCTATTCCTGATCAGGGAGGTCAGTATAATCGTCTCCTGTTCCGTGGAGCTTCTGGCTATCTGACTGTCAAGAGGCAGATCAAGGGCACCGTCAACGATGATCCGGACGGGGTCTCGCTGTTCGCCTTCCTCGAGGCGGGTATTTAATCGGGGATCATCGGCCAGGACCGTCCCGATCCCTGCCATTATAGCATCATAAGTATTACGCATCTGATGTACCAGCTTCCGGGAAGCTTCACCGGTGATCCAGCGGGAATCCCCGCTGACAGCAGCAATTTTGCCATCCAGGGTCATAGCAGTTTTTAAAACCATAAAAGGGGTTCTGGTCTGAATATATTTAAAAAATACTTCATTGAGTTTTCGGGCCTCGTCCTGAAACAGGCCAACTTCTGTTTGCACCCCCCGCTCCCGGAGTATCTTTTCTCCCTGTCCGGCTACTTCCGGATTGGGGTCCAAGCAGGCTATCACCGCCCTTTTAATGCCTGCTTCCACCAGTGCCGGAGCGCAGGGCGGGGTTTTGCCTGTATGGCTGCAGGGTTCAAGGGTTATATATATATCAGCCCCCCGGGCTTCTTCCCCGGCTTCCCGCAGTGCCAGAATTTCTGCATGTTCCGTTCCGGCTTTTTTATGATACCCCTGTCCAACTATCCTGCCATCCCTGACAACAACCGCGCCCACCATGGGGTTGGGACTGGTTTTTCCCCTGGCCAGTCGGGCAAGATCCAGGGCAGTTTGCATATATATCATGTCTTCTTGATTATTCATATAAGCGCATCCATTTCTATCGTCAAGCCATAAAAAAACCCGATCCTTTTCTTTCGGGTCGAGTAAATCTGCCTTAATTGATTTATGAGCCATAATCACAAAGCATTATTACCTTTCCTCTTCCATCCAGACTATTACTGTCGGCTCCGGGATCACACCGGATCAACCTTGCGGCTCGCGGGCTTTACCGCCGATAGGGAATTGCACCCATCCCCGAAGAAAAGTTATTCTTATTTAATTTCGTCTTAATACTATCATTAGTATGAAGGCAGGTCAATATCATCCGCTGTTTTTCAGGGCCTGGATGGCTGCCGCCGGATCCGGGCTGCCAAATATATAAGAACCTGCTACCAAAACATTGGCACCTGCGCTGACTACCTCAGGAGCATTTAAATTATTGATGCCGCCGTCAACCTGCAGATACGCACCCGGGTTATAGTGCTCAAGGGCCTTCTTAACCACTGCAATTTTAGGCAGTACCGACGGAATAAAACTCTGCCCGCCAAAGCCTGGATTTACTGTCATCAACAGGATCAAATCCACATCACCCACTATGTTCTCCAGCATTACTGCCGGTGTGGATGGGTTGAGGGAAACGCCCGCCTGGCAGCCTGCCGATTTGATCATGGTGATCAAACGATGCAAATGATAGGAAGCTTCGACATGAACAGTAATCATGTCTGCTCCTGCTGCCGCAAATGCTTCGATGAAGTTTTCCGGTTTTTCTATCATAAGATGTACATCTAAAAATAAATCCGTGGCTTTTTTTATATCTGCCACCACCTGGGGCCCAATGGTAAGGTTGGGAACGAAATGACCGTCCATTACGTCAATATGCAGCCAGTCTGCACCTGCTGCCCTGACCTTTTCAATGTCCTGGCCCAACCGGGTAAAATTAGCTGACAATATGGAAGGGGCAATGATGATCAATTAATAACACCTCTCCTTTTCCATGACTTCCTCCAGCAGGATCAAATAGTTTTCATAACGGGAGGCAGAAATTGCTCCCGCTGCAACTGCCTGTTTTACACCGCAGACATTTTCATTTTTATGCACACAATCACGGAACTGACAGGACTCCCGATGTTCGGTAAAATCCGGATAATACCAACTTAATTCCTGGTTTTTCATCGGCGGTACATCCAGGACGCTGAAACCAGGTGTATCGGCAATGGCCCCTCCTCCTGGCAGGGAATAAAGTTCCACATGCCTGGTGGTGTGTCGGCCCCGGCCAATTTTACTGCTCACTGTCTGGGTTTTGATGCTGCCATCCCCTGTGAGTTTGGCCAGCATACTGGATTTTCCTGCTCCGGAAGGTCCTGCCATTACGGCAATTTTATCTTTTATCACCCGGGCTATCGCATCCATCCCCCACCCGGTCCGGGCTGAAGCTGTAATAAAATTAAAACCGGCCTGGGGGTAATAATCAATGCCCCGGGCCTTTTCACTTTTGGGCAGGTCCGCTTTATTAAGAATGATGCAGGGACGGATTTGATTATAATAAGCCAGCAATAACAATCTATCCAGGAGCATAACATTGGGGGCCGGCTTATCATAAGCCATAACGATCAACACCATATCGACATTGGCTATCCGGGGTCTTTCCAGCTGGTTCCTCCGCGGCAGGACGTCTTCTAAAACTCCCTGCTGGTCTTCCAGGAGGGTGAATTTCACCTTATCACCGCTTAAAACCTGGGTTTTTAATTTGCCCCGGGGTTTGCAGGTATAAATAACGCCTTCCTGATCTTTAACATAGTAAAAACCGCTATAATTTTTAACTACCAATCCCTGCCTTGATTCGGGCATAAATCTCCTCCCGCTTTTATAAACTCATGGTCCGGAAATGACTGCCATTCAGTATAATATCAACCGAAGCCTTGCCAAAATAACTTACTCCAACGTGGACCATGTCTTTGGCATGGTGCAGCTCACTATAAATTTCCCTTTCACCCTTTGAATCCTTAAGCTTAATGACCACTTTGTAATAATCCTGTTCCTCCGGCAATTGGAATTGCAGATTTTTACTGGTGGCTATCGGTCCCGGTCCCTGACTTATAACCAGATTCACCACCGTCTTTTCATCTACTAAGACCCCGGCTTTGGTATCCTGATCAATGATCTGGCCTTCAAAATATTCCGTGCTTTCCTGTTTGCTGTTGGTTCCAATTTCCAGATTATTTTCTGCCAGCAGATTTTTAGCCTGGTTAAGTGAAAGCCCGATGAGTGCAGGCATGGAAACCCTCTCCGGTTTTTTACCTTTGCTGTACATGATATTGATTTTCTCACCTTCGGCAGCCTTGCTGCCTGCAGTCGGATCCTGAGAAATAACCAGACCTTCGGCAAACCGTTCATCAAATATTCCTTCCAAGACTCCCTTGCTGAAACCAGCGTTGCGCAACAGGATTTCGGCTTCGCTGATAGTCGCCCCCACCAGACCTGGCACACTGATCAATTCCGACCCCAGGCTCAGTATGACTTCTATATTGCGTCCTTCTTTGACTTTCTGCCCCGCTGCCGGCTGCTGGGAAATAATATGATCGGCTTCTATCTCATCATGATTCTGCCGGTCAATGACCTCCATGGCAAGTTTCACTTTTTTCAGTTCTTCATCGGCCTCCTGAATGGTCATTCCTTCGATTTCAGGTACTATTACTTCCTGGCCAAACAAATTGCCCCCCAGTTGGAAAAATACCCCTACCAGAAAACCCACAATAGCAATGGCAATGATAGCAATTCCGGCAGGGCGCAGCTTCTTCCTGGCCACATCCTTCCCCCCTCCGTCGTCGATGATTGGCGGTATCATTATCGTATCATCATTGGATCTTTTACGCTTGTAACCGACAGATGAATTAAAACTCAACAGGGCTGCCCGCATCCGTTCTGCACTTTTATAGCGCGATGCCGGGCTTTTTTCCAAAGATTTTATGATAACATTCTCCAGTCCGACAGGTATATCAGGATTAAGTTTCCTGGGCATGACCGGTTCATCATGGATATGCTTCAAAACTACTGTAAGGGGACTTTCCGCATCGAAGGGCACTATGCCGGTCAGCATTTCATATAAAACACAGCCCAGTGAATAAATATCCGTTGCCGGGGTTACCGGTTCACCTTTGGCCTGTTCCGGTGCGATATAATGGACGGTGCCGACAATATGCCCGTTGAATGTCAGGGTCTTTTTGCTGATGGCCTGGGCAATCCCAAAATCAGCTACTTTCACGATTCCGGAATTGGTTATTAATATATTGTGGGGTTTAACATCCCGGTGAATAATCCCCTTATCATGGGCAGCCTGCAATCCATCACAAATCATAGCAGTAATATTGAGGGCCTGGTTCACCGGGATCGGCCCCTGACTGGAGATGATCTCCTGCAAGGTCTGGCCCTCCACATATTCCATGACGATATAATGCTTACTGTTTTGCTGGCCCACGTCAAAGATGTTCACAATATTGGGATGGGATAATTTTGCTGCTGCCAGTGCTTCCGTCTTAAACTTTTCCACAAAGGAAGGATCATTATCAAATTCGTCTTTCAATACTTTTAAGGCTACCACACGGTCCAAAACAGCGTCCCGCGCTTTATAAACGATGGCCATACCGCCTTCGCCGATCACCTCAAGAATTTCATAGCGATCACCTAATAAAGTCCCGTCCAAAGCCTATACCTCCCATTTTAAATAACAAGGACTATAATGGTGATATTATCATATCCACCTTTATTTAAAGCTGCATCAACCAGAGCCCTGGCCAATTGTTCCGGATCTGCAGCAGCCTTGTTCTCATTCATTATTTCCAGCATCTCTTCCTCTGCCAGCATATCGGTCAGACCATCACTGCACAGGATGATCTGGTCGCCGGGCTGGATGATCTCGGTATAATTGTCGATCTCGATGTTTTCCTGTACTCCCACTGCCCGGGTCAAAATATGATTATATGAACAGGTGCGGACTTCATCTTCATCCAGCAATCCGTCCATGACCATTTGACGGGCTAATGTATGATCAGTGGTTATTTTGCAGATCTGGCCATCCCGCAGCAAAAACAAACTGCTGTCCCCCACATGGGCAACAATGAGGCGCTCGCCTGCAATCACAGCCGCTGTAGCGGTAGTACCCATCTCCTGATATTCCGGGTTATCTGACCCTACCTGCCAAATCTTTTGATTGGCTGCATTGATGGCCGCATTTAATGCAGCAGCTCTATCCTGCTCATCATTGCTGGTATACTGACGTTCAATCACCTGGGCAGCCATTGCCGAAGCTATTTTCCCGCCTTTATGCCCCCCCATGCCGTCGCAGATCACAAATAATTTTTGCTGCAGGTCCATAATATATTTGTCTTCATTCTTTTCCCGCACCAGGCCAATATGTGAAATCCCTGCCGCCTGCATAATTACACCCCGATCAATTTACTGTTTGTTTTTGCCGCTTTTTTTCATCACCAGCTGGCCGCAGGCGGCTTCAATATCTGCCCCTTTTTCTTCCCGCAGGGTCACATTCAACCCTCCCTGCACCAACCAGTTATAAAACTGCCAGACCTTGTCCGTCTCAGGTTGACTGAAATCCAACCCGCTAACACTATTATAGGGAATTAAATTGATATTAGCCAACAAAGGTTTTATAAGTCTGATCAAATCCCGGGCATCCTCGTAGCTGTTATTGACTCCCTCCAGTAAAACATATTCAAAGGTTACCCGGCGATTGGTAACAGCGATATAATCTTCCACCGCCGACAGCAGCATTCCCAGGGGATATTTCCGGTTTAAGGGAATTAAACGATCCCGCAGCTGGTCATTGGCGGCGTGAAGTGATATGGCCAGTATCACCTGGAGGTTTTCCCGGGTCAGTTTTTTTATGCCTTCCACTTCCCCACAGGTGGAAATAGTTATATGCCGCTGGCCAATATTTATCCCTTTGGGGTCATTGATGATATGAATGGATTTTAATGTGGCATCATAGTTTAAAAAAGGCTCCCCCATACCCATGTAAACAATATTGGCAATCAAATCATCGTCTTCTTTTTTCAAACGCTTTTGCAATTCTTTTTTGGAACCTAAAACCTGGCCCACAATTTCATAAAAAGCCAGGTTCCTCTGGAATCCTGACTGTCCGGTGGCGCAAAACAAGCAGCCGATGGGACATCCTACCTGGGTGGAAATACACAATGTGTAACGGTTTTGTCCTTCCCCATTATGGGGGATCACCACGGTTTCAATTTTTTTCTTATCCGCCAATTCCATAGCAAACTTGCGGGTCCCATCCCGGGAAACTCTCTGTTTAAGGACCCGTGGTATCGAAATCGAGGCGATCTCATCAAAAAACACCCTTTGTTCCTTGGGCAGGTCCGTCATCTCGTAAAATGATGAGGTCTCCTTTTTATAGATCCATTTGTACAACTGCCGGCCGCGATATTTGGGCTGACCGGCGGCTACCGCAAAATCTTCTAATTCACTTACATCCTTGCCCAATAATTCGACTTTTCCTGTTTCCATGGATTTTTAAAACTTCCTCCTCATCAAAGCATAAAACATGCCATCGGTTTGATATTTGCCAGGGATTATGGTCAAGGTGCCCCTGGCGGCATTCCGGTCATCAACCCCGTCCAGAGCAAAATATCTGATCAGATGATTGAACCCTTCCAGGCTGTACCCGGAGTTTTGGTCCAGAAATTTTGTCACCGTCCCGATATTTTCCTCCTCATTGACGGTACAGGTGGAGTATAACAGTAAACCGCCCTTTTCCACCAGTTGACCGGCTTTGTCCAGCAAATCTCCCTGCAGACTGACCAACTGCCGGATGGTCTCTGGTGTTTGTCTCCATCTTAAATCAGCCCGCCGCTGAATCACCCCCAGACCGGAACAGGGAGCATCAAGGAGGACCCGGTCTGCCTTCTGGCTGTCTTTATCCATTAACAATACATCCTGATTAAAGGTTTTGATTATATTTATACCCAGTCTATCATAATTGTTTTTTAGCAGCTGTACTTTTTTCCCATATAGCTCATAAGCCCATATTTCTCCGTGATTTTGCATCATTTCTGCCAGGTGGGTGGTTTTCCCTCCTACGCCGCTGCATAAATCATAAACCCTATGGCCAGGATCAACCTGTAAAATGGCAGCCGCCAGCATGGAAGCCTCGTTTTGCACATAAAAGAGCCCCTGCTCAAAGGCCCGGGTATTTTCCAGGCTCATGTTCAGCCTGTTGACAGTCACCCCCCAGGGTGTCCTTGAGTTTATACTGCAATCAATATTCTCCCCGCGCAGATTTTTTATCAAATCCTCCCGGCTGCCCCGGAGTTGATTGTTTCTTAATACAAGCCGGGGGGCAGCATTATTGTATTTTAAAACCTCTTCGGTCACCGACGGTCCCCAGGTATCAAGGAGCAAATCCACTATCCATTCGGGATGGGAATAGTAAACGGCCAGATAGGAGGCCGCCTCTTCCGGATACCTGATTTGATCCTGCTGGCGCAAAAGATTCCTTAGCACCCCATTGGTTACCCGGCTGAGACTTTTATTGGTTTTTTGTCTGGTCAGGGAAACCGCCTCATTGATGGCTGCGTAGGCAGGTATCCTATCGGTAAACATGATCTGATAGGCCGACATCCTCAGGATGGTACGCAGCCAGGGATTGACAGCCATTATACCGCTGGGTAGAAATAAATCAAGCACCCAGTCAAGGTGCTTGTGCATACGAACTGTCCCGCTGACGATTTCAGTCACCAGATTTTTATCCGCACTGGCCAGAGCTTTACCGCTCAGTTCACGCTCTAAACTGATATTGGCAAAAGCCCCTTTTTCTAAAATGCGATGTAGTAACTCCGCTGACAATCGTCTGGTTTCCGTTACTTCATTATTATTTCCGGGGATCAAATATTTCCCTCCTCGAAGTTACTTGATCTATCGGTGGCAAATTGTATTAATGGCCTGTTCTACTGCCTCCAGACTTACATCCGTATTAACACAGGGACCATTGGGTCTGCAGTTTAAAACTCCGATAACGGGCACCGGTCCACTATCCTGGATCCCCGATGATAGATCCCTTTCACATGCTACGGCGACAATAGCCCGGGGACGGATCTCCCTGATGATTTTACGGGCCAGGGTCCCGCCGGTAGCAACCTTGATATGCGCACCATATTGCTCAGCCAGTTCTTTTAATTCGCCAATTTTGCATTTGCCGCAGCTGCGGCAGTTGTCGATATTAACGTTTATTTTATGCGGACAGTCAGAATTCTGGATGCAATGGGGCAAAAGTATCAAAATCCCCTCCGGTTGAATGACATCGTTATTATTGCTGACCAAAAAATTATTGACAGCTATAAAAGAAGCCAGGATCTTTTCCCGTTCCACACCCAATGCCTTACCGAAAAAAACTGCCGGAGGAAACAGCACTTCATTGGAGAAACGGCTCAGCAAGGTTAAAATTGGTGAAGGCTTTCCCCGGATAATCATGATCACGATTGCCGCGATTCCTATCGCCAGCATAATGAGTATGATTATTCCCAGCGAAGCAATGAGGGTAAGCAGGAATTGATTTACCAGCAACTGGGCATTATTGATCAAATACAAGATAAGGGCGATGGAGAGTACCAGAAACAAAAGACTGACTCCCAACATTCCGACATATATACGTTTTTTCGTTTCCATTTGCTCTATTCCTGACCGCCGAGGATCATGCCAGCAGATAAATTGCTGCCTTTTAAAAAAGCTCCCGCCTCGATCCTTTTTTTCCCGGCTCTTTGCACTTCTAATATTTCCAGTGACCCGTCACCGGTTTTGACAATGAATCCCGCCGGCAGAACGGCAGTTATTTCACCGGGGCGACCCGTTTCGTCCCCTTTAACTATCCTGCTTTTAAAAATCTTTAAATTTTCCCCTGCCAGCAGTGTAAAGGCCCCCGGCTGCGGGTCCAGTGCCCTGATCTGATTGAATATTTGGCGGGCATCCTCCTGCCAGTTGATGATCTCGTCTTCTTTTTTGAGCATGGAGGCATAAGTAGCGGCAGACTCGTCCTGTTTTCGGGCAGTCAGATCTCCGGCTTGCAGCTTCTTAATAGCCGTCATCAACAGCTCTGCACCAACCAGGGCCAGCTCATCATGGAGCTGCCCGAAAGTGGTGACGTCGCTTATAGCCACTTCCTGCTGTACTAAAATATCACCCGTGTCCAATCCCTCATCCATGAACATGATGGTTACACCGGTTTTATCTTCCCCTTCCATCAGGCATCTTTGGATGGGTGCCGCACCACGATACCTGGGCAGTAAAGATGCATGTATATTGATACAGCCTGCTGCCGGCATCTCCAGGATGGCCGGCGGTATGATCTGGCCATAGGAAGCGGTTATGATCAGCTCCGGCTGCCAGTCAGAAATATATTCAATGGCTTCTCCGGACTTTATCCTCTCGGGCTGATAAATAGACAGGCCATATTCCATAGCCGTTGCTTTTACCGGTGAAACGGCCAGTTGTTTGCCTCGTCCCCGGGGGCGATCCGGCTGGGTCACCACCCCGGCTATCTCAAATCCGGTGTTGATCAATTTTTCCAGGGCGGGTACCGCAAATGTGGAGGTACCCATAAAAACAATCTGCACTGTTTTTCTCCTTAAATCATTCATCTGCCTGCAGATGGGTAGCGATATCGATAAAAAGGATTCCTTCCAGATGATCGATCTCATGCTGCAGTACCCGGGCCAGCAAGTCTTCCGCCTCCAGCGTAATTTCCTCGCCATCGCGGTTTAATGCTTTAACAGTAATCTTCTGGGCACGATCGACCAAACCCACTTTACCCGGTACGCTCAAACAGCCTTCACTGGCTTTTTTCTGGCCGCTGCTGTCAGTTATGACCGGATTTATCAGTTCCATATAATTATCACCGGGATCAACTACTATCATGCGTTTGGGTACTCCGATCTGAATAGCAGCCAGACCTATTCCGTCAAAGGCATACATGGTTTCCTTCATATTATCCAGTACCCGGCGCACCCCGTCATTGATATTATTTACCGGTTTAGAGCGGGTGCGCAAAGATTGATCCGGTTCTTTTACGATTTGATAGATTGCCATTTTCTCACCTCATATTATGCTGACCGGGTTGATATCCAATTCCAGGCGGGCATTAAATTCATTGCGCCTGGCCAGTATCTGACGGCCAATGCTGTTTAATAGCCAAAAGTCATCTGCTTTCAGCAATAATTGATAACGATAACGATCCTTGATTTTATAATAAGGCGCGGGAGCCGGTCCCAGTATATCCAGGTCCGTTTCCGTTGCATCAATGATTTCTTCTATGAGTTCCTTTAAAATTCCTGTTTCCCTGTCAGCCTGATCTTCCCGACTGGAACTGATCACAATTCGCATGATTTCCTTAAAAGGCGGGTACTCCAGGATTCTCCTGCTGCTGATCTCATGTTTATAGAAATTAAAATAATCCTGCCGGGCCGCGTATTTTATCACTTCATGATCCCCATTGAATGTCTGGATCACAACTTCCCCGGGAAGCAGAGCTCTCCCGGCGCGTCCTGCCGCCTGGACAATGAGCTGAAAACATCTTTCCGCAGCTCGATAATCAGGGATGCTGAGCATATTGTCTATGTCTATTATACCCACTAAAGAAACATGGGGAAAATCGAATCCCTTGGCTACCATTTGCGTCCCGATTAAAATATCGATGGATTTATTTTTCATGCGGTCCAATATGTCCTGCCGCTGTCCTCTTTTCTGACTGACATCCATATCCAGCCGCGCCACCTGGGCCCGGGGAAAAAGGTTTTTTATCTCTTCTTCGACTTTTTGAGTGCCATAACCAAATTGCTGTACATACTTGCTGCCGCATTTCCCGCAGCAGCGGCTGATCTCCTTTTCAAAACCGCAATAATGGCATAACTCTTTTCTTCGGTCCTGATGATAGTTTAATGCCACCGAACAGGAAGGACATGAAAAAATCGTACCACACTGGCGGCAAATTGTCACAGGTGAATAACCCCGGCGGTTTATCAGGATAATACTTTGTTCACCGCTGGCTATTTTCTCTGTCAATTTTCCCCTCAACAAGGGGGAAAGGCTGAAACGGCTATCCTTTCGCGGCTCCCCCCGCCTATCATCAATGATGATCTCCGGTAATTGAGCCTGGCCGGGACGGTTTTCCAGGACCAGCATCCCCATTTGCCCGCTGACTGCCTGATAAAATGTTTCTATGGCTGGTGTAGCTGTGCCCAGAACCAGCAAGGCACCTTCCATAATCCCGCGCTGGCGGGCTACCTCCCGGGCATGGTACCGGGGTGTTTCTTCATTTTTGTAGCTGTTTTCCTGTTCCTCATCGATAATGATCAGCCCCATCCCGGACAGGGGAGCAAATACGGCTGAACGGGTGCCCAATACCAGGTCGATTTCACCCTTTTTTATGGCCTTAAACTGCTGATATCGTTCGGAAGATAAAATAGCACTGTGGATAACAGCCAGTCTTGCGATACGGGCAGCAAATATATCCACCAGATGGCTGGTAAGAGCGATTTCCGGTACCAGGACCAGGACTTTTCGCCCTCGGGCGATCATCTCTTCAGCTGCCTGCAGATAGATTTCCGTTTTCCCGCTGCCGGTCACACCGTATAATAAAATTTCCTGAAAGGACCCCTGTTGCCCGGCAATAGATATTTCCTGCAAGGCATGATTTTGTTCCGGGGTCAGATTCAAGGTCCCCGGCGTTATTTCCGGCTTTTTCCTGACCAGTTTAATATAATCCTTTTTTAAAAGGGTTTTAAGACTGGCCGCCGGGATGATACCTTCCAGTGTCACTTGATCGGTTGGGCCATTTTCTCTCAGGTATTTAACGGCCTGTGCCTGACGGGGTGCTCGTTTTTGCATTTGTTCCTCCAGGCCTTCTTTTAGCTCAGCCAGTTCATAAACATAGCCGTCCTTGCCGGGCCGATAAGCAGTGTACTTTTGCACCATGCCGATGAGTCCCTGTTGGGCCAGAGCCATCAGTTCTTCATAGCCCGCCAGTTTAAGAGCATCGGGCAATTTAAGGCCTCCCTGGGCAATAAGCTCCTGCAAAAGCTCCTCGACCTGCGGCTCCCGGTGGATAACCTCTGGCAGGTCTTCTGCTGTAAAACGGGCCATGACCTCTACCGGTCCTTTTTTATCCATACTGCCGGGAATTATGGTATTAAGAACCTGGGGGACGCTGCTTAAATAATAATCTGCCATCCACAATGCCAGTTGATACAGCCGGGCATCGAATACCGGCTCATCGTCCAGTATCTCCAGCAAAGGTTTCACTTCCCCCGATATATGCTCATTTATATCTATAACATAGGCCTCCAGCAGGCGGCGGTTGAATTCTACCAGAACCCGCTGGCCAAATTCTATCTGAGCGGATAAATGTTCCGGCACCGAATAGGAAAAAGCCTGATTGAATCTGGGACTGGGCAGATTGATGAGAACCTCGGCGGTAAGCATTTTAGCCTCCTTAAAAAATATGCCGGCTGGCTGTTTTTTAATCATAACACAATTTAAAAAGCCCGTTTTACAACGTATTTTGCCATACGCCTCAATCACGGGCTTTTTGGGTTACAAATAAATATAAAACAATTGCTGGTTTTTTATAATCCAGCCTGTTCCTTTATAGCCGCCGCTTTATCAGTTCTTTCCCAGGTAAAATCTTCGTCATCACGTCCAAAATGTCCGTATGCGGCAGTTTTCCTGAAAATAGGCCGGCGCAGATCCAGATCCCTGATTATGGCTGCCGGACGCAGGTCGAAATTATTCCTGATCAGATCGATTATCTGCTCTTCCGGGATCTTATTGGTGCCAAAGGTATCGACCCGGATGGAAACCGGATTGGCAACACCGATGGCATAGGCCAGCTGAATTTCCAGCTTGTCAGCAACACCAGCCTTGACCAGATTTTTAGCCACATAGCGAGCTGCATAAGCCGCCGAACGATCCACCTTGGTGGGGTCCTTGCCGGAAAAGGCACCACCGCCATGTCTGGCCATGCCGCCATAAGTATCGACAATGATTTTCCGTCCAGTTAAACCGCAGTCACCCTGGGGACCGCCAATGACAAACCTGCCGGTGGGATTGATAAAGTAACGGGTCTTATCATCCAGCATTGCAGCTGGAACAACTACTTTGACCACATGTTCGATTATGTCCTTTTCAATGGTTTCCGCCGGCACATCAGGATGATGCTGGGTGGAAACCACCACTGTATCGACTCTGAGAGGCTGGTTACCCTGGTATTCCACCGTCACCTGGGTTTTCCCATCGGGACGCAGATAATCCAATACTCCCTTTTTACGTACATCAGTCAGGCGCTGGGCCATTTTATTAGCCAGGATAGCCGACATGGGCATTAATTCCTCAGTTTCATTGCTGGCATAACCAAACATCATTCCCTGGTCACCTGCCCCGATGGTGGCCATTTCCTGTTCAGTCATTTCCCCTTTTTTGGCTTCCAGAGCTTTATCGACTCCCAGGGCGATATCGCCTGATTGTTCGTCAATAGAAGTAATAACAGCGCAGGTTTCACTGTCAAAACCATATTTGGCTCTGGTATAACCAATTTCCTCTATGGTCTTTCTCACCAGTTTCGGAATATCAATATAGCAATCAGTGGTGACTTCCCCGGATACCAGAACCAATCCGGTAGTGACCATGGTTTCTGCTGCCACTCTTGCATCAGGATCCTGTCCTATGATGGCATCCAAAATCGCATCTGAAATCTGATCAGCAATTTTATCAGGATGTCCTTCTGTTACAGATTCCGAAGTAAATAAATTCTTTGACAAGTCCTTCATCCCCTCATTAATATTTATTTTTTTATCAAATCAACAATTCTATCCAGAATTGCCTCGGCAACATGGTATTTAGTCATCTGCGGCAATGCTGCTATTCCCCCGTTTTTGTCGATGAAAGTAACGATATTAGTATCTGTGGCAAAACCTGCCCCTTCCATTGTTACATCATTGGCAACAATGAAATCCAGGTTTTTGCTTTTCAGTTTTTTGCGGGCATTTTCCAAAACATTTTCCGTTTCTGCGGCAAAACCTACCATGATTTGACCTGTTCTTTTCTTTTTGCCCAGTTCCTTCAAAATATCAGGTGTACCCACCAGTTCAAGGATCAGTTGCTGGGTTTCGTTGTCTTTTTTCTTCAGTTTTTGCTGGGCAATTGCTGCGATTTGAAAATCTCCCACTGCTGCGGCACCAATAATGATATCACAATCAGTTTGTATCTCCAGCATCCGGGCACACATTTCCTCGGCCCCCCAGACGGTATGGAACTCGACTCCTTCGGGTGCCTCCAGGCTTGATTTGCCAGCTATCAGAACTACTTCCGCCCCACGGTTTCTGGCCGCTTCAGCAATGGCAAAGCCCATCTTTCCGGTTCCCCGGTTGGCTATAAACCTGACTGGATCTATATCTTCGCAGGTGGTGCCAGCGTTCACCATCAGTTTTTTGCCTTTTAAGTCCTGTTTAGGATGCATTTTATCCACTATCGCCTGATAAATGACCTCGATATCCGGAAGCCGGCCTGGACCGGAAGCCCCACAGGCCAATTCCCCGCATTCAGGTGCAATAATAGTGCAGCCATGACTTTTCAACCGGTTAAGATTTTCCTGCACCACCGGTTTTTGATACATATTTGAATTCATAGCGGGAACAATGATTACTGGTGCGGTATTGGCCAGATAAACCGTTGATAACAGGTCATCAGCTATACCATTGGCCATCTTCCCAATTATATTGGCAGTTGCCGGGGCCACTACCAATAAATCAATTTCTTCGGCCATCCCAATATGCTGGACCTTCCACTCCGGGCTGTCCTGCCACAAATCAGTCAATACTTCGCGGCCGGATATGGTTTTTAAGGTCAGTGGTGTTATAAATCTGGCTGCCCCCTCTGTCATCAGAACGATTACCTCGTAATCGTTTTTTTTCAGTTTGCTCACCAGATCTGTTATTTTATAGGCAGCGATCCCGCCCGTAATACCTATTCCAATTGTTTTGGGCACTGCAAAAACCCCCTGCTATAATGATCAGCTAATTTTGATCTTGCCGGTCAAAACATCATCCAATGCTTCTGTCACCATAGTTGAAAGACGATAATCTTCGTCATCCTTTTTATCTTCCGATAATTCGCGGGCTCTTTTGGCAACGGCTATAACTACAGCATATTTACTGTTGCCTATGTTTATTATGTCTTTGGTTGACGGTGGAATCATATTCTATCCCCCCATTTTCATATTGCTTATTTTACATCTTTCCGCCATGATTATTGCTCTGGTCCTGTCTACGGCATCTTCAAGATTATCGTTGACCACCACATAATCATACTGCGGCATAAAGGTCATTTCTTCCTCGCTGGCTGCCAAACGGGCAGCGATGCTTTCCGGCGAATCCTGATCCCGATTGCAAAGACGGTCGACCAGATCCTCAATAGAAGGGGGAGCAATAAAAATAAAAACCCCCTCCGGCATGGTGGCTTTAACCTGTAAGGCCCCTTGTATATCTATTTCCAATAAAACATCATGGCCCTGCTCCAGGTTTTTAAGGACAAATTCCCGGGGCGTACCATACATATTGGAGTAAACATTGGCCCATTCTATAAACTTATCCTGCTGTATCCAGTTGCTAAACTCTCCGGGGGTAAGAAAAAAATACTCC
Organism: Syntrophomonadaceae bacterium; assembly: GCA_012515055.1. Taxonomy (GTDB): domain Bacteria; phylum Bacillota; class Syntrophomonadia; order Syntrophomonadales; family Syntrophomonadaceae; genus UBA1368. The sequence goes on along the minus strand of JAAYZA010000011.1, from coordinate 12,620 downwards.
CGGCCATTGACCTCATGGCCCCTGGGCTGGCGGGTAGTAGCGGAAATGGATTCCAGCAACGCACCGACCCCGGGCAAAACTGCCTTTTTGATGGTACCTTTGCCTACTCCCGAGGGACCGGAAATAATAAATAAAATGCCCTTCCTGGTATATTGCATATCAAATCCCTGCTCTAAACTTCGTCCCTGGAACCTAAACGATTAGCCACCGTTTCCGGCTGAACAGCAGAGAGGACAATATGGGCACTGTCAACAATAATAACAGCCCTGGTCCTCCTGCCATAAGTAGCATCGATAAGCATCCCCTTTTCACGAGCCTCCTGAATGATCCTCTTGATGGGTGCTGACTCCGGACTTACGATAGCGATAATGCGATTGGCGGCTACAATATTACCGAATCCAATGTTAACCAGTTTAATGTCCATAAAATTCCGGACTTAACCGGATCACCTCCTGTTTTATTCTATATTCTGAATTTGTTCTCTCATTTTTTCCAGTTCGGCTTTTACGTCCACTACAAGACTGCTCATGGGCAGATGATTATTCTTCGAAGCGACGGTATTGATTTCCCGGAACATTTCCTGGATCAAAAAATCACATTTACGTCCTACTGCCTCATCTTCCTGCATGAACTCCGCAAAATGTTTTATATGGCTTCTTAAGCGCACGATTTCTTCAGTTATGCTGGCCTTATCGGCAAAAATAGCAGCTTCTTGCAGGATGCGCTGTTCATCGGCCAGATCCTGTCCCACCAATTCGGTAATCCTTTTACGCAGTTTTTCTTCATAATCCCAGGCGGCCTGGGGTGCCAGTTCTTCCAATTGATCTACCATGGCCAGTATCTGGTCATTGCGTCCCAGTATATCCCGGGCCAGGGTTTGCCCTTCTTTACTGCGCATCTCTGCCAGGCTGGTCATAGCCCCGCTCAATGCTTCCTTCATTACCAACCATACCAGTTCCAGGTCTTCCTCATCATCACTGACATTGAACACTTCGGGCAGACGGAAAATATCAATTAATCTAATATCCTGCGAAATATTTAGCTTTTCTGCTAATTCCTTCAAATATTTATGATAAGCCATCGCCAAATCATTGTCAACCGTAATATTCCTCGTTGATTCTCCCGTTTTCTCAATATTAAGGGTCATCTCTATCCGACCCCGGGTTACAAATTGTTTGATCTCTTCTTTGATGCGATCCTCTAAAAACATGTAGCGCCGCGACAGGCGAATATGGGTATCGAAATAGCGATGATTGACACCTCGCACCTCACAGGTCACAGAATAGCCGTCCTTTTCCACCTGACTCTTGCCAAAGCCTGTCATGCTTTTTATCATGCTTTAATCTACCTTTCCTATTGATATCTTCATTTTGTTGGTTATTTATTGGAATTATAGCTGATTATGCATGAGCTAGCAATGACAAAGGCAGGAAAGATGAAGGGAACAGCTGAGTTTTATATAATAAACTGGCTCAGCATTCTGTTTCATAGCGAAGTGACCACATACGTAATTTGCGGAATAAAAATGCGATATATTTTAGGGCCAGCCTGCTGCCGGTGAGAATAATAATAATCAGCCACTGCCACCCTTCCAGGGGCGCTGTCTTAAAAACGCTCTGCAGAGGCTCCCAATGAATAACCATCAATTGCATAAAACTGGAGATAATTACGGCCGTAAGCAGGTAGGGATTGGCCAAAAACCCAATTTCAAAAGGGGAATACTTTTCCGAGCGGCATTCAAAAACATAGAAAAGCTGGGCAAAAACCAGGGTGCTTAAAGCCATGGTGCGGGGGATCCATAAACCATCGATACCTGCCCAGCGACAGTACATAAGTCCACAGCTGAAGGCCAATAATGTTATAACACCGATATAAATTCCCCGTTTAAAAACCAGTTGCCCCAGACCGTGGGCAAATATATTTTCATTTTTGCTGCGGGGTTTTCTTTGCATAATAAACGGTTCAGCTGGTTCCAGACCCAGTGCTATAGCCGGCAAACCGTCGGTAATAAGATTAACCCATAAAATTTGGATGGGCAGCAGCGGCAAGGGCATCCCCATCAATGAGGCCAGCAGCATCACCAGTATCTCCCCGATATTGCCTCCCAAAAGATAACGTAAAAATTTACGTATATTATCATAAATGGCCCGTCCTTCATGAACCGCACTGATGATGGTGGAAAAATCGTCATCGGCCAGAACCATGGCAGATGCCTCCCGGGTAACTTCCGTTCCGCTTATACCCATGGCAATGCCTATGTCGGCGGCCTTAACAGCGGCAGCATCATTGACCCCGTCACCGGTCATTGCCACTACATGACCCTGCTGCTGAAAAACTTTAACAATGCGGTTCTTATGCTGGGGTGAAACCCGGGCAAATACCCGGCTGCCAACACCTTGCTTATATAATTCCCCATCTGTAAGCTGGTCGATCTGCACCCCGGTGATCACTTGCTCACTTTCCGTCAACCCTATGGCACGGGCGATAGCGACAGCTGTAACTGGATGGTCACCGGTGACCATAATGGGAATGATGCCTGCCTCCAGACATTCGCCGATGGCCTTTTCCACCCCGGGTCGGGGCGGGTCTATCAAGCCGGCGATACCTGCCAGTATCAAGCCGCTTTCCGCTTCCTGATCGTTGAGATCTGCAGCCCCCTGTCCGGGAATGTTTTTATATGCAAAGCCCAGGACCCTTAATGCCTGCCCGGCCCATTGTTCCTGAACACTGATGATTTTTTGCCGCAATAAAGGATCCAGCTGGACAGTCCGTTCCCCCTGCAGAACAAACTGGCAGCTTTTTATGACTTCTTCCAGGGCCCCTTTCATTAAAATCAGATACTTTCCCTGCTCCTTTATTACCACTGTCATTTTCTTTCGCTCCGAATCAAAGGGGATCTCTTTGATGCGCACTGATTCACTTTTTATACCGGCTTTTCGTGCCAGGACCAGTAAGGCTATTTCAGTAGGATCACCAAAGGTCTCTATCCTTTTACCCTGATGGACCAGGGAGGAATTATTACAGTGCCAGGCAGCCATTACCATCATATTGACTGCCCGGTCACGGATAGGAATGATGCTTTGTCCTGCCGAAAGGAACCCGCCTTTTAAATCATAACCGTCACCACTTACGTCAATTACCTGCTCCAGTGTCGCCAGTTTTTTTACCGTCATTTTATTCTGGGTTAATGTCCCGGTTTTATCAGAACAGATAACAGTGGTACACCCCAGTGTTTCAACTGCCGGTAATTTCCTGATGATGGCATGGCGTTTGGCCATGCGCTGGATCCCCAGTGCCAGAACAACGGTTACAATAGCCGGCAATCCCTCGGGTATGGCAGCAACCGCCAGACTAATCCCCGCCATTAACATGGTCATTGCTGCTTCGCCCCGGTACAGGCCCAGCAATACTACCACCAGACAAACCACGATACAGATCACAATAAGGATTTTGCCCAGTTGATCCAGTTTAATCTGCAATGGTGTCATTCCGCCCCTGGTACTTTGTATACTATGAGCTATCTCCCCCATAACTGTATCCATTCCCGTTGCTGTAACCAGTCCCATGCCGCGCCCTTTAGTAAGTGCTGTCCCCATAAAAGCCATATTGGCCATCTCCGCCAGGGGAGCGGCAGAATCCATTATCTGCTCTGCCTCCTTGCTTACCGGCACAGATTCACCGGTTAATATCGATTCATCGATCTCCATGTTATGGGCAGCAATTAAACGCATATCCGCCGGCACCTTGTCTCCAGTTTCTAAAAAAACCACATCCCCAGGAACCAGTTCGGAAGCCGGTATTTTCAGCTTGTTACCCCCTCTTAAAACTGTCGTGAAAGGTGCCGATAGTTTTTTTATCGCCTCCAGGGATTTTTCTGCTCTGAACTCCTGGATAAAACCCAGTACAGCATTAAGGGCTACGATGACCATTATTGTTATCGCATCTTCCATAGCGCCGATTAAGCCGGACAAAACCGTAGCGCCTAATAAAACCAGAACCATGGTATCGGTAAATTGATGCAGAAGCAATACCAGCGGGTTAAAAGCCGGTCCCTGGGCCAAAATATTCTTTCCCTGGCCCAGTCTGATTTTGACCTGATCATTGTTCAGGCCCGTTTCCTGGCTGGAACCAATCTGCCGGAATGCTTCATCAATGCCTATCTGACTCCAGATATTGTTCTTCATTAAAGCTTCTTCCTCCGCCCACCTTTTTGAAAATACTATTCCGGAGAAAAGAAGAAAATTACTGCGGACAGGCCGGAGGTTATGCTTACAAACCTGATTCCAGGCTCCGAAGATTTAAAAGCTGTGCAGCAGTCGTTTGCCAGGGGAACGAATAAGCCCGGACGAACTCAATGGGGATGTGTTCTTCATCTGCGGGCAGTATTACGGGACTGCCCAATAAAACAGGAATGATCAAACAGAGGGTAATTACGAATATTTTGGGCGATCAGTATCGTTATGAAACTTATAAAAATCCACGGGCAATCGATGCAAGCATGTAAAAATCCTGCTTCAACGGCTTTTATTTGTCGTGTTCAAGCAGGATTAATTGATAAGTCCAGGGAGTTTCATCTCTTACCGCCGGCTTCAGGCCAGTTCTACCTGTCGATTAGTAAAAGCTGCCAACTTCCTGGCGTCTTCACTGGTAAAAACACTTTCTTTTTCGGTAGTATATATGCTGCGGCCGCTATTAAGATAAAAACCCGGAATAATTGGTTTTTCCAGAATACCCAGTGCTTTGAGCCCGAATTCAGCAGTTCTTTCACCAAATAAAATAATGGTTTGGGGCGCCAGGATATCGATTTCCTCCATCAAATATGGCAGGCAGGCAGTGATCTGGGTTCCCGCCGGGACGATGGGTACACCCTGACAGACCGGCCCCAGAAATGGGCATGAGCTTTCAAAAAAAGCTGTTTCCCGCATCAGCATATCTTCCAGATCATCGATATGTACACAAGCTTGCGGCTGGCATCTGGCCATATAGGTATGGTATATCCTCTCCGTTGCCAGCTCTTTTTTAAGCATTTGCCTGATCTCCATATAGTTCATGTTTTCCGAATGCCGCGCAGACATAAAAACCAGTAACACCTCCGGGGTCAGATCCCCTTTACCCAGGGCTGGTTTGCGCAAGCAGCGGCGTGAGGATGAGCAGCGCTGGCAAGCATTGACTCTGGCCTCCATTTGCATGATCCGCTTAATATGTTGTTGCTCGCTAATCGTATCCATAATATATACCTCCACCTGGACTTATTGCAAAAAGGAAACCCTCCTTTGCATTTACAGAAAAAATCAGCGGGACACTTCCGTCCCGCTCTCAAGCTTTTTATCTGTTATCCAAATTTTTTGCTGTTTTTTCTAGATATATTCTGGTACGACTACTGATTCCCCATGTTGCATCTGTAAGTTTGGAACAAACATAACTTCTTAAATTATCATCCAGTTCAGGATCAAATTTATCATAAAGAATAAACATTACTCGCAGTAAGTCGGTCATATTGGTGAGCAAACGCTCCGGCGGAGCGCTTTTTAAAAGGTGATCCTTTTTACCGTAGAAATAGACCATCTTTCTAAGTAACCATATTATTTCAGCATTGTTCCATATCCGCTTTTCTATTATTTCATCCAGAACCCTGTCGCTGCCCAGTTCAAACTCTTTGGTCTCCAGGTCTTTCCATTCTTTGCTGTCCATTATGCTGCCGGGCATGATGAAAATATTTTCTTCCATGTAACCTCCATATCTTGCCGTGACTTCAGGATCCTATTGCATGATCCTCGCTGCACCAGCATAGGATCTGGCGTAGTAACTCTCATCAAGGCTGCTTATGATCACACCGCCGCTGCGGGGAGACGAAGAATGAATAAAATCGTTATTGCCGATGTATATTCCGGAATGATCTATAGAAGAACTATAACAACGGAAAAACACCAGATCACCCGGCTGCAAATCAGCTTTTCCAACCGGAGTCCCCTGATTATATTGTGATGCGGCTGTTCTGTTTAAATTATATCCATGCTGGGAATATACATACATGACAAACCCGGAACAATCAAAGCCTCCCGGGCTGGATCCGCCGTATCGATAAGGTGTGCCCAGATGTTGTCTGGCTGTGGCCAGAATACCTGCAGAAAGACGATCTTCATAACCTCCCCGGGACACTTCATTGCCAGTATTAGACAGTCTTAATGCATACCCCGGATTGATTACTTCGCTGGTTAAGTTATTTATCCGTTTCAGCATCGCTACACTGGTGCCAAAAGCTGAGGCAATACCATCCAGGCTGTCCCCCGATTGAACGATATAAATATTTTCCGTCAGGGTGGCTGAATCTGCCTCTTCATCAGCAACTGGGGCGGGCAGCGGTTCAGGCAATATTGCCGTCACCGGGTTTTCAGCGGCGACACATAATCTTTGACCCACCGCAAGGCTTTCTGAACTTAATTGATTAAGCTCTTTTATTTTTTCCACTGTGGTGTTAAATTGCTGTGAGATTTTCCACAGGTTATCACCGGATTGAACGATATAATAAGCTGCACCTGCATCTATGACAGCAACAGTCTGCTGATCCTGGGTCCGGACAACGCATAAAGATTTTCCGATTTGCAGATTGTCTGTGCTCAGCTGATTGAGCTGTTTTATTTTTTCCACCGAGGTGTTGTACTTAACGGCAATGCTCCAGAGGCTGTCCCCGGATTTAACAGTATGGAAAACCTCTGCTGCCAATACTGGCCGGGGTAAAATTAACAAAACAAAACAAATTATAATCAGGGGAGCTAATTTTCTAAGCATATTTTAAATAACGCCTTTCGGTAAAAGTTTTTTTGTAACTTCTACACCCAGCAGCAGGATTCCTGCCTTATATTATATAAATATGCTACTTTTCCCTCATTTTCCTATATAATTTTTTTATTTCCCCCATTTGCAACGTCGAAATTCCGCAACAACCCAGACGCGGATCATGCAAACCCCGGTTCAAACCATGATAATCAGATCCCCCTGTAACTACCAGTCCATGTTGTAAAGCTATTTTTTCATAAACCTGTATCTGTTCCTGAGTATGGTCGGGATAATATACTTCGATCCCCTGAATCCCCGCTGCAATCACTGTGCTGATCATGGATTGGTCCTTAATCAAACCCGGATGAGCCAGTACGGATATGCCTCCATTCATTTTAATCAGATCCAGGGCTTCTTCGGGTAAGAATTTATAACGCGGAACATAGGCTGGCTGTCCTCGCCCAATCAATTTATCGAAGGCCTCCCGAATGGAAAAAACATGATTATTCAGCAAAAGGGCCTGAGCTATATGGGGTCTGGCAATCAAATCATTCTTAGCTATCTGCCGGACCTGTTCGAAGCTGATATTATACCCCATGTTTTTAAGTTTGCATACCATTTCATGGGCTCGTCCCCGCCTGGAGTTTTTCAGTTCTTCCAGACGGACCAACAGATTTTCGTCGTGATGATCTATGAAATACCCTAAAATGTGTATGTCGCACCCTTCCATTTCGGTGTTCATTTCAATCCCCGGAATAACTTCCAGCCTTCCCTCATACCTGGTTTGATGTTCTAAAGCCGGGGCTATCCCCGCTGTTGTATCATGGTCAGTCACAGCGATCCCGGCCAGGCCTGCCTGAAAAGCCCTGTCAATCAGTTCCTCCGGGCTTAAAACTCCGTCAGAAGCATAGGTATGGGTGTGCAAATCATACATCAAAATGTCCCCTTTATAGGATAGTCTTTAATATTCTTACAGCATTGCCCCACAGGATATTTTCTATTTCTCCGGGTTTAAACCCTCTTTTTCCCAATTGTTTATCGAGGTTTTGATATTCCTCCACTCCCTTTAAGACCATATTATCTGCACCATCAAAATCGGAACCCAGTGCCACATGCTGACAGCCTATCAAATCCGAAATATATACGATATGATCAATAAGTCCCTCTATCCCGTCTTTTTCCCCGATGAAATCCTTCACTGCTGTCACCCCGACAATTCCGCCGTTTTGCTGCAGGACTGCCAGCTGATCATCGCTTAAATTGCGGCGATGGGGGTATAAACCTGCGGCATTGGCATGACTGACGATCAATGGTTTATTATAATGTTCCAGTGCATCATAATAGCTTCTTTCTCCCAGATGGGCCAGGTCCAAAATCACTCCCAGCCGGCTCATTTCATCCAAAAGTTGTCTGCCTTTGCTGCTCAGGCCGCCATCTGCATTTCCTTCGCTGACCCCATCTGCCATCATATTGCGGTAATTCCAGGTGAGCCCTATGCTGCGCAGACCCAATAAGTACAAGACTTGAAGCAATTCCACATCATGTCCCAGGGCCTCGGCCCCCTCTAAATGCAATAAACAGCCTATTTTATCTTGATTCTCCGCTGTCAGCATATCATTAAATTCCAGTAGAGGATAAACCAGGTCCCGGTTCAGGCTCATCTCCTGATGGTATTTTTGCACCATTTTTAGTATTCGCCTTAATACGGCATTACTATCATCGGGCGGAGTGAAAAGAGCAAAGAATTGCAGACATATGCCGGTTTGTCCGGCCCGGACCAGATCAAAATGGGCACTGTTGGTGCGCAATGACCCCCAGTTTTCAGCAATGAAGGAAATAGTATCACAATGTAAATCAATAATCTTCTTCATGAAGGCCTCCTTTTTAAGACAGATTTGATCTTATACTAAAACCCTTTCATCTTTCTTTTCCCGATGTATTTCTTCTGCCACGCAACAAGCCCCGCTCTATCAACGTATACTGGTACGTCTCAATGGCGGGGCCCGCTAAGCTTTGATCTTCACTTTTATTAGCTGCATCTATTGTTTTTTCAAATGTTAACCTGCCCGGGCAGGATTTAAAATCTGTTTGTTCCTGACTTTGATAACCGATTTACCTGGGTTCAATGATCAGTTTTATCGCGGTCCTTTCTTCACCATCTATCATGATGTCAGTAAATGCAGGTATACAAATAAGGTCCATACCACTTGGTGCTACAAACCCCCGGGCTATGGCAATCGCTTTTATGGCTTGATTGATAGCCCCGGCACCAATTGCTTGTATTTCTGCTGCTCCCCTCTCTCTCAGAACACCAGCAAGCGCCCCTGCCACAGAATTTGGACTTGATTTTGCAGAAACCTTTAATACTTCCATAAAATACCCCCCTCAATAGTTAAATATAGCTGGCTTGCTCTCCTCTATATGAGTATATTCTAAATAGGTTTGGTAATTCCTTCTTTTTATCCGCAGGTGTCTACCAATAATTTCATATTAATCTATGACCAGACAAATTCTTTCAATTTCCATTATACGGTTAGCATCTTCGTCAAAAATCAGCACCACTCCCTGTAATTGTGCCGCACCTTTGGCTACCTCAAACCTTACCGGACGCTGGGTCAAAAACCTCTGGATAACCTGTTCCTTTTCCATCCCCAGTATAGAGTCCACCGGTCCAGTCATACCCAAATCGGTGATATAAGCTGTCTCGCCGGGCATTATCCGCTCATCAGCCGTCATTATATGGGTGTGGGTACCTAATACTGCATCTACCCGTCCCGCGAAGCAGTAAGCAAAAGCCAGCTTTTCGGAAGTAGCTTCCCCATGAAAATCAACTATGATCAGGTCAGTTTTCCCCTGCAAGTCGGTCAGGATCGATTCCATGGTTTGAAAGGGGCAGTCTAAAGCGCCTAAAAAAACCCGGCCGGAAACATTAACAACTGCTACCTTTTTGTTAAAGCCGGCAGTATAGATGTGGAATCCCTGCCCGGGACAATCTCCGGGGTAATTCGCCGGCCGCACAATCCGGGGTTCATCATCGATAAAAGTGAATATATCACGGTTATCCCAAACATGGTTGCCCATCGTACAAACATCAACACCGGCATCAATTATTTCCCGGAATACATCCTGGTTAATGCCCCGCCCCCCGGCAGCGTTTTCCGCATTGGCAATGGTAAAATGGATATCATATTCTTTTTGCAAGCCGGGAAGCAAACCTTTTAAAGCTCTTCGCCCTGGCTTACCGACGATGTCACCGATAACTAAAATATTCACCTGATGCCTCCATCATTTATTTAATACAAATACTTTCCCACCCGAGCGAAAAGCCCAAAAGCTATTACAGTTCCGTGATTTGTGGATCCTTTTTAATAAATTGTTTTTCAAACTTTTCCGGTAGGTATCCTGGGTGGCGATATCGATGTCATCCTTGATAAGACAGTGGTCAAATTCGTCTTTCATGATTCGTATGTATAAATCGATCTCCGCCTCCGTAAGTGTAGCTTCATCGCGGTATAAAGTAAAAAAGGTAATACCTTCCCGTTCCAGGAAATTAGTTTTAAATACTTGCGGTTCACTGCCGCACAGCAAATGAAAAACCTCATAGCTTTTATGTAATTTAACGGGCAAGTCCTGAAATCCATTATCCCCTTTTGCGCCCTTAAGGGCAAATTTAAGTGCTATAATCTGTTCATCAGTTTGATATTTGATCCCGTTAAGCTCTGAATATTTGACCGATGCATTGATTATAATGTCCAGGCCGGCTGTATTCATTTATATCTTCTCCTAATGTAAATAAGTTATAAACTTTTTCTGCACAGCAGGCAAAATTCCTGCCCTTTTAACTCCGGTATAATATGGCATTCTTTAAAAAAGCAGAGCAGCCTTTACTCGAAAAGCTGCCCTGCCATAAATACATAGGTCAATTTCCGTATTATTTAGCGTATTCCACTGCCCGGGTTTCTCTAATCACAACCACTTTGATCTGACCAGGATATTCCAGATCGGCTTCCACTTTTTGAGCAATATCCCGGGATAAATTGATTGATTGCAGATCATCGATTTCATCCGCTTTAACAATGATACGAATCTCACGTCCAGCCTGAATGGCAAAGGTCCTGTCGACTCCTGTAAATGATTCAGCTACCGCCTCCAGTTTTTCCAGACGTTTTATATAGGTTTCCAGGGTCTCCCGGCGGGCACCCGGCCGGGATGCCGATATGGCATCAGCTGCCTGTACCAGAATTGCTTCGATGGTCTCATAATCAATGTCGCCATGGTGGGCAGCAATAGCATGGATTACATCTTTGCTTTCCCGATACTTTTTAGCCAGATCTATGCCGATTTCCACATGGGGACCGGATACTTCATGGTCCACCGCTTTACCGATATCATGAAGCAATCCAGCCCGTTTGGCCACCATCACATCTACTTCCAGTTCCGCTGCCATGACACCAGCCAGGTGGGCTACCTCCACAGAATGCTTTAAAACATTCTGCCCATAGCTGGTCCGGTATTTCAAGCGCCCCAGAAGCCTGATCAGTTCCTGATGAATACCGTGAACGCCTACTTCAAAAGCAGCCTGTTCACCCAGTTCCCTGATTTCCTGATCGATCTCCTTCTGTGCTTTATCCACCATCTCCTCGATTCTGGCCGGGTGGATCCTTCCGTCATTAACTAAATTTCCCAGAGCAATCCGGGCAACTTCACGTCTTATGGGATCAAAAGATGAAAGTATGACCGCTTCCGGTGTATCATCAATGATCAGATCAACGCCGGTCAGGGTTTCAAAAGTTCTTATGTTTCTTCCCTCGCGGCCTATAATCCGGCCCTTCATTTCGTCATTGGGCAGGGGCACCACTGAAACAGTTGTTTCTGAAACCACATCGGCGGCACATTTTTGTATGGCCAGACTGATAATGTTTTTCGCCTTTTTATCGCCTTCCTCTTTAGCCTCGTTTTCGATGTTTTTGATCATCTGGGCAGTTTCCTGCCTGATCTGCTGACTAACATTGGATAACAGCAATTCTTTGGCTTCCTCCGAAGTCAAGCCGGACAATCTTTCCAGTTCCTTCAGCTGCTGTGTAAGAACCATTTGCAGATCCTGGTTGGTTTTATCCGCTTCTTTTTCCTTTTCCTGCAGCATCTGTTCCTTTTTTTCCATGTTTTCGGTTTTTTTGTCCAGGCTTTCTTCCTTTTGAATTATCCTTCTTTCTATCCGATCCAATTCCCGGCGACGGTCTCGAATATCTTTATCCGCTTCCTGGCGATTGCGGTGAATTTCATCTTTTCCTTCCAGCAGTATCTCTTTTTTAACTGCTTCCGCTTCCTTGCTGGCTTCATCAAGCATTTTAGTTATTTCTTCTTCTGCTGTACCAAATTTGCTTTCAGCTATGAAGCGCCGGCCAAAATAACCGGCCGCCAGCCCAATTGCCAGCACAATGGCAATAATTATAAAACTCTCTAGTATGCTGATAATTCCACCTCCCAAAAGTATTTCTTATCCCTTAATATTTTACATAAAAAAACCGAGTAAAACACCCGGCCCTAAAGAAACACTTACCTTGTTGGAGTTATCATTTTCAACTTCCCGATATATTCGATTTTGAATACAGGTGAAGTTAAAGATAACCCACCTTAACCTTTATACAGACAACCATAATAAATCTATATTTTAGGATTTGTGCATATATGTTCCATGTATCCAGTCTCCAAAATTAAATGGAAAAATATATATTAATTAGCGTAGTCTAATTGGTCAAAGTAAAAGGTAAGGCTTCTACAAAGTAGCCTTACCTAAGATTTTAATTAGTTTAACACTTAGTGTCAAGCCATGCTGTGATTTG
>JAAYZA010000294.1 GCA_012515055.1 Syntrophomonadaceae bacterium | reverse complement strand
TAACCAGTACTTTAAGATGGGCGGGCACCATATCTGTCTCCTTGCTGTTGTCAGCCTCATATTTTGATGCCGCAACGGGCAGCCTGACAGAAAAACTGGCCCCCTGCCCTAAACCGCCGCTATATGCCGTAATCGTCCCGCCATGCATTTTCACCAAATTTTTCACGATGGACAGCCCTAATCCCAGGCCTCCCTCATTTTGATAACCCGACGGGGCCCCTGCCTGTACGAAAGGTTGAAATAGATCAGATAATATTTGCGGGTTGATACCGGTTCCATTATCCTGCACACTGATGACGGCCTGGTCGCCTTCCTTTTTTAAATATAGCTGAACCATTCCCTCCCGGGGGGAAAACTTACAGGCATTATGCAAAAGATTTCCGATACATTGTATGATGCGAACCGGATCAGCATGTATAACCACCGATTCTGCTGGTATCTCAACCCTTGTTTTAATGTTTTTGTTCTCAAACTCCCCTTGCATATCCTTCACAACGTCGATGAGGAGCTTGTTAAGGTGAACATTCTCTTTCCCCAGTTTGATCTTATTTTTACTGATGCGCTGCATATCCAATAGGTCATCGACCAGCTTGCTTAACTGATTCACCTGTCTGAGTACTATCTCTTTTGCTTTTTCCGCTTGCTCGGCATTTTGGGCAGCAGCCATGACCTGAAAACCGGCCGCTATCGCTGCCAGAGGATTACGGAGCTCATGTGACATTACACTGATAAACCGATTCTTGTCCTGATTCGCCTTTTCCAGTTCCCGGACCAATGCATTGGCTTTTTTCTCGCTTTCCTGCAGGGCCTGTTTGTTCCTCTCCCGTTCTATAGCCAGCCAGCTGAGCTCGGCAGTTTTACGCACCAGCCAAACCTCCTGCGGAGACCACTGACGTGGGGAGGAATGTTGAACGGACAGCGATGCTGCCAGCTCTTCTTCCCTGTAGATCGGCATGGTTATACTGGCCATAATATTTTTAGAAGCCAGGTGTGAAATTATTTCTTCCGGTACCTCCCGGCAGCCTTCAACAGCAGGAAAAACCATTTCTTCCCCCGCCAGCAATACTTCCATCTCTTCCGGCAGGACACTGTAGTTACTGGTTTCTTCATATATTTTTGTGCTGTCATTGATTTCATTATTAACCAGAGTAACGCCCGTGCCATAATCTGTATAGCTAACCCGATCAACCTGCAAATACTTAACCAGCATTTTGGTCACGATATCCTGGATGGATTCACCATCGGATAACCAGCGGATCCTCTGGCTGAGTTCTAATATGTAAGACTGCAGCAGTTCTTTGTTTTTGCGTTCGGTGATGTCATTTATGACCAATGCATATTGATGAATCCCGGCCTCGGCCACACGGGAAACATGGACGGAAAACCAGCGCCTCCGGCGGTGACTTCGTTCTTCAACCCGCTGGGGCGCGCCTGTTCTGAGTACCTGATCATAGGGCAGCAGCCATTCTTTCTTAAAATTTTTTACGATTTCACTTAACAGTTTCCCCTTCAGATTTGTCTGTGCTAATAATTGTTCACAAACCTGATTGGCTTCTATAAAACTTACATCACAAGGCTGTCCGGTTTTATCATAGATGGGCCTGACAATAGCAAAACCTTCGCGAATGGAATTAAAGAGGGAACGTAATTTCACTTCTGAAATGCGCAGGGCTTCCTCAACCAGTTTTCGATCATGAATATCGATATAAACACCATATGCCACCAAAGGCTGCCCAGCTGGATCATAAATCAAACTGACCTGCAGCAGAATCCATATATATCCTGCATCGACGGTTTTAATCCGGTATTCGTCACTGAATTTTGCTTTCTTGTCCCGAACCGATTCAGACCAAAAAGTTTCTACCCTTTTTCTATCTTCTGGATGAACTATCCGGAAAGGGTCTTCGAAAACATCCCGCCCGTTTGAATCTTTCAGCCCCAATCTGTTTATCCAGAAATGAGATAAAAGACCTTCCCGGCGTTTATAATCCAGAATGATTGTACCCACAGTGGAACTGTCCAATAGATCTGCATCTCTATTTTCCCTGGACATCAGCTGATGTTCGGTTTCTTTGCTTTCGGTAATTTCGCTGCAGGTGCCCATCCATTCAATGATTTCGCCCTTATTATTGGTAATAGGCACTATTCGGGCATGATACCAACTCGAGGTACTATCCTTTTTAATCCCGCGGAAATCAAGTTCAATGGCAATTTTTTCGAGTATACCCTTACTGATTGTTTCGACAACATTATCCAGATCATCATAATGAATAAATCTATTTATCCAGTTTGCCAGTGAATCACTGGCGGTCGGAAAAAGATCCTGTCCATTCAGCATCTCCAGTTGGCTCCAATCAGCGCTTATCCGGTAGATCCTATCAAAACTGACCAGCATAAAAGCTTTATATCTTTCCTCACATTGATATAATTGTTCTTGTATCTCGTCGGGGTCAAAGCCGTTGACTGGCATTGGCAGCCACCTCCAATTGACACATGGTCACATTCCCTTCATTAGCACTGCCTGTGAAAGAATCCATGGATAGATGCGAAGATTTGCGATGGCTGTAGTAAATGATATAATGACAGGTTTTAAAACCAGGTAGTGTAATATTTCTGAATTTTCAGAATTCATTTATTCATTATACACTTTCCGGGATGTGTATTTTGTCGGATTATGCATTTGGAGCAAAACATATTATAGCATGTTTTGCCGCCGGGTTTATTTACCTTTTTCCACGGATATAATCACACCGTCTTTGGATGCACCCGCTGCCAGTCTTCCCTAAATTTCATTGCCCAAATGATAGCCTTCATGGACGGCATCCATTGCTTTGCGAGGCTTTAGCCCGTCGCCGATGAGATATATTTCCGGGACCAGGTCCTTTATCTGTTCCTGCAGTTCGTTATTGGATCGTGAACCAACTGCCAGTATAACTGTATCCGCCGGGACCACTTTCTTTTCCCCGTCTTTTTCGACAACTACCCCTTCATCTGCGATTTCTATCACCCGGACTCCAGTCAGTACTTCAACCCCAAAGCGGGGTAGATCCATGGAAATGACCCATTTGGTGGACCTGCCTATGTCTACTCCTATTTTGGCCTGCTGTTCCACCAGGGTTATCTGTTTGGATCCCCGGGTTGACAGTTCATAGAGTACTTCCGGTGATTCAACTTTATGCACGGTAAGAAATTGCAGTGTTTCTGCGTCAATGGTACCAATGCGGGATAATGTCAAAGCCGTTTCACAGCCTACTGCCCCCGCCCCTACTAC
>JAAYZA010000180.1 GCA_012515055.1 Syntrophomonadaceae bacterium | reverse complement strand
TGATATTAGCCTCCAGATCCTCTTTATTGACCAGTACGATGCGTTCTTTTTCCGCCACCTTGTGGAAAATATTCATATCTTCTTCGGTTATACCACTGGCAAAATCCAGCATCCAAATAACCAAATCGGCTGAATCCAGGACCTCTTCCGATCTTTTTACACCTAACTTCTCTACGGTATCCTCCGTAAACCTTATCCCAGCAGTATCTACCAACTTGACTGGTATGCCGTCAATAGTCAGATACTCTTCTATTACATCCCGGGTAGTGCCGGGAATATCAGTAACGATGGCCCTATTTTTTTTCAGCAGGGCATTTAACAAGCTTGATTTACCCACATTGGGCTTGCCGATTATAGCAATATTAAACCCCTGGCGGTAAACCTCTGCCCTCTCTGCGGCCAGAAGTATCGCATCAATATGATCTTGTATTCCCTGGAGTTGTCTTATAAATTCTTCGTCATCCAGATCGCCCACTTCATCAGGAAAATCAATGCTCGCCTGCACCTGTGCGATCACGGCTAAAAGCTGTTCTTCCAAATTCATTATCTGGCGGCTGTTATGTCCATGGAGCTGTTTGACCGCCAATTCCAAGGCCTTGTCCGATTTGGCCCGGATAATCTCAATTACCGCTTCCGCCTGGTTAACATCTATGCGCCCGTTGAGAAAGGCCCGGCGGGTAAATTCCCCGGGCTCGGCCAGCCGGATACCCTGTCCTAAGACTGCCTGCAAACAGCGCCGGGCAGGAAGTGCCCCCCCATGGCAATTAATTTCAATCACATCTTCGCCGGTATAACTGTGAGGGGCCTTCATAATGCTGATCAGCACTTCATCGATGATTCCTCCTGCGCTGTCCAGCAGCCATCCCAATTGCATAGTATAGCCCGGCTGCATGGCTAAGTCTTTATCTTTGTTATATGGTTTAAATATGGAAGCCGTTTTGAAGATCACTTCCGGACCGCTCAATCTGACGATGGCAATGCCACCTTCCCCCGGTGGTGTCGAAATCGCAGCTATATCATCATCGAACACTTGTCTGCTCCTTTGCTAATATATCTTTTGCTATTGAATCATCTTCATAATAACAAAACATTTGCCTTTTACCTATGCCCGCCACCAGCTTTTAAGTATGATTACCCTGCACAGATTTTACATACCCGGTTTTTGAAACATTCGCGGGGTTTTATAAGCCTTATTCGGATTTTCAGCACCGGAGACATACTGGCATCTGGATATGAGCCTCCCCTTATTGTCCCTTACTTAATTTTTTTATTGCCCTCCATCTGAATCGCCGCATAAAAAAAGGCCCTTGTCGGGCCCTGAAGATTTATTTCTTTAATGTTATGACCAGTTTCCTGTTTGGTTCTTCCCCGATGGAATAGGTAGTAATTTGCGGGTCTCCCTGCAGGGCCGTATGCACTATCCTTCTTTCCTGGGAGCTCATGGGCCGCATAACGATGTTTTTTCTCGTGTCTTTAACTTTTTCGGATAATCTGAGCGCCAGTGCCTCCAGGGATTCCTCCCTTTTTCTTCTGTAATCCTCAACGTCGATTATGACCCTGATCCGTTCTTCTCTTTTTCGATTGATGATCAAACCGGCCATATATTGCAATGCATTTAAGGTTTCTCCTTTGCGCCCTATCAGCAATCCCATATCTTTTCCTACTATGTTTATTCTGACCCTGTCATTTTCATAGTCAATATTGGCAATTTCATAATCTATTTTCATTCTATCCAATAAGTTTTCCAACACTTCCCGAACGCCATTCTCTGGCTTATCTATCAAGGAAACCTTAACAACTGCGGGTTTTTTCCCGACGATACCCAATAATCCCTTGCTGGGTTCCTCAATAATTTCGACCACCACATCTTCTATCTGGCAATTTAGTTCATCCAGGGCTGCTTGAACAGCCTCATCAACGCTTTTTCCTTTTTTTTCTATTATTTGTGCCTGATCTTCCATTATTTTTCTTTCCTCCTTTGCCACTCCCCGCTGTCTTTTCTTCCTTAGGCATATTCTTCTTAGCCGCTTCTTTTGGTTCGTCCGTTTTACTTGCAGAATCCTTTGTCATGCCCTTTTTTTCGATTGCCTTGCTTTCCTCCACTGGTTTAGTTTCCGCTTCTGGCATCACCGTTTGAGGCTTTAACCGGCTTGTTTTATTAACGTATAATTGCTGTAATATCCCCAGAATGTTAAACATGATCCAGTAGATGGGCAATCCGGCGGGCAAGGTGGCGGCGATCCAGGCCATAAATAAAGGCATCATCATTAACATGGTTCTTTGGGTGGGATCATTGGAGTCTACCGTAGAAATTTTTTGTTGCAAGTAAGTAGTTAATCCGGCCAAAATAGGTACATATA
>JAAYZA010000059.1 GCA_012515055.1 Syntrophomonadaceae bacterium | reverse complement strand
TCTGAAAATGCTTTGACAGATTATGATCTGGATTACGAATTGGTGGAAGGCAGTGAAGGGACTATGATCATGTCACTGAAAGAAGCCATTGCAGATGAAAAATGGATCGCCGTAACGGGATGGACTCCCCATTGGAAGTTTGCCCGCTGGGATTTGAAATATTTAGATGACCCCCAAAGGGTCTATGGTGAGGCAGAAACCATCAACACAATAGTCAGATTGGGATTAAAAGAAGATTTGCCCGACGCTTATGAGTTTTTCGATAATTTTGCCTGGACACCGGATGATCTCAGTTCGGCAATGGTTCTGGCAGAAGAACTGGGCGACCCGGTCAAAGCTGCCCGGCAATGGGTGGAACAGAACCAGGATCTGGTCCAAAGCTGGCTGCCGGCAGAATATAAATAAGAAAATCAGGATATAAATCAAAAAACAGGGGGCACGTGCCCCCTGTTTTTAATATTTAAAGGGTCGGTTTAAATAGTTGATCTCCATAGCTTCTCTTACTTCGTACATGGTATCCTGGGCAACTGCCCGGGCTTTACTGGTACCGTCAAAGAGTATCTCCTTGACCAAGGCCATATTGCCGGCGAATTTATTTCTTCTTTCCCGCATGGGCTCCAGTAGATCGTTGAGCCGGGTGAACAGTTTATTTTTGCAATCCACACAGCCTATGGAACCCTGGCGGCAATGGACTTCTATTTCAGGAACCTGGTCCTGGTTGAAGACCTTGTGGTATTCAAAAATAGTACATACTTCCGGATGTCCGGGATCGTCCTTCCTGATACGGGCCGGGTCGGTGACGGCACTCCTTATCTTGGTTTTCAGAGTTTCGGGGCTGTCGGCCAGGAAAATGGCATTATTCAAACTCTTACTCATTTTGGCTTTACCGTCCAGACCGACCAGACGAGGAACATCCCCTACCAGTGTGTCGGGCTCGATCAAAACTGGTTTATACAGGTCATTGAAACGACGCACTATTCTTCGGGCCAGTTCCATATGGGGAACCTGATCCTCACCTACTGGTACCAGGTGGGCTTTGAAAATAGCTATATCAGCAGTCTGGCTTACCGGATATCCCAGGAAGCCATAGGTCATGTCCTTGAAACCGTGCTGGGCGGCTTCGCTTTTAATGGTGGGATTATGCCGTAAAACATTGACAGAGGTGAACAGGGAAAAATACATGGTAAGTTCACATAGTTCCGGGATCATACTTTGTATGAATATGGTGGATATTTCCGGATCAATCCCGGCGGCCAGATAATCAAGTGTTATGGTATAAATATTCTCGGTTAAATTCTCTTCTTTTTCCCAATGGGTGGTTAATGCCTGCACATCAGCAATAATAATGAAACTGTCATATTCCTTCTGCAGTTTGACCCGGTTGGCCAGACTGCCCACATAGTGGCCCAGATGTAGATTGCCGGTTGGTCGGTCCCCGGTCAGGATCCTTTTTTTATCAGACATATCGTCTCCTCCTGTGACATGGCTTTATCTAATTAAACTATCATTATAAACCTTGAAGTTCAAGACTATTGAATCGGGGAAAGGATTTATTAGTAATATTAGATTATAATAATATTAATAAATATAATTTCATCTGTTGTAATATATGAGATATTATAATC
>JAAYZA010000341.1 GCA_012515055.1 Syntrophomonadaceae bacterium | reverse complement strand
GGATCAAGCCGGCCCAATACACCATCCAGCTTCCCAGTCATGGCTACCGCAATCTGGAGATCAGCTACGATCAAATAGATGAACCAGGTTTATACAGTGATTTGATATTGTTAGATGATATTGAAACGCCGGGTTACGATATTTCCGTAATACAGACCCTGGTGGTTCCTGTCCAGCTGCAAAAAGAGAACGGGCATAAATATGCCGTTGATGCAGACCTGCCCGCCGGACAGATGGCCAGATATTATTTCTATATACCGGAAAGGGCAGAGAAATTGAGCTTCAATCTGGATGTGGGGGAAAAAGGACGGGGACGTTTGCATGTGATCGCACCGGGAGGAGACACGGAGACCAGTTCCTATGCCGGTGTCGGCGAGATCCAGGTGCAGCCCGCGGTTTCTTTAGAATTCACCCGGCCGGAAGCGGGCACCTGGGAAGTGGTGGTTTATAGTTCGGCCTCCCTCAGTGATTATAAATTAAAAACAACTGATTATAATTTGACGGCATTCATGGAAGGTTTCAAGAACCCCGCCAGCATTCCGCCTGATAATAAATACCTGGTGACCGCTATTACCGAAAAAATCACCATCGGGGAGGAAAGCATCGTCACATTGCATTTCTGGGATCCGGATACCAAGGAACCTGCCGGCGGTGTTGTTGCCATTGAAGGACGCCTGTATGAGATCCATAATGGCATGGTGCAGATCCCTGTCATACCTGAAACTGAGCAGATAAATCTTAATATCGCCTGGTAAAGCTCCAGACATTTTTCTTTTCTTCATCCCTCTGCTACACTTACAATAAAATAAGGAGGTGCAGCATGGAACGCCAATTGATTGAAAAAGCCCGGGAATTGATCAATGCCAACCATATATCGACAACTCTAAGTACAGTTGATCAGGAGTATAATGTAAATATAGCAGTCATATCCGTTATGGAAATGATTGGCGATGATACGATAATAGCGGCGCGGTTCGGGGCGGATAAAACCTATGCCAATCTGAAGGCAACCGGACAGGGGGTATTTATGGTCCTGCTGGTGGATGAAGCCCGCCAGGCCAAAGATGGGATCCGGGTGTATGTAGAATTACAGGATGACTTGACCGCGGGAGAATTTTACGACAGAATAAAGCAGAGATTAAAGCAGACAAATTATAGCAGTTTTGCCTTGAAAAATTGCCTGGTATTCAGGATTACCAATATTTTACCGGTGTCACTGCTGAAAAAGGAATAGACAGTGGGACAGTAATATTTCCGGGGCATATCTTATAAAAGAGCCTGCTTCCGGCAGCAGCAGAAGATGTCGGGAAAGGCCCTGAACCGGAGAATATAGAAAAGGTGGAGGTTTACATTGCACCTGGGTAAGGTTATGGTGGTTTTTGGCACCCGGCCGGAAGCCATCAAAATGGCACCAGTGATCAAGGAGTTAAAAAAGGTAGAAGATATTCAGACCATTGTAGCGGTAACAGCGCAGCACCGTGATATGCTGGATCAAGTCCTGTCCCTGTTTAAAATTGTGCCGGATTATGATCTGAATCTGATGCAGAAGCAACAGGATCTATATACCATAACCACCGGGGTCCTTAATGGGCTGCGGGAAATTTTGGTGAAGGAAAAGCCGGATCTGGTATTGGTCCACGGTGATACCAGCACGACATTTGTGGCCGCTTTAGCATCTTTTTACGAAAGGATCCATGTAGGGCATGTCGAAGCGGGACTGCGTACCCGTAACAAATATTCCCCTTTTCCCGAGGAAATGAATCGCAGCCTGACCGGGCGGCTGGCGGAATTACATTTTGCCCCTACTGATACCGCCCGGGAAAATCTCCTGGCGGAAGCCGTGGCTGCTTTTAAAATCTGGGTGACCGGCAATACTGTTATTGATGCCTTGCTGGATACCGTACGTACTGATTATGTATTCCCCTCCGATTTTCCCCGCCTCGATTTTGACCGGCGGCTGCTCCTGGTGACAACCCATCGCCGTGAAAATTGGGGAGATCGCATGCGGGACATATATGAAGCTTTGCTAGAACTTACCGATGAATTTGAAGATATCGAAGTGGTCTTTCCGGTACACAAAAATCCCATAGTGAAGGATCTGGCCCTCGAGATGCTGGGGGGCCGGGAACGCTTTCATCTGATTGAACCCCTTGATTATGAGCCCTTTGCCAATCTGATGCGGAAAGTGCATCTGATTCTGACAGATTCCGGCGGTCTGCAGGAAGAAGCGCCCTCACTGGGCAAACCGGTCCTGGTCCTCAGGGATACCACAGAACGCCCCGAAGCTGTCAAAGCCGGGACTGTAAAGCTGGTGGGGACCAATCGCCAGGCGATCGTCAGGGAAGCCCGGCTGCTGCTGCAGGATCAATCCGAATATGAGAAAATGGCTATGGCCATCAATCCTTACGGGGATGGAAAAGCAGCCCAGCGCATAGTCAATGTGATAATAGATTTTTTATATGTCAGGATAGGTTCCAGTAATAAGATATAGCCGTGAAATTATGTTAGCAGACAGCATAGAATTAGGGCGGTAAAGGTTCCGGCAGTTAGATATAGAAATGAAAGGGTCTTTAAAATTCAGCAATCTGTGTAATGGGGCAGTTATTTAAAAATTTGAGTTCCCAGGAAGGAAATGATGGTAATGATCAAGTTTGGTACTGATGGTTGGCGGGCAATCATGGCCCGGGATTTTACTTTTGCCAACTGCAGCATGGTGGCCCAAGGGATCGCCAGTTATATGCTCAATCAGCAGCTGGCAAAAAAAGGAATCGTGATTGGCTATGATAATCGTTTTATGTCCCGGGAATTTGGCTGGGAATGTGCCCGGGTAATGGCCGGCAATGGCATAAAAGTATTCTTTCTGGATAAGGTATCACCAACACCGGTGACTGCTTTTGCTGTACAGGCTAAAAATGCCGGCGGTGCAATTATGATAACCGCCAGCCATAATCCGCCTGAATATAATGGGATAAAATTCATCCCTGAATATGCTGGACCGGCACTGCCTGATGTCACCGATGCCATTGAAAAAGAAATCCAGCGGATCCAGGAGACCGGCCGGATTTATGAATTGGATATTGAAGAAGCAATAAGTTTTGATATCTTTCAGGAGATCAATGTTGATGAACTTTATTTTGGCCATTTAGCTAATATTCTACAGGGGGAAAGTTTCAAAAAGCACCCCTTAAAGGTGATCATCGACCCCATGTTTGGGGCCGGTATAGGCTATCTGGAGAAGATCCTGGGCAAATTAGGCTGTGAAACCAAATCCATCAATAATTACCGGGACGTTTTATTCGGCGGTGCCCTGCCGGAACCCGCCAGTGACAATTTGAATGCCTTAAAACATGCCGTGGTATCCTTCAATGCCCAGGCAGGTCTGGCATTGGATGGTGATGCTGATCGTTTCGGCATCGTTGACCAGGACGGCAACTATATAACCCCCAATGAATTTCTTTATCTGGTTTTAAACCACCTGTTGAAAACCAGGACTTTTCGCGGACCTGTTGCCCGTTCACTGGCAACTACTCAGATGCTGGACCGGGTAGCCAGAAAAAACGGCCTGGGAGTTATCGAAACACCGGTCGGATTCAAATACATCGGTGAATGCCTGCGGGAAAAAGGTAGTATGCTGGGCGGGGAAGAAAGCGGCGGCATGAGTATTATTGGGCATATACCAGAAAAAGATGGGATTTTGGCCTGTCTGCTGGCAGCGGAAATGCTGGCCTATTCCGGTAAAAGTTTTGCTGAATTGAAAAAAGAGTTTGAACAGGAATACGGAACATCTGCCAGCCAGCGGGTGGATATAAAAGTAAAAGAAGAAAAAATCGAAGTAATAACCAGTCACATGAGAAATTATCAGCCAGGCAAAGTGGCAGGGCAAAAGGCAGTTGAGGTAAATCGGACCGAAGGACTGAAAGTTTCTCTGGAAGACGACAGCTGGTTTTTGATCCGTCCTTCCGGGACGGAACCGCTATTCAGATTATATGTTGAAAGCAGAGACATTGATAAGATGGATAAGATAACCGCCGAAGTCCGGAAAATATTCGACTTTTAAACTGTTAAGATATAAACAACCCGATTTTATCAGGACCTGAACCCGGCTGGAAAGCCGGGTTTTTTGCTGCAACGCAAATTATTAGCTGGGGGCAGGATTTTTGCCGCTGACGACGAAAGTTCTATAAATATAGACAATTTAGGTCCCAGAACAGAAGAAAAATAAAAAACAGCGGGGGATATTTAAAAAAGAAAGAAATATTTCAGGCGCCCGGGGAGCCCAGCGCAGGTACCGAGATTTTGATGAAGATTCTGCTGAAGGAGGAGCCCTAATGAAGAAGATAAAAGTGTTGATTGCCGATGATCATTCATTGTTCCGCGAAGGTCTGCGCAAACTGCTGGAAAGTGAAACAAATCTGGAAATTATCAGTGAGGTGGGGGATGGGCAGGGGGCTATAAATGTAACCCGCAGGTTAAAGCCGGATTTGGTCCTGATGGATATAAATATGCCCGGGACCAATGGCCTGGTTGCTACCCAGGTGATCAAGAGAGAGATGCCGGCTGTCAAAGTCATCGCCCTGACCGTCTGCGAAGGAGAAGAGGTTTTAGCCGCAGTCAAAGCCGGCGTATCGGCATATATGCTGAAAGATGTGCTGGGCAGCGATTTGCTCCAGGCCATTAACCAGGTACTGGAGGGGGAGGTAGTTATCCATCCCCGGGTAGCCGGCCAGCTGGTCCAGGAGTTGACCCGCCCGGATAAAGAGCAGGAAAAAATAAACCTTACCAGACGGGAAAAGGATATTCTGGAAATGCTGGTGAAGGGCAATAGTAATCGGGAAATGGCGGAAGCCATGTTTATAAGTGAAAAAACGGTGAAAAACCATCTGACCAGTATTTTTCGCAAATTAGGGGTTAAAGACCGGACACAGGCGGCTGTTTTTGCCCTTAAGAATAAAATCGTTGCAGATGCCTGATGGAACATTATTCTGCCAGTAATCAACCGGCCTCCTTTAAGCATAGTATATATTGTTAAGGCTTTAAAGGAGGTATCTTATGCTCATCCTTCTTAAATTATTATGTTGGGCCATATGGTTGATCATCGTGCTGTATCTGGCTGGCAGCGGGCAGAGATCTTTCCGTGGTTTTAATGAAGTGAAAATTATTATCGACGATAAAGATGACCTGGAGAGGGATATCTCCTGTGCTTTATCCCGGTTAAAAAAAAACGACAGATTAATCCTGGAAGTTCGACAGGATTTTTTAGATTCCCCCGGCAACCGGATAAAATTGAAAAGGACTTTAAGGAAGAATCCTTCCCTGGCATACTCTCTGGCCAATGAAAATTGGGGTTGTTGACCAATCCGTCAGCACACAAGAATATCGTCATTCATACAACATTATGCTATAATCAATAACAATGATTTACCTGAAAATCGTGTGAAAGAAGGGGTACTTTCAGACGATTCTTTTAAATAGGCAGCCTTTGGGAGGGGAGGGAGTTAAATTGCAGAATTTCCTGCTGGATATAATATTTCCCCAGCATTGTTGCTGCATCTGTCGGGAACCGGGTCGATTTAACACGAGACGCCCCTGGTGCCAGCATTGTCGGGAAAACATGGAAAAACTCCGGCATATTGCGCCGCTTTGTGACAAATGCGGTAAGTATATTGATGAATATGATTCCCTCTGTGCTGATTGCCGTAATGAGGAACCCCTCTTCCATATCGCCCGGGCGGTAGGTCCCTACGATGAATCCTACCGCATTGCGATCAAGGTGTTAAAATTTTTGGGCCGGCGTTTTTTAGCGGTGCAGATGGGGCAGATGATGGCGGAAACAGTACTGGATGAACCGCGCTTCTGGCCCATTGACATGGTGATACCGGTACCGGCTTCCCGGGGGCATTTCGAACAGCGGGGCTTCAATCAAACGGAACTGCTGGCTGTCCAGATCTCCAAAAAGATCAAAGTAAAAACCGTCGCCGATATTCTGCAGCGAGTTAAAGAAACTCCGGCTCAAAGGGAATTAAGCAAGCCGGAAAGGGAAAAAAACCTGCTTTATGCTTTTGCGGTGACTGATCCCCGGCGCATCCGGGGTAAAAATATTTTACTGGTAGATGATGTTTATACGACCGGTTCCACCAGCAAGGAATGCACCAAAACCCTTTTAGAGGCAGGTGCTGCCAGGGTGTCGGTCATTACCTGGGCCACCGGCTGTGGTTTTTAAAGAAATGGTACCGGCAGACAATGAATTTGTTCACCGGGCAGCTGCTATCCGGACTGGCCTTATTCATCGGGATAAGCTTTTAAAAAAGGATATATCCTGGTTCTTGTATTAAATTAATAGAAAAATGACAGGTTTTTATTTTTATAATGTAGAATAATATATATACAACCGGGAAAGGGGTGGTCATTTGAAATTCGAAATTAGGGGCAAAAACATCGAACTCACTGACGCATTAAAGGAGTATACCACTAAACGACTTTCCAAGTTGGAGAAGTATATTGATAATGTAAAGGAGGCAAAAGTAGCTTTATCAGTTGGAAGCGAAGGCCACAAAGTAGAAGTGACGATTCCGCTGAACGGAGTAATTCTTCGCGGCGAGGAAGCAACTGATGATATGTATACTTCCATTGATCTGGTCGTGGAGAAGCTGGAGAAACAGATTGAAAAATATAAAACCAAAATATATAAAAATCACCGCGGTGCCGGGCTCAAAAAGGCTTTGCGGGAAGATATCCAGGCCAATCTGGAAAAGTATCAGAATCAGGAAACAGACAGTTTTAAAATAGTGCGCAACAAGAAGTTTGCTTTAAAACCCATGGATGAGGAAGAAGCGATTATGCAGATGAATTTGCTGGGACATAGTTTTTTTGTATTTTTCAATGCCGACAGTGATGAAGTAAATGTGGTATATAAGCGCAAAGATGGTAATTATGGGCTCATCGAACCTGATTTTGATTAGTTGAAGTACCCGGCAAAAACATGTTAGTATTAACTATTATGTAAAAGCTGTATGAGGAACCTACTGGTTCCTCTTTTTTTGAAAGAGGTAAATGCGGGATGATTAAAAAAGCGTTAAAAAACCTGCTGGATGATAATGAAAAAGAAGTAAAAAGGCTGCGTAAAAGGGTAAATGCCATCAATGAATGGGAAGAAAAATACTCCCAATTGCGGGATGAAGACTTCCCCGCCAAAACCCTGGAGTTTAAAGAGCGGCTGGCCGGGGGCGAAAACACAGCGGATATATTGCCGGAGGCTTTTGCCCTGGTGAGGGAAGCATCGCGCCGTACCCTGGGCATGAGGCATTTTGATGTGCAGATGATCGGCGGGATGGTTTTACATGAAGGCAAAATTGCTGAAATGAAGACCGGTGAGGGGAAAACCCTGGTAGCCACGCTGGCAGCCTATCTCAATGCTCTGAAAGGTTTGGGAGTCCATATCGTCACCGTCAATGACTATCTGGCCAGCCGTGACGCAGGCTGGATGGGTCCGGTATATGAATTCTGCGGTTTAACGGTGGGGCTCATTGTCCATGGTTTAAACCATGAGGAAAGAAAAGCGGCCTATGATTGTGATATAACCTATGCCACCAATAATGAACTGGGTTTTGATTATCTGCGGGACAATATGGTAATAATCAATACCAACAAGGTCCAGCGTCCTTTGTATTATGCCATAATAGACGAAGTCGACTCCATACTGGTGGACGAGGCCCGCACACCCCTGATCATTTCGGGGGAAGGGGACAAACCCACCGAGCTGTATTCCCATATCGCCAGGTTTGTACCGCGGCTGGAACAGGAAACGGAATATGTGGTGGATGAAAAAGCCCATGTAGTTACATTGACGGAGGACGGCGTCAAAAAAGCAGAAAAATATTTTAATATTGAAAACCTGTCCGAGAATATGGAAATAGCCCACCATTTGAACCAGGGATTAAAAGCTCAGTACCTGATGAAAAGGGATAAAGATTATGTGGTCAAAGATGATCAGGTGGTGATAGTGGATGAATTCACCGGCAGGTTAATGTTTGGCCGCCGTTACAGTGATGGCCTCCATCAGGCCATTGAAGCCAAGGAAGGGGTCAAAATCGAGAAGGAATCCCAGACTCTGGCAACGGTAACTTTTCAGAATTACTTCCGCATGTATAAGAAATTATCAGGAATGACGGGTACCGCCAAAACGGAAGAAGAGGAATTCCGCAAGATATACGGGATGGATGTTATCGCCATTCCTACCAATAAAGAAATGATCAGGGAGGACCGGGCTGATTATATTTACCGCAGTGAACAGGGGAAATTTGCAGCGGTGGTAGCAGATATCGTTGAAAAGCATAAAAAGGGACAGCCGGTCCTGGTGGGGACCATCTCCATCGAAAAATCAGAAGAATTAAGCAGTCTCTTGAGCAAAAAAGGCGTAAAACATCAGGTGTTAAATGCCAAGCATCATGAGAAAGAAGCCCAGATAATTGCCCAGGCGGGACAAAAAGGCTCAGTGACAATAGCCACCAATATGGCGGGCCGCGGCACTGACATTGTTCTGGGAGAAGGTGTGCAGGAACTGGGCGGATTATATGTTCTGGGCACTGAACGCCATGAATCCAGGCGTATTGATAACCAGCTGCGGGGGCGCTCAGGCCGGCAGGGTGATGCCGGGGAGTCAAGATTCTACGTGTCCCTGGAAGATGATCTGATGCGTTTGTTTGGATCCACCAATATAGAAGGGGTCATGGAACGCCTGGGTATGGATGATGACATGCCCATTGAAAACAAGATGATTACCCGGGCCATCGAAAATGCGCAGAAAAAAGTAGAAAGCCGTAACTTTGGCATCCGCAAGAATGTTCTGGAATATGATGATGTCATAAATCAGCAGCGGGAGGTAATTTACGGCGAAAGAAACAAGGTTTTAAACGGAGAAGATTTAAAAGCCACCATCGCCAGTATGATCGAAGATGTCATTGAAAATGCCGTGAGTCATTTCGCCGGAGAAATAAAATACAGTGATGATTGGGATCTTCCCGGCCTGATTAATTTTGTTGACCAGAATATACTGCCCCAATCCGGACTGCGTCCCGATGATATCAAAGGGATGACCAAAAAAGAAATGCAGGATATGCTGCAGGAAAAAACCCTGGCCGCCTATGAAAAACGTGAAGCTGAACTGGGCCCGGAAACCATGCGGGAACTGGAGAAGGCCATCATGCTGCGCATCATCGATAACAAATGGATGGATCATATCGATTCCATGGACCAGCTGCGCAATGGTATTTCATTGCGGGCCTATGCCCAGCGTGATCCCTTGATAGAATATAAATTTGAAGCCTTCGATGCTTTTCAGATCATGATCGAAAGCATCAAGGAAGATGTAGTCCGCTATATTTTGCGGGTAAGAGTGGTGGAAAAGCAGGAGGAACGCAAAATAATAACGGCCGGCAGTCCTGATGACATTAAAAAACCCGTCAAGGTCGCCAGTAAAATTGGGCGCAATGACCCCTGCCCCTGTGGCAGCGGCAAAAAGTATAAAAAATGCTGCGGAAGGAATGCAGTCTAGTGAAGGGCGGAAAACAGGCAGAGGAGCTGCGGCGGTGATGTGTCCGGCCCGATTAAAGGCTGAAAAAGGCATAAGATGCAGCGGCTGCGGCCCAACTGATTTAAAGCGGTAAAGATTATAAAAATGCGGCGGCTGTGCTGCAGTTGAATTAAAAAACGGTAAAAACAAGGGGGCAGAAAAATGGCGGATGAAGAAAGAGCAATATGCGGTGAGATCATCAACCGCTTACAAGAGATGAGGGCTTCTCTTTGACATCGATAACAAAAAGAAGCTGATAATCGAACTGGAGAAAAAGACGGGAGCGGAAGATTTCTGGCAGGATAACCAGGAAGCCTCCCGGGTATTAAAAAGCATACGGGACATGCAGACTTCCGTGGAGCACTATGAACAGCTTCTGGATAAAGCCCTGTATATAAATGAAATCCTGGAAATGGCCATGGCTGAAGATGAAAAGGATCTTATCAGGGAATACAGCCGGGAAGCGCTGCACCTGCACAAGGAATTCCAGCAATTTGAAATGGAGATCTGCTTCAGCGGGGCCCATGATGAAAATGATGCCATATTGTCATTACATGCCGGTGCCGGAGGTACAGAAGCACAGGATTGGGTGGAAATACTTCTGCGGATGTATACCCGCTGGGCGGAAGATTCCGGGTATGGCGTGGAGGTTCTGGACATTCTGGGCGGGGATGAGGCGGGAATAAAAAGTGTGACTTTTCTGGTCAGCGGTTTTTATGCCTATGGAAAATTGAAAGGCGAGCACGGGGTACATCGTTTGATTCGCATATCACCTTTTGATTCTTCCGGGCGCCGCCATACATCTTTTGCTTCCCTGGCCGTATTGCCGGAAATCAGCCAGGAAATAGAAGTTAATATCAGCCCGGAGGATTTGCGCATCGATACCTATAGGTCCAGTGGTGCCGGGGGGCAGCATGTCAATAAAACAGATTCTGCCGTCCGCATCACCCATCTGCCCACTGGTATTGTTGTACAATGTCAAAATGAAAGATCCCAGCATTCCAATCGTTTGGCCGCCATGAAACTGCTCAAGGCCAAACTATATGCCCTGATGGAAAAACAGGCCGATGATAATCTGCAGAGTCTGAAGGGAGAATATAAAGAAATAGCCTGGGGAAGCCAGATCCGGACATATACATTAAATCCCTTCACATTGGTGAAGGATCACCGGACCGGGGTTGAAATCGGCAATATTCAGGCGGTATTGGACGGAGATCTGGATGATTTGATTTATGCTTACCTGCATAATGGGCAGTAAAGAATTCAAGGGAGGATAATAGTGCGAGAAATAAATGATCAGACACTGCAGCTGGCAGCCCAAAAAGCCGTGATTATCCGGGAAAACATTATAAAGATGCTGGCGGAGTCCGGTTCGGGACACCCGGGAGGTTCCCTGTCGGCAGCTGATATCATGGCTTGTTTATATTTCTGGGAAATGAATATCGACCCCGGTAAGCCGCTGGCACCGGAACGGGACCGTTTTGTACTCAGTAAAGGCCATGCTGCACCGGTTCTTTATGCAACACTGGCGGAAAAAGGTTTTTTTCCAGCGGAAGATTTACTGAGTTTACGCCAACTGGGCAGTCCCTTACAGGGGCATCCGGACATGAGAAAACTGGCCGGGGTGGAAGCTTCGACAGGTTCATTGGGACAGGGTATCTCCTGGGCAGTGGGAATGGCACTGGCAGGAAAAATGGATCAGGCCGGCTATCGGGTCTATACCTTGCTGGGTGATGGGGAACTGGAAGAAGGCATGGTCTGGGAAGCCGTAATGGCAGCCGCCCATTACCATCTGGATAATCTGACCGCAATAGTTGACAATAATGGCTTACAGATCGACGGCCAGGTGCAAAAGATAATGAATGTTGCGCCCATCGGAGAAAAATTTGCTGCTTTCAACTGGGAAGTCATCGCCATCGACGGTCACGATCTGCAGCAGATAATGACTGCCCTGGAAAAAGCCCGGGGGATCAAAGACCGGCCCACAGCCATAATAGCCCAAACCATAAAAGGCAAAGGCGTTTCCTTTATGGAAGACCGGGCAGAATGGCACGGGAAGGCACCTAAAAAAGAAGAGGCCCAAAAGGCCCTGGAACAAATCAAAGCGGAGGCTGCGGCACTGGGGATCAATTAGCCCTGCTGCGGACAAGGAGGAATAACATTGGTTAAACAGGCTACCCGTGATGCTTATGGGGAAGCATTGGTGGAACTTGGACACCGCCATAATGATATAGTGGTTCTGGATGCGGACCTGTCCTCATCAACCAAGACAGCGGGCTTTGCCCGGGCTTTTCCCGGGCGGTTCATCAATGCCGGCATCGCCGAACAGAATATGATAGGGATGGCGGCGGGATTGGCTGCCGCCGGAAAAACGGTATTTGCCAGTTCCTTTGCCATGTTTGCTGTCGGCCGGGCTT
This sequence comes from Syntrophomonadaceae bacterium, assembly GCA_012515055.1. Classification (GTDB taxonomy): domain Bacteria; phylum Bacillota; class Syntrophomonadia; order Syntrophomonadales; family Syntrophomonadaceae; genus UBA1368. Next base: position 3,147 of record JAAYZA010000341.1, on the reverse strand, counting down.
TTGAACAAGTGCGTAATTCCCTGGCTTACGCCCATCTCAATGTCAAAGTCTGTGCTACCCATGCCGGGCTTACCGTGGGTGAAGACGGGGGATCCCATCAAGCCGTGGAAGATATTGCTTTGATGCGCTCCGTCCCTAACATGTGCGTGGTGGTACCTGCCGACGGCCCCAGTACCAAAGCCGCCCTTAACCAGCTCTATAAAAGACCGGGGCCGGCATACCTGCGCTTGGGACGCCCGGCAGTGCCCAAAATATATAATGATGGAACCGACATTACCATCGGCCAGGGTATAGAATTGCTTTCCGGTGATGATGCAGCCATAATCGCCTGCGGCATAATGGTGGAAAAATCCCTGCAGGCAGCCCGGCTCCTGGCTGATGAGGGGATACAGGTAACCGTTGTCGACATGCATACAATAAAACCCATTGATGAGGAGCTTATAATCCGTCTGGCCCGAACCACCGGTGCTATACTTACGGCCGAGGAACATACAGTATTGGGGGGCCTGGGCAGTGCCGTTGCCGAAGTCACCGCTGCCAGATGCCCGGTCCTGGTAGAGAGACTGGGGATAAATGACCAATTTGGACAATCGGGCACTCCTGATCAACTTTTAGAACATTATGGCCTGACTGTACAGGAAATCGTCAATAAACTGCATTTGCTGTTAAAGAAGAAAAAAAGCTTAAAATAAAAAGGTATTTTCAATATTTTTGTAGAATCACCCAATTTGGGTGGTTTTTTTTATGCCGCCCGGGTTCCCGGCGGATCGGGTTGAAGCAAAAAAATAAATTTGTATATCATAGCGGAGGGAGATAAATGCTGGTTCAGTTTTACAATGTCTCCAAAATATATCCTAATGGCGTTAAAGCCCTTGATGATGTTTCGTTGAAGATAGACCGGGGAGAGTTCATTTTTTTAATGGGCCCCAGTGGTGCCGGCAAATCGAGTTTTGTAAAATTGCTCTTTCGGGAAGAACTGCCCACCCGGGGGCAGATCTTCATGAATTCCCGCAGTATTATCAGGATGAAACGCAGTGAAGTCCCAAAAATGAGACGCAATATCGGTGTTGTTTTTCAGGATTTCAAGCTGCTGGAAAATAAAACCGTGGCCGAAAACATTGCTTTTGCCATGGAAGTGGTGGGTGCTCCGGAGCGCAATATCTCCAAACGGGTACCCCAGGTCATCAAACAGGTAGGCCTGGAAGGTTATGAACATACCTTCCCCGGGCAGTTGTCCGGGGGGGAACAGCAGCGGGTGGGCATTGCCAGGGCCCTGGCCAATGAACCGCTGATGCTTATCGCCGATGAGCCTACTGGCAATCTGGATTTGGAAACCTCCCTGGAAATAATGGAACTGCTCTATGACATCAACCGCAAAGGTACAACGGTGATCATGGCGACACATGCCCAGCAGCTGGTAAAATCAGCCCACAAAAGAGTGGTAATGCTCGATAAAGGGAAAATCGCCTCTGATTCCCAGTACCAATTTGAGGAGCAGAAAATATGAATATGCGCAATCTGAAATATTTCTTCAGCGAAGCTTTTAAATCCCTTTATCGCAATCGTGTGCTGACCTTTGCCACCATCGCCAATGTGGCTATCTGCATCCTCATCCTGGGGGCGGCCATACTGCTGATCCTTAATGCCAGCAGCATCATCGCCAGCCTGGAATCCGATGTGGAGATAATAGCCTATATCGACAAAGATATTTCCTCCCAGGAGACCAAAGCACTGCAGGAAAAGATTGAAAAGATAGACGGAGTAAAAGCCGTTGACTTCATCTCCCGGGAAGAGGGATTAAAAAATCTGCAGGAAAAATTCGGCGGTACTGAATATGACCTGGGCTCTACCCTGGAGAAGAATCCCCTGCGGGATTCCTTTGCGATCCAGGTAACGGATCCCCATCAGGTGCCGGAGACAGCTCAAAAAATAGAGATCTTAAACGGTGTTTACAAAGTTAATTACGGCAAGGGTGTAGTGGAAAGGCTTTTTCAGGTGACCAAATGGGTCCGGGTGGTAGGTCTTATAACTATCATCCTCCTCACCTTCGGGGCGATATTTTTAATTTCCACCACCATCAGACTGGCAGTATTCAGCCGGCGCAAGGAAGTATATCTGATGAAACTCATTGGCGCCTCAGACTGGTTTGTCAGGATGCCTTTTTTCCTGGAGGGTATATTTCTGGGCTTGACCGGGGCGATTATTGCAGTCCTATTTCTGGCCCTGGGCTATGGCTCTCTGACCGGGCAGGCCCACACAATTTTATTTTTGCCCATCATCACTGATGCCAATTATTTGCTCAATATTTATCTGGGTTTACTGGCGGCGGGAGTTCTGCTGGGATTCACGGCAACTTATTTTTCCTTGAATAAATACCTGGATGTCTGATTATCAGCCAAGGGAGGTCGATTTTAAAATGAACAGATCAAAAAAATGGTTATGCATGTTGGTCCTGGCATCCTTTTTTCTGACCGGTATTTTACCGGTTTTTGCTGATGAAATTGATGATGCCCGCAATCAGCTGCAGGAAGTGGGAAAAGCGATCGATAGTCAGCAGGGCAAGCTCAGCAGTGTTAAAAAACAGGAGCAATCCATAATGGGGCAGATCCAGGGCATAGAGAAAAACATCATCACCAGGGAAAATGAAATAAAGACACTGGAAGACAGGATTGAATATCTGCTTACCAATATTGCTGCAACGGAAGAGAAAATCACCGCAGCCCAGGCGGATTTAAACGACAAAAATGGACTTCTGGAGGACCGCCTGGTTTACATCCATGAAAAAGGCGACCTTACATACCTGGAGGTTTTATTATCGGCGACTGATCTGAAGGATTTCCTCACCCGTTATGATCTGCTCAAGATGATCATAGATGAGGATATATCTTTGATAGATTCCATCAATTTGCAAAAAGCGGATCTGGTCAGCAAAAAATGTGATCTGGAAGTGCAGAAAAATGAATTGCTGCAGGCCCAGAAAAACGAGAAAACGAAAAGGGAAGAACTGGACAGCCAGAAGCAGGATAAGAAAAAAGTACTGACCAGTGTGCAGCAGGAAAAGGCCCAATATGAAAAAGCCCTGGCAGAGCTGGAACAGACCTCCAAAGAACTGGAAACCCTCATTCGCCGGATACAGGCCGGGACCAG
>JAAYZA010000405.1 GCA_012515055.1 Syntrophomonadaceae bacterium | reverse complement strand
TTCGGGAACGGGCCCTGTCCGTGATTGAAGTTGCCCATCCCGATCACCGGGAAGAACTTTTTAAACAGGCCAAAGAAGAAGGCTATCTCTATCCCGATCAAATATATCGTTCCGTCGCCGCCAATTACCCTGCCCACATTGAAACAATTAAAACCTTCAAGGATGGTCTGGAGCTGAAAATAAGACCTATAAGAGCCTCTGATGAAGACATGATGAGAAGACTCTTTTACAAGTTCTCCGATCGGTCCAAGTATTACCGTTACTTCACCAGTATCCGGGTGATGCCCCACGAAAATATGCAAAAATATCTCAGCGTCGATTATGAAAACATAATGTCCGTCGTAGCCGTACAACAACATGGCAATACTGAAAGAATCGTTGCTGAAGCCAGATATGCCGCCTATCCCAAAGGAGATAATTATGAAATGGCTTTTCTGGTTGATGAAGATTTCCACGGCCGGGGCATTGCCACATATCTGGCGGAATTCCTCATCATGATCGCCCGGGGAAAAGGGATAAAAAAATTGAGTGCCCTGGTTTTATCTCAGAACATACAGATGCTGAAAGTTTTTGATAAACTATCCGTCAAACCCATAAAACATTATGACGGCGACACTATCGAACTTGAATTTGATCTTACGGAAGAAACTGATCAAACCTCCTGACAGGTGGCTTATGAAATAATAAAGGCTGGCGGGAAATAAGTTTCCGTCAGCCTTTATTTTTTATATCAGATAGATAGCACCGGTGCGGGTAAAACCCAGTAACCAATCTCGTAGAAGAAGCGGCTATCCATGGCCTTGCACCCAATTATGGATTTCTTCTAAAAACACCTGCCCGTATCGCGCCGCCTTGACCTCTCCTACCCCGGTTACCTGCAAAAATTCTGTTATGGTTCGGGGCCGCCTGGCGGCCATATCTGCCAGGGCAGCATTGGAAAAGACGATGTAGGCCGGTACTTTTTCTTCCTGCGCCAATTTGGTGCGCAATGCTTTCAGAACTGCAAACAGATCTTCGTCCGCCGGTGCCAGCATAGCTTTTTCTCCTTTGGGGGCTGCAGCAGCCTTTTCCATCCGGCCTGGCCTGCGGCAAGTGTGCCAGACCTTTTCTCCGTGGAAAAGCACCTGTCTGGCTTGCTCAGTCAGTCTTAACACCGGATATTCATCGCTGGTCAGGATTAAGTAACCTTCGCTTATAAGAGTGTCCATATAGTCTCTGATCTGGTTGCGGGCAGTGTCATGCATAATACCATAGGTGGACAATTTATCCAGCCCCAGCTGAATTACCCGCTGTTCTTTGCTGCCATGGAGCATACGGATAATTAACGTCATACCCAGACTGGATCGGTATTTATTCTCGACCCGGGCCACAGCGGAGAGTATTTTTTGGGCCTCGACAGTAATGTCCTGCTGCACTATTTCACTGCCGCAGCTGCCGCAGTTACCGCAATTAGCCGCGGTTATTTCTCCAAAATAATTAAGGAGACAGGCCCGGAGACAATCGGTGGTTTTACAATAGGCGACCATCTGCTCCAATAGCTGCAGATCTCTTTTTCGCACCAGTTCCTGCTCCTCCTCAGTAAGTCCTTCATTTTCAACCGCATTATTAATTAAATACCTGGCTGTTTGTATATCGCCGGCGGAGTAGAACAGCACACACCAGGCCTTCTCCCCATCTCTTCCGGCACGGCCGGCCTCCTGATAGTAGCTCTCGATGTTTTTGGGCATATTGTAATGCACTACAAAGCTCACATTGGATTTGTCGATTCCCATGCCAAAGGCATTTGTTGCCACCATGATCCCCGCCCTGTCATAAACGAAGTCTTCCTGGTTTTGTTTGCGCTCCGCATCCCCCAGACCGGCGTGATACCTGGTGGCTGATATACCATTTTTCCGCAGTTTGTCGCAAACCGCTTCCACCGTTTTCCGGGTGGCACAGTAGATAATACCGCTCTGGCCGCTTCTTTCCCCCAGAAATGCCTGCAAATAGGCTTCCTTGCTCCTGGGGCGCACCACCTCAAAATATAAATTGGGCCGATCAAAGCCGGTAGTTATCCTCAGTGGATTATTCAGCAGGAGCAGCTTTTCAATATCAGCTTTCACCACCAGGGTGGCGGTGGCAGTAAACGCACCAACCACCGGGCGTTTGGAAAGAGAACTTACAAACTCTGAGATATTTAAATAGCTGGGGCGAAAATCCTGTCCCCATTGGGAAACGCAATGGGCCTCGTCAACAGCCAGAAGCGATATTTCTGCTTCCCGGGCAAACTGAATAAACTCCGGGGCATTTAGACGCTCCGGCGCTACATAGATAATTTTATAAACCCCGCCTTTAGCCCGGCGAAATACTTCCCGGTATTGGTTTAATGTCAGGGAAGAATTGATATAGGCCCCAGGAATTCCAGACTGGGACAATGCCGTTACCTGGTCCTTCATCAGGGAAATCAAAGGCGAAATAACCAGGGTAATGCCTGGCAGCATCATTGCTGGCAGCTGATAGCAAATAGACTTGCCGGCCCCGGTGGGCATGACTCCCAGCACATCCTGACCAGCCAGTAAAGCATCAATCAGTGCCTCTTGCCCCTGCCGAAACTGGCTGTGACCAAAATACTGCTTGAGCAGTATGGACTTATCTATGATTAACACATCCTTAATTGAAAAAGGCACTAATATCAATGGTATAATCGATTTCCTCCAGTAGGAGTGCCATATTTTACAACCAAATAATTCCCATCATTTGGTCAGTACCAGCAGATCACAAACCCTTCAGTGGCGACGATCATTATACGGTGCCTTTATGGTAAATCCTCCAACAGCCGAGGGTAATTGGTCCTTCCATCAACTATATGATAAACGTAAACGGTTTGCTCCAACAATCGGTATATGCATAAATAATGATCACAAATAAGCATTCGATAGCCTTCTGATTGAAAAATTTTATTACTGCACGCTACGCCTATATTCGGATGCCTTTGCAAGTGTTCCAGGGCACCATATATTCGGTCGGTTATTTTCCGCGCAGATTCTACTCCCACAAGTTCCATGTGAATCAGAGCAATTTCCTCCAATTCAAGCTGGGCAGGCTTTAATATCTTCAACTCATACCTTATTTCGCTCATAAAGTTCCTCCAACCGCTGTCTTGATTGTGCAATCGTTAAAGAGGACTCACCAGCAATTCTTGATTTCTCGGCAATTTCCATCATTGCGCGTAATTTTATAATTTCTTCTCGCTTTTCAAATGCTTCAATGCTCATTACCACAAGATCTCCTTCACCGTTCTTGGTAATATAGATCGGTTCCTGTTTTTCATGTGCCAGTGCTGAAATGCTGGTATAATCATTGCGCAGACTTGTTGAAGATTTAATAATCATAATTACCCTCCGCTATCATTATTCTGCTATTATTATACTATAATCCTGAATCAGCTTCCATTAAAACAGAAAGGAACATAGCAATAATTATTTTCACTGTATCTTTGCAGGTCTTAAATATTATGATTCTGTGCTTTGACCAATGATGTCAGCAGAAAGAAACCTGACATCACTCCCGCCGCTTTATTCAAAGCCGGGTAGGTCCCAATAAAAGAAATGAGCCCCGGAATTGGTATTGATCCGGTTTCCGGTACTATAAAATGAACCAGTGAAAAAAATGCTGCTGGAGTTACAGCAACAATAAAAGTTGGCAGAGATACCGTTAAAAATACGATCCAATCAACCTTCCAGAAGCCTTTTTGACGGCATTTCACGATAAATTGGGGTAAAGCCAGCCCCAGGCCGACCATAAAGGGGAATACAAATTGGACCAGGAAGAGCCATAAATATGGTGTTTGGTAAGTTGTACGATAAATATTCATGAAGTGTCGGTCTAAATTTCCCGCCGCAACAATCAGAAAACCAAAGACAGCAATATAAATAATGTACCACATGATGCGTTTTAGATTATTGTTCATGTTTCCCCTCCTCCGCCGTTCACATTTGCTTCAAACTGCCCGGATACTAATTCAATGGCTTATGCTTGCCCCGCTGAAATTACCCTAGCACAAAATCATTTCCAGAAGACATTTAAAATCAGCAGCTGAGGCAGATATATCAGCCATAAACATCTCTGGCAAATCAAACGATCATTATATTAACTTCCGCTTAATTTGTAAAAACCCTCTAAAATGCCATTA
>JAAYZA010000272.1 GCA_012515055.1 Syntrophomonadaceae bacterium | reverse complement strand
TCTTTTTAAGGCTTCTTCCATTACCACTGCACCAAGGTTTACCACCGGCTCGTCCTGTAAGGTACCATTAAAGGTCCCTACCGGGGTACGGCATCCGCCTATTAATACCACTTCTCTTGTCATTGATTTAACCTCCCAACAATTATTGTTATAAATTCCTGTTTTATTGATTTAGTTGTGTGTTGCCAAAAAACTAATTGCTATTACCCCCATAATAACTATAGTTATTGGTTCTTGAATTCTGCCTTTCTTTTCTCCAGAAAAGCCTGCATGCCTTCTTTTTGGTCGGCAGTCGAAAAGCACAGCCCAAAAGCATCTGCTTCAATACTCATGGCAGAATTAATATCTGTTTGCAGCCCATTGTTAACTGCCGCTTTGGTCAATCTTACAGCAATCTGTCCTTTGCTCAGAATGCGTTCGCCAATAGCCTGGGCAGTTGACATAAGTTCCTCCGGTTCAACAACCTGGTTAACCAGACCGATGCGCAAAGCTTCAGCAGCATTGATAACATCGGCAGTAAATAACAACTGTTTAGCCATTCCTTCCCCCACCAGACGGGGCAAACGCTGGGTGCCGCCGAAACCTGGTGTTATCCCCAGTCCCACTTCCGGCTGACCAAATTTCGCCCGGGTAGATGCAATACGGAAATCACAGCACATGGCCAGTTCACAGCCACCCCCCAGTGCAAAACCATTAACAGCAGCAATAACCGGCTTTTCCAGAGCCTCGACAGCCATAAAGGCTTTTTGTCCCAGAGCACCAAATTCCCTGCCTTGAATGGCGTTCAGATTTTGCATGAAAGCAATATCTGCACCGGCAACAAAAGCTTTGTCACCCGCACCGGTTATTATCAATAATTCTATACTGTCATCAGCAGCAATCTGCTGAATTGCTGCATTTATTTCCTGCAGTGTATCATTATTGAGTGCATTTAAAGCCTGAGGTCGATTGATAAATAGAATTGCCATTCGATTTTTCTGTTCTAATAGTAAGTTTTGGAAAGACATGTCTCTCCCTCCTTTCTCAAAAAATATCTAACATTCTATTAATAATACTATTTAAAAGATTCTAAGTACAACATCAGAGCCCTTTTTACCGCAAATATTGCATAATTTATTTATCGAAACCGGTCTTTTCAACTACCCATATCATATTTTTCCCTTTTATTCTTCCATAACTGCGGTTAGACTAAGCAATGGAATCAAATATTAATATTCGGGAGTGAATTCTTATCATGCGTACTCTTGTTGCTACCGTCATGACCAATGCCAAAGATAAAAATATTTATTGCAAAGCCAGTAAAGTCAGTGATGAGCAGATAAAAATCCTTCGTGAAACCAGTCAGGCTGAACTTGAAAGCATCGGTTTCACTTTTATTAAATTGATTTCCCTGGAATACTCCGATGTAAAAGGACAGGCCATCTTCTTTGAAGGGCATCTGGATGTGATGGGACGGGTTTTAAGGGAAATGAGGAAGTATGGGTAGTTGGATAGTTGGGTAGGGGAAAGTGGAAAACCGTGAGGCGTGAGGCGAGAGGCGTAAGGAGTGAGGTGAGGCCGGGCCTGCGGACAAATGGTCAAGAACGAGGTAACCCGGAAATAATGCGATTGAGGTGTACTTAACGTACGCCGACTGAGCATTTTTCCGGGTTAACGAAAAGTTATTGGCCATTTTAATCCTCTACAGAACGAATTAAAATGGTCAAGAACGAGGCAACCCGGAAATAATGCGATTGAGGCGTACTTAACGTACGCCGAC
>JAAYZA010000409.1 GCA_012515055.1 Syntrophomonadaceae bacterium | reverse complement strand
CAATGGTGCCATAAATGCCGCCATCTTCCTTGATGATCATGCGGGAACCTGCTTTGCGGGGGGTCGAACCCTGGGCGGCAATGATGGTGGCCACTGCCCCTGGTATACCCTCCCTGGCCATACTAACGGCTTTTTTTATCAGGTTTGATTGGTCATTTCTTTCCTCTGCTGCCCGGCCCGGGTTTTTGTTTCCTGACATGGAAGCTGCGCTGCCGCCGTGACGGATTTTTATCAGTTCCGCGGCGATACTTATAGCTATTTCCTCCGGTGTCCTGGCTCCTATATCCAGTCCGATGGGCATGTAGACACTGTCTATGGCAGACTGTCCCCAGTTTTCTTCCCGCAGTTTTCTCTGCATCGTCTCAATTTTCTTTGTGCTGCCAATGACCCCCAGATAACTCAGGGGATATTTAATTGCCTGACGCAGAGATACCCAATCATGATGATGACCCTGGGTAACAATGACCACATGACTTATCTGTTTGAAATCAATTACTTCCTCTGCCTTTTCATAAGACTCTATGATAATCTGGTCCGCCTCCGGAAGGCGCTGGGCAGTGACAAAATCGGGCCGGTCATCCAAAACCACAACATGAAAACCGATCATTTTCGCCATTATAGTCAATGCTTGCGCGACATGGCCCCCGCCCATGATAACCAATTTTTCCGGGGGCAAACATGGTTCCAGCATAACGGCAACTTGCTGCTCCGGTTCTTTTTCATTAATAAACCTGGTGATGGTAAAAGCACCGGATAAAAGACTGCGGCGGGCGGCTTCCTCCAGCTGGCCTTCCAGCCAGGGAAGGCCAATGTCCAGGCCTTTTTCCTGCTTATACAATACTTTAGCGCCGACCATATCTGATGTCAGATCATGCTGATCAAAAATCGTAATGATCACTTTTCCTTCCAGAAACTTATCCATTGTCATCCTCTTCTTTCCGACTTTTAGCCGCCGGTGCCGAAAGTACAATTGGGAAAACGACAGGTTTCGCATCCCTGGCATAGTCCTCCCTGCCCCAGCAGTGTAATATCTTTCCTGTTCAATCTTTCCCCCGCCAGTAATCTGGGCAGGATTATATCAACAATAGTAGCCCGGAAAAACATACTGCAGGCTGGCACTCCCATGATGGGAATATCTCCAGAATAAGCCAGCATGAACATTGCTCCGGGGAAAACTGGTGCGCCATATTTGATCACTTCCGCCCCGGATAATTCTATCGCCCGGGGTGTGACATCTTCCGGGTCCACCGACATTCCGCCGGTGACTATGATCAGATCGGCACCATCTGCCATCATCCTTTTAATTTTAGAGCTGATCTCGGCACTGTCATCCGGCGCATAATCCATCCTCAAAATTCCCTGACCCAGGGCCTGAAGTTTTTCTTTTATCACTGGCCCGAAGCTATCTCGTATACGCTGCTTGTATACTTCGTTACCAGTAATAATTACCCCGGCCTGCCGGGATTTGAAGGGCAGCACTTTCATTATCCATTCTGCTGCCTGGCATATTTCTTCCGCCGCAGCAACGGTTTCCTCCCCTATAACCAGTGGTATTACCTTGGTCCCCGCCAGAAGCTGGTCTTTTTTCACCCTGGTATTATTATGTAGTGTCGATAGTACAACATCCGGCAAATCATTGACAGCCTCCAGTGCGGGCAGGTTGATTTTCAGCAAACCATCAAATTCCGCATAAATGGATACTTTGCCTTCCACGGGACCCCGCCGGTATGTCCCTTCTCCCCCCACCGCATTTCCCAGACGTAACCCGGCAATGTCTTCATGTACATCGCCGGCATCCAGTTCCATTATATATAGATTGTCTTTACCGATTTTCAACAACACCGGAATATCTTCCGGCTGTACAATATGCCCTTTTCTAAAAATTGCCCCCTTGAATTCACCTTTGACGATCCTTGTTATATCATGACAGATCATTTTCCCCACTGCATCATGAACAGCCACGGTTTGTAGCTTCATATCCTGCCCTCCCCGATTATCTGCCGCATTTCTTTTTATGAATTTATCTTCATCCACCGGGATTATTTAAGTTAATTCCTGCTTGAGCAGTTTTAAACCTGCTTTTACTGTGAATTTTCAATTACTTGCAGCACACTCCGGCCAATGATCAAAGATTTATCTGTAACCCGGCTGCAAACCAATTGGTTCTTTTCGGGGTGTATATCACCTAATTTGGCTCCTGGGGATACTTCTAAACCAGAATATAGCAAACCCCGTATAACACCACTGATACTGGCTTTCACCTCCTGGTTATTGATGAAGCCCACTATATCACCCCTATCGACATAATCACCGATTTCCAGCAAGGCCCGGAATGTGCCGGCTGCCGCTGCCCTTATCACTCTTTCACTGGTATAACCCCCGATCTCGCCGGGGACCCCTGTGTCCTCCACTGCCTGACCTGAATATATTTTTCTCCCCAGTGATGCACCTCTTTTGGTTTCGATAACCACATGTGCATCCTGTCCGGCTTCAAACCCGGGGCCCAGGGCAATGACTAATTCGCCGTCTTGTATTTCAGTACCAGTGTTCTTTTTGGCCAGGATGGCATCGATAAAAACCGCGGGAATAAATCTGCCTTTGACCTGCTGCCAGGGATCGATCATAACGGCAATTTTATCATTATTAATCAGGCTTAAAGCATCTTCCCATCTGTCTGCCTTCTGTCCGGTTACCCCTGCAATAGTTATTTCTTCGTCATATATTGCTGCCGCGAAGGAAACTTTCCGCCTCACACATGTAGGCTGTTCAATTTCAGTAAGAAGCACCCGATAACCAGCTCTGAACAGGGTACAGGCAACTCCGCTGGCTAAATCACCCGCCCCTTTAATAAGGACATAATCATGATACATGTGGTGGGCTCCTTTTTTTGTGTGTTCCTTTTATGTTGCTGGAAAATATTTATTGATGGCTTCCCGGGTATCCAGATCGATTAAAATCCCGGGATCATTACTATCAATAAATAAAACCTGTTCAGCCCGGCAGTTTATAATTTCCCGGGCGCCCCGATCGCCACGGATAGAATCAACAGCTGCGAAAACTGCTCGGTCAAATATTACGGGATGCCCCGGTTGGCCCTGGCAGCGAGGGACAACGATAACAGGTCTTTTGGTTCGATAGGCAGTCATTAAATCTTTGACCGTATTGTCCCTTATCAGGGGCATATCACCCAGCATTATCAGTACCGCATCAATACCAGGATCCTGACTTATTGCATTAATGCCTGCCTGCAGTGAGGTACTCATACCATCTTTATAATCGGGATTGTAAATAAACTGCAGCGAATAACCCTTAAGCGCTTTTTTTATTTCTTCGCTGCAGCTGCCCAGAACCACCGTTATACCCGCCAGATTGGCTTTTATAAGGGTCCTGACAGTTCTTTCTATAATGGCAGAACCCTCCGCCGGTATAAGCAGTTTATTGGTTCCGCATCTGGTGGACAAACCGGCGGCCAGCACCAAACCCTGAATTTTCACTATTACTCACCCCGCGTTTTCCGGGTCCAACTAATTATGTCAATATAATGCCATCCCAGATAATATTTAAAACATTGCGGGCTGTTTTCGTCCTTAAACATTCTTATGCCCCCGCAATTTTTAAAATGATAACAATACCTGTCGGTCAATCGCATTTATCCTTAATATTTCAATCAGGTCGGTAATGATATATTCTATTGGGACGTAACAGGCCCATAGTGTTAAACTGTAATACAGCGTTTTGTTTCCTTTCTGATGATTTCCGCCCCCAGGGAATTTAGTTTTTCCACCAAATTTTCGTAACCGCGGTCAATATGCTCGCTTTCAGTTATTATGGTAGTTCCTTGTGCCATCAAAGCGGCAATACATAGGGCGGCACCAGCTCTAAGATCAGTGGCTTTCACAATGGCGCCCTCCAATCTTTTAACACCTTTTATAACTGCTGTCCGGCCTTCGATTTTTATGCTGGCACCCAATCTGCATAGTTCCTGAACATGCATGAAGCGATTTTCAAATACTGATTCTGTAATAATGGAACTGCCTTCGGCATTGCTCAGGTAAGCCATGAACTGGGCCTGCATGTCGGTAGGAAACCCCGGGTAAGGCAATGTTTTAATATATAGGGGCTTGATTTTATGAGGACCTTTGACCCTGATATGATTTCCTGTTTCGATGACTTCGGCACCGCTTTCAATCAATTTGGCACTTATTGCTTTAAGGTGTTCCGGAACAATATTGGTTATTGTCACATCACCGCGGCTGGCAGCAGCTGCTGCCATGAATGTCCCCGCTTCTATCCGGTCGGGAATAGGAGTATAATTACTGCCATGAAGTTTTTTGACCCCGGTGATTTTAATGATATTGGTGCCCGCACCGGTGATATTACCCCCCATACTGTTTATAAAATTGGCCAGGTCAACGATTTCAGGTTCCAGTGCGGCATTTTCAATATAGGTTGTTCCGGCGGCCAGTGATGCCGCCATAACCAGATTCTCCGTGGCGCCGACACTGGGATAATCCAGATATACATGGCCTCCTTTAAGCTTGCCCTGGGCTATTATGTCTCCGCCCAGCTGTTTTATCTGGGCACCTAAAACTTGTAATCCCTTCAGATGTAAATCGATGGGACGGTTACCAATGGCACATCCTCCCGGAAACGATATACGAACACTTTCTTTTCTGGCCAGGAGGGGGCCCATGACTAAAAAGGAGGCCCTGATCCTTCTGACCAGTTCATATGGCGGTGCGGCCTGCTCTGGTTTGCCGCTCAATTCCAGGGTTCTTTTATGCATTTTTACATTTACGCCCAGCTGGCGAATCAATTCAATGATGACGTCTACATCATCGATGGCGGGTAAATTATTGATAATTACAGGTTCATCACTCAGCAGGGAAGCGGCCAGTATCGGTAAACAAGCATTTTTGGATGTGCTGACTTCAATCTGGCCTTTTAATTCTTTTTTTCCATTGATTATCATATTCACACACATACCTCCTTTCCGTCTTTGCTGCTCAACTAATAATCATCCAGTATTAAAGGGGAACCAATGTAAATATAAGTTTTTTTATCTGCGCTGCAGTTGCGAATCGCTACCTGGAAATTATAGATTTCATCGCTCATGGCACTTTGCTGACCTTTATGCATAATTACCGGACTATAGCCTGCCATGCTGGTCATATTTTCCTGCTGATAAACATTCATTACTTTAACCCCCAGTATTTTACTGATTACTTCCAGCAATGCCCGGTGACTATCCAGGGTGACCATATAATCCAGGTCAGCGGTATAAAGGTAATTAAATTGCCATTTTACGCCGGGAATCAGCTTTAAAT
>JAAYZA010000223.1 GCA_012515055.1 Syntrophomonadaceae bacterium | reverse complement strand
ATGCTAAGATGTTCCAATTATCCTGCAATTAATCCACCTGTTTCATCAACTCCGCCTGAAAATGGGTTATCAGGGCATCGATTATTTCCTCCAATTGTCCCTCCAGGACCATTTCCAGCTTATGCAAGGTGAGATTGATCCGGTGGTCGCTCACCCGACCCTGGGGGAAATTATAGGTTCTGATCCTTTCACTGCGGTCACCGGAACCTACCTGGCTTTTGCGCGTACCAGCCAATTCAGCATTTTTTTCTTCCTCAATAACTTCTTTTAAGCGTGCCCGCAGGACCCTTAAAGCCTGGGCCTTATTCTTGTGCTGGGATTTTTCGTCCTGGCAGGTAACCACGATCCCCGTTGGCACATGGGTGATCCTCACTGCCGATTGGGTAGTGTTGACCGATTGCCCCCCGGGACCGCTGGAACAATAAACATCAATGCGCAAATCATTGGGGTCTATTTCCACTTCTACTTCCTCAGCCTCCGGCAAAACCGCCACTGTGGCAGCAGAAGTATGTATGCGTCCGCCTGATTCCGTTGTGGGTATCCTTTGCACCCGATGTACACCGGATTCGTATTTCAGTTTGCTATATACTCCGTGACCGTCGATTACAAATATTATTTCCTTGATACCGCCGATATCGGTATAATTGGAATCCATTATATCTATCTTCCAACCGTTTATTTCGGCATAACGGCTGTACATTCTGAACAGATCCTGGGCAAACAAGGCGGCCTCTTCCCCGCCTGTCCCCGCCCTGATCTCCATTATGACACTTTTCTCATCATTGGGATCCTTGGGCAGCAAAAGGATTTTCAATTGCTGCTCCAGATCTTCTTTTTTCACCCGCAGCTCTTCCGCTTCCTCTACCAGCATCTGCCGGAACTCTTCATCATCATTCTCTTCCAGCATCTGCCGGATATCCTGAGTTTGCTGCAAAACTTTTTTGTACTCGATATATGCTGCTACAATATCATTCAAATCAGCATGGGCCTTGGCGTATTTTTGAAATCGGCCCTGATCATTGATTACTTCCGGCGTGCTGAGTAATTCCGTCAATTCATTATATTTATCTTCCAGACTCTGTAATTTCTCCAGCATCGGTTCAAGTAACCCCCTCTAATAATAACGGCTTAATTAACACCTGCCCAGCTTATCCCCCGGGCAGTATCCACCGGCTTTTCTTCCTCCACCGATTCAGCAGCAGGCAACACGGCCTTTAAAGCTGCCAGTGCCACTTCCAGTTGGGTGTCATCAGGTTCCCGGGTGGTCAGTTTCTGCAGCCATAGTCCCGGGGCCATAATGATCCGAGCCCATTTCTTATCATAGCAATTGCCGCTGAATTTGATAAACTCGTATCCCAATCCGGCCACTATCGGTAATACCGCCAGACGCGACCAAATACGGTAAAACAATGTCCCTTCACCGAGAAGGGCAAAAACCACAATGGAAATAACCATGACCGTCAGCAGAAAACTTGTCCCGCAGCGGGGATGGGCGGTGGTATACTTGCGACTGTTTTCAACGGTCAGTTCCTCCCCGGCTTCCAGAGTGAAAATGGCTTTGTGTTCGGCTCCATGATACATAAAAACCCGATCAATTTCCTCCATTTTGGAGATCAGATATACATACAAGAGGAAGAAGCTGACCCGGATAACACCTTCCACCAGGTTTTGTTCCAGCACTCCCCCAATATAAGCCGCTGTATAATGGACAATGGCTGTTGGCAGGATGACGAACAAAAGGAGGGCCAGTCCCAAAGCAAATAAACCCGTCAGCAGCATTTCCAGAGCAGATAATTCCTCTTCCTCATCTTCTACTGACATATTAGCCGATTTATTCAGCATTTTTATGCCCAGGGCCAGAGAATCGATCAATACAAAGGTTCCCCTTATAAAAGGCCATTTAAGAAAAGGAAACCGGGCCCCATGATCATTGACAGCTTCCTGCTCAATATGAATGCTGCCATCTGCCCCCCGTACTGCTACTGCGGCTTTATCCCGGCCCCGCATCATGACCCCTTCTATAACAGCCATTCCGCCATATTGAAAATCTTTTTCCATTTTTTCACCTTATTTCCTTGCCAGTACTGCCGCCAAGAAAAATAGCAGAGACAATTGCCCTGCTACAATATTAATTCATCCCGTACTTCTTCTTAAACTTCTCGACCCGACCGGTGGTATCTACTATTTTCCCCCGGTTGCCAGTAAAAAATGGATGGCATTTGGAACAAATTTCTATCCTTATACTTTCCCGGGTAGAACCAACCTCAAATTCGTTTCCACACGCACAACGGGCTGTGGCACGGTAATACTGTGGGTGGATATTCTCCTTCATCATTTCACCTCTTTTCGGTATTCCTGTATAATAAATTGATCAATTTATTAAAGAACAGTGCAAACTGCAAAAAAATTATAGCAGTTTAATAGACAAAACACAAGCTAATCTTCCGCCCCCGCTTCTT
>JAAYZA010000026.1 GCA_012515055.1 Syntrophomonadaceae bacterium | reverse complement strand
TCATGGATTACCGGCAGCTGACCAAACTAAAATCTACTTATGTGGACGCATTGCAGGAATTGATTCATCCTGATACCGGGCGGATACACACTATATTTAAACAGGCTCAGACTTCCACGGGAAGATTAAGCAGCGTGGAACCAAATTTACAAAATATCCCGGTCAGAGTAGAGGAAGGCCGTCGCATACGCAAAGCCTTTACGGTTAGAAACAAG
This sequence comes from Syntrophomonadaceae bacterium, assembly GCA_012515055.1. GTDB lineage: Bacteria > Bacillota > Syntrophomonadia > Syntrophomonadales > Syntrophomonadaceae > UBA1368. Next base: position 4,830 of record JAAYZA010000026.1, on the reverse strand, counting down.
AAATATTATTTGGTTTCCGCCGATTATTCCCAGATCGATTTAAGAACCCTGGCTCATATCAGCAAGGACCAAAATCTAATTGACACCTTCCTGCAGGGAATCGATATCCATACCCGTACGGCGGCGGAGATTTTTAAAGTTCCTCTGGATGAAATTGATGGCACGCTGCGTGATCGGGCCAAGGCAGTAAACTTCGGAATCATCTACGGTATCAGCGATTTTGGCCTGGCCCGGGATACCGGAGTATCACGCCAGGAAGCGCGTCGCTATATCGACAACTATCTGGATAGTTATCCTGGCGTCAGGCAGTATATGCATGATGTAGTCGAATTCGGCAAAACCGCCGGTTATGTGGAAACCATACTGCACCGACGGCGTTATTTGCCGGATCTGAATGCCAGGAACAAAATGGTACAGTCTTTTGCAGTGCGTATGGCTTTGAACACACCCATCCAGGGTTCATCGGCCGATATTATTAAACTGGCAATGCTGGGGGTTTACGAACAATTAAAACAACAGGATTTAAGGGCGGAAATATTATTGCAGGTACATGATGAACTGGTGCTGGAGGTGCCGGCGGAAGAACTGGAACAGGTCATCGATCTGCTCAAAGATAAGATGGAGAATTGCTACCGTTTAATCGTACCCCTGGAGGTCTCGATAAAGTATGGCAGCAATTGGTATGATATGCAGCCCTGGGTGAAACAGTCGGAACTATTTTTAAGGTGAAGGGAGAATTTTTTTGCCAGAGTTACCGGAAATAGAAACTATTAAAAGAACACTTATGGCCAATCAGGGCGCAAAAATAGATAAAATTAAATTAAACCGCGAAGATATTATCCGCCGGCGGGATTTTCCCTTGGGGCAGCTGCAGAATAAAAGCATCGGGGAAATTGCCCGGCGGGGAAAATACCTGTGGTTGGTCTTAGACAGGGATCGTAATATAATAATCCATCTGGGTATGAGCGGCAGATTTTATCAACTCGACGAAACCAGCGCAGAGGCAGCTAAACATGTTCATGCTGAAATCTATCTGAGCAATGGAAAAAAGTTGGTCTTCGAAGATCCGCGGCGTTTTGGGGGCATCTATCTGCTCAATGACCCCCAGGAGTTTTTGGGGCGTCTGGGGACAGAACCACTGACAGAGGAGTTTAATCCTGCTTACCTGAATAAAATAACCCGTCAGCGGAAGATCGCCATAAAAAGTTTATTGCTCAACCAGAATCTAATAAGCGGTATCGGCAATATTTATGCTGATGAGTCTTTATTCAGGGCAGGGATCAGACCGGATCGTGCTGCAGGTTCGTTGACTGCCGCTGAAATCGATAGTTTATGCGGGGCCATCAAACAGGTACTGAATAAAAGCATCGATGCACAGGGCACCACGTTTCGGGACTATCGCAATGGTTTTAACCAGGAGGGGAGTTTTCAAAAATATCTGCAGGTATATGGCCGGGAAAAAGAACAATGTACCCGGTGCGGGGAAATTATATATAAACAAACCATCGGGGGCCGGGGCAGCCATTTTTGTGTCCAATGCCAGAAATAAGATATTTTTAGCGGTCGGCGGCGTTCACACAACAACAGAACTATCCATATATTAGGTATATAACTACCGATAAAGGATAGGGAAATGTTTTGCAGCTATTATCGATAATTTTCTTCTCTCTGGCGGTTAGTGCAGATGGTTTTATTGCCGGACTGGCTTATGGTATTAATAAAATCCGTATCACTTTAATCCCTTTGCTGATGATTGCCGCTGCTTCTGCATTGGCCGTGTGCCTTTCGATGCTGCTGGGCCGCGGGATTGCGGCTGTTTTGCCGGAGGGAAGTGCGGGCAAGGCTGGTTCCTTATTATTGTTTGTAATGGGCGTTATTTTCCTGTTTAAAGCCTTGCGGGATCTATTGCATAATCTGCCGGCAGAAGAAGATCATCCCTTGATGACATTGAATCTCCGGCCACTGGGGATTGTTATCAATATCTTAAAAGATTCGGCAGCAGCGGACATGGACGCTTCAGGGGAGATCAGCCGCAAAGAAGCCTTCTTTTTGGGTTTGGCCCTGGCAGTTGATGCCATGGGGGCTGGAGTGGGAATTGCCATGGCGGGCTATAATATTTTGTTTACAGCCCTTACAGTTGGTGTGTTAAAATTTATATTAGTAAGTAGTGGCATTGAACTTGGAAAATATATTCATAATGAGGCAATACGCAGTATTGCATCATTTTTTCCCGGCTTTATATTTATAACGATCGGTGTTCTAGAATTTATTTAGGTCGGTGAGCGGAATGAAAATTATTGGCTTAACGGGGGGCATTGCCAGTGGCAAAAGCACGGTAACCAGGACACTGCTGGATCTGGGGGCGATTATCATTGACTCCGATGAGCTGGCACATAATATCATGAAACCTTACAAGCCAGCCTGGAAGGATATCGTCAAGATTTTCGGCACGGAGATCTTGAACCCTGATGAAACCATCAACAGGGACCGCCTGGGACAAATCGTTTTCAATGACCCGGACAAATTGCGGGAGTTGAATCAAATTACCCATTGGCGGATTGCAGAAAGATACAAAGAAGATCTGCGGCTTCTAAGGAAGGAAAAACCTGAAGCGGTAGTGGTTATGGAAATCCCCTTGCTTTACGAGACCCATGCTGAAAGAATCTGTGATGAGGTTTGGGTGGTTTGGGTAGATCGTGAAACCCAGATGGAAAGGTTAATGCAACGTGACGGCATAAGCCGGGAAGATGCCATAAAAAGAATCGAAGCGCAGATGGATCTGGATGAAAAAGCGCGGCTGGCCGATGTTGTCATTGATAATCGCCACAGTATTGAAGCAACAAATGAAGCAGCAACCAAAAATTACATTGAAAGAATGCAGACTTAGCCCGCATATAGATTAAATAGCTTATTGCTGGGGGTTTTTGACTTGTTATTAATAACTAGGAAAAGGCTTATAAAAATTATCTGGTTATTCATACTGGTCTTTCTGCTCATTGTTATTACCTTTCCCAAATGGATAACAGTATTTTATCCGCAGCCTCACCGGGATCTGATCATCGATACTGCCCTGGAGAATAATGTCGATCCCTACTTGGTTTTTGCTATCATCAGAGCAGAGAGCAAATACCAAACAACGGCAGTATCGCCGCTGGGTGCTAAAGGGCTTATGCAGATCATGCCGACAACCGGTGCCTGGATCGCTGAGCAAAAGGGAATGGAGGGTTTCAGCCCGGAAATGCTCCATGAGCCAGATATCAATATACAATTTGGCTGCTGGTATTTAAACAGTCTCGGTAAACAGTTTGAAGGACAGCTTCCCGTTGTCATTGCGGCATATAATGCCGGCAGGGGGCAGGTAGGACAATGGATCATTGATGGTGCCTGGGACGGAAGCTATGAGCAAATCGACCAGATCCCCTATCAGGAAACCAAGAATTATACAAAAAACGTAATAAAAAATTACGAAGCATATCTTACCATTTATAAGTAGAATGGTTTTGCGGCCTGGACTGTTCCCCACATCTCCCAGGCTGCATATGGAATATATTCTACGCCTGTCTAATATAACTTAAAGGGAAAGTTATAATTAGGGAGGTGTTGGAATGTATCTCACATTTCGCAAGATCGCATTGACCGCTTCCATTGCGGGGCTGCTGATTCTCATTGCCATTCTTGTTTATACCTATAATACTGCTGTATATACCGCCAGTTTTGATTCCCGGGTTTTTAAAGCCGGTCTGGCAGGAACCGTAGAAGTTTTAGATCCTGCTTCAATTACTCAGCAGGGTGAAAAACTGCTGGCATCGGCAATGTACGAGGGTTTGGTTTATTTCGACGAGAAAAGCAGCAATATTAAGCCATTGCTGGCTAAAAGCTGGCAATATTCCAGAGACGGCAAAACCATGACAATAAAACTCAAAAAAAGCATAGTATTTCATAATCAGCAGCCAGTTACTGCATCAAAGGTAAAGGAAGCCTGGGAAAAGAGTTTTTTAAACAATAAAGATGAGAGTGCCACAGGGTTGTTTTTTTCCGTCCAGGGAGCCCAGGAGAGACTCAATGACGGCCACAGTCCTGTTGGAATTGAAGCAGTCGATGATTTGACCCTCAAAATCTCCTTTGCCCAGCCCAATTCTGCTTTCCTGTATATGCTTTGCAATCCAATTTTCTGGGTTTATGATGCCGGTCAGGAAAAGGAAGGGCTGCCCTCTGGCACCGGACCTTTTATTCTGCAAAACAATCAGGATAATAAAAAAATATTATTGACCGCTAACCCCAATTATCACCGGGGGTCACCTGTTATCCCGGCTCTGGAATTTGTAGTTTTTGAAGATGAAGAAACTGCCTGGCAGGATTATTTAAAGGGTGATCTGGATTATTTAAATGCGGTGCCCCTGGCAGAGATAAAAAACATCAAGGCTGATCAGCAGCTTAAAAAAAGGTTTATCGAAGAACCATTGCTGGAAATATACGCCCTGGGGCTGAATATGAATAAAGAACCTTTCGCGGGGGATTATATGCTGCGCCGGGCTATAAACTACGGAATCGACCGCAGTCAAATAGTCGAGGATGTTTTTGCTGATGGCTATCGTACCAATAAAGCAATAATCCCGCCGGAAATCAAAGGATATAGCAGCGAAATGCCCGGCTATATTTTTGACCCAGCCAAAGCGGCCCAGCTTCTGGAGGAGGCGGGCTATCCCAATGGCCAGGGTCTGCCCGTTGTGAATCTTAGCTACAATAGTGATGAAGGCCATCAATTGGCAGCAGAGCATATAGCACAGCAGTTATTGCCCCTGGGTATAAATTTGCAATTACAGCCCATGC
>JAAYZA010000305.1 GCA_012515055.1 Syntrophomonadaceae bacterium | reverse complement strand
AGAGGTTTTAGGGGAGCCAGTTACCATCAGGGTTGATTTTGTTGATGAAATCAAAACCAACAGCATCAAACGTAAAGCAATTGAATCACGGGTAGGTAAAAAGCAAGTTGGATAAAATCATTGCAGGCTATGAAATCATTAACCAGGAGGTAAATACCGGAAAGAAAAAAAACTGGATCGCCAGGACGGTTCCCTGGTTGATCGGCAGTTCTGTTCTGGTTTATTTAATCTGGCGGATAGAACCGCAGCCATTGATAAAAGCTCTGGCACAGGCCCAATTGATGATTTACATCCCGGCTGTACTGGTTTTTATTTATATATCTTTTTTGGTGGACATGCAAAATTTCCGCGCCTTGATGAAACATTTTGGTTATTTGTTTACCCTGGCTGAAAGCATGGCTATCCGGGGTGCTTCCTATTTGATCGTGGTGATTGATTACACCCTGGGTTTGGGCAGTATCGTATATTTCCTCAAAGAGACCAGGCAGATCCCTTTGGGGCGGGGTACTGCCATCATGATCTATTACAACTATATCAACCAAATAGCGCTGCTGCTCCTGGCGGTTGGGGGCTATCCCCTGTTGGGAATGGATCTGCCCTGGCTGACCCGGGGGCTTATTGCCTGTATTTTGTTGCTTTGCTTTACCGTTCTGGCCATTGGGATAATCAAATCCTCCGACAACGGTCTGGCAAAAAAAATAAGAAAGGCTGCTCTGGCGCAGCCATTTGTGGAATCAACCTTTAAAATCTATCTGCTTAATACCATCTACCGCATGGGGTACTATTTCACCTATATTTTGTTTTTTTACGCGGCGGTGAGAGCCTTTGGAATGGAGATCCCGTTTATTACTTTAATTGCTTATGTGCCGATTATTCTACTGGTAATAAGTATACCGATTTCTCCTTTTGGATTGGGGACTTCCCAGGCCGCCATGCTGCTGTTATTCAAAAGTTACGGCACCCAGCCGCAAATACTCGCTTTTAGTCTGACTTATTCAGTTTCCTTGCTTTTGCTACGGGCCCTGATCGGTGCTTATTATTACTGGTTGATGGCCAGAAGAATCACGTTAAATGAAGGATTGGCCAGAGGGGGTTATGGGAGTGAAAGAAAAGCCGATTGTGAAAGAGCTTGAACAGATATTGGGGCAGCTTATGCCGCTAAAACATTTTATGGTGACAGCTTTTGCCAGAAATGCTTTTTTCCTTCTCATCAAAGCCTGCGGCTGGGAAAAACCTGCTGAGATTATTATACCTGCTTTTACCTGCCCCGTAATAAAGTACACTGTCGAGGCAGCCAATGCCGTCCCCATTCCCGTTGATGCTGAAGAGAACGGATTAAATATCGATCCGGAGTTGATCAAAAAGGCGATAACTGCAAACACGCGTGCTATATATGTTGTCCATACCTATGGAAATCCTGCCCAAATTCAAAAGATTTGCAGCATCGCCCGAGAACATGGTCTGGTTGTCATTGAAGATTTGGCTCATTCCCTTTTCACCGCCTGGCAAGGAGAACAGCTGGGTATCTGTGGTGATTATGCAATATTAAGTTTTACCAAGGAAATCATCGATTTTGAAGGAGGTGCTATTGCTACCAATAACTCGGAGGTATATCAAAAAATGCTGGCCTTAAGGGAAGAGTACCAGCAAAAGAAAAAATTTTCTTTGGGCTGGCTGATCGACAGCTATGTTCGTCTGATTGGTTCCTGGTGGGAATCTGGTTTTTCCCGCTCTGCTTTAAATTTTATGAGATTTAATGACTGGATTAATGAAGTTGTCTATAAAGGTTCATATGGGATCCGTATAGATCATTCGCAATTCCATGCCAGTGCTATGGGCAGCCGTTTAGCCTTGCTGCAATTGAGGGGATTGCAGCAAAAAAAGAGCAAGCCGGGGCCGGATTGGTATGAGGCCTGTTATTTATCCGGTGAAGGCTCTCCCCCCGCTACACCCTATAATATCAAATTGATTCCTGAACCGGATGTGTTCATCCGCAGACACTCCTTTCGGACCTGGCACAATCCTTACGAAATCGGGTTTTATCCCCGGGCAGATTCCCTTTTTCAGCAGCTGAGGATTTTTTCCAGGATGAAGACATATTCCCGGGAATCAGATCAGGTGGTCCCCGAAACTCAATAAAGAGATAAATAAAGAGATATATAAAGGAGGAGCAATACAAATGAGTCATATGAATGATCAAATGCCCATCAATGCCAGGGAAAACTTTATTATGTCACACAAAGGTTTTAACTATTATGTTCTCGATCTAAAAAGAGTT
>JAAYZA010000148.1 GCA_012515055.1 Syntrophomonadaceae bacterium | reverse complement strand
GCCGGAAAAACGCATATAAAGGGGGAGATGGTCAAAACAGAAATTGACATCTATTATTTGGACCGTACCATCTATAATTACGATTCTTTATCTGACAAATGGCTGGTGATAGAAAGCAGTACCAGTGGTCCCGAAGAATTATTGATTTCCGAGTTGAACCCTTTATCCAACTTCATCTTTAAACAAATCGATACAGTGGAAAAAGTCGGATTTGAAGAAGTGGATGGTGTAGATTGTCTGGTAATAGAGCATCAGTCTGAAATTGAAAGCAAACTACTGGAGACCCTGTGGAAAAGTTTTGAATATAAGATGTGGATCGACTATCAGGATAGAATGGTGAGAAAAGCTGTATTAACAGCTGCAAACAAACAATCACCCTCAACGGTATTGAAAATCGAAGCTAAATTTTATGACTTCAATAAAGAGATACCCATCGAACCGCCTGATACTACGGCCAAGAAAAACCATAAGTAAAAAAACGGGGCCCTCCGGGGCCCCTTAAATTTTGTTCTGCTTCAATTGCTGTTAGGTTAACTTGTTGCTATAATCGTTTTATCAGGAGGGATGACAGCATGAATCTGCAGGAAGTGGACATTTTAATTACCGCGGAAGAAATAAAAGCCAAAGTGCAGGAACTGGGCCGGCTGGTAGCCGAAGATTACCGGGGCCGTGATCTGTTGGTCATAGGGATACTCAAAGGAGCTTTCATGTTCATGGCTGATTTGATCAGGGAAATAGACACACCACTGGAAATTGATTTCATGGCGGTATCAAGTTATGGCGCTTCAACCGTATCTTCCGGTGAAGTGAAGATAATAAAAGACCTGGACTATTCCATCAAGGGCAGGAATATTTTGATCGTGGAAGATATCATCGACACCGGTTTAACGGTGAAATACATATCTTCCATATTGCATAAACGGGAACCGGCCAGTATAAAAATCTGTTGTATGCTGGATAAACCCCACCGCCGCAAAACCGACATCAAGGCTGATTTTAGCGGTTTTTCTGTTGATGATCGTTTCATCGTTGGCTATGGACTGGATTATGCGGAAAAGTACCGCGAGTATCCGGCCATTTGTGAATTGAAAGCTTCAGTTCATCAGAAGCAGGAGGATAGGGATGAATAAGGAACTGGTTTTAATACTGGATTTTGGCGGCAGCTTAAACCAGCTCATCGCCCGCCGGGTAAGAGAGTTATCCGTTTACTGCGAAATGGTCCCCTGCCATATTACCCTGGCTGAGATAAAGTCCAAAAACCCCCAGGCCATAATCTTTTCCGGCGGACCCGGTGGGAAAGCAGGAGACAGGCCGGTCTGCGATCCGGGAGTTTTTACTCTGGGGATCCCCATTTTAGCCGATGGTTATGGCATGGAGCTTATCGCCGGGCATTTTGATCCGGCTGTCAAGAAGGGAGAAGTCCAGAATGGCTGGGGAAAAATAACTGTGACCGGTGAGGACCTCTTATTTACAGGTCTTGCCGGAGAAATAGAAGTTAATATCAGCGGCGCTGCACCACTTAAAGATGTTCCCCGGGGTTTTCAAGCCCTGGCTTTAAATGGCGAAAAACAGATTGCCGCTATCGGTCATTTGAGTCAGAAAATATATGGGGTCCAATTCAGTCCCGAGGCAAGAGGCAGTGCGGCTGGTCAGCAGGTTCTGGAAAACTTCCTGTTTAAAATCGCCTCATTGCAAGGTGATTGGGATCTGGATTCCTTTATTGAGGAAATGGTCACCGATATAAAAAACCAGGTGGGGGACCAGAAAATACTTTGTGCCCTGAGCGGCGGTGTCGACTCATCTGTGGCAGCAACTCTGGTGCATAGGGCAGTAGGGGAGCAGCTGGTATCGGTATTTGTAGACACGGGGCTGATGAGGAAGGGCGAACCGGAAGAGGTAGTAAGAGTTTTCCGTGACCAGTTAAAAATGAATCTGGTTTTTGTTGAGGCCAAAGAAAGGTTTTTATCCAAATTGGCCGGTGTTAATGACCCCGAACAAAAACGCAAAGTAATCGGTACAGAATTTATCCGCATCTTCGAAGAGGAAGCTCAAAGGATGGGTGATATAAAATTCCTGGTCCAGG
>JAAYZA010000109.1 GCA_012515055.1 Syntrophomonadaceae bacterium | reverse complement strand
GCCGCCTATCGTGACCATGTGCCCCTGGCCGATGAAAGTGTCCAGGATGATTTAAAAGAAGCGATAAAACTGTAAAGAAGAACAGCGGACTATAATGATAAAAGCAGTATGACACCGAACTGCCATGATAAGAATAGAATTACACCGGCTTCCCATGATAAGAGTAATTACACCGGGCTGTCAGGATAAGTAATATTACACCGGAGCAGCAGCAAAGAGGAATACTGGGCGGTGATTTGACTTGACCCCCTTCTTTTGTATAGAATCCCTGGTAGTGGAATAGTGATTAATGACTCATCGGACGGTAGTAAATAGGTTAACTTAAAGTAGTGATCCATGGAGTGTTCTGGAATGAAGAAGAATTCTGTTTTAATCTTTTCTTTTGCCATTATTATATTGTTTATCCTGGCGGGGATCATTGATCCCCCTTCTATTGATGCCCTGTCATCTGTCCTGCATGATTTTATAATCGATTATTTCGGCTGGCTTTATCATCTGGCCGCTTTTATTTTTCTGTTATTCTGCGTTATTCTGGCTTTCAGTCCCTATGGCCATATCAAACTGGGTAAGGATGATGAAAAGCCCCAGTATGGTTTTTTTGCCTGGTTCAGCATGTTGTTTGCTGCCGGCATGGGTATCGGTCTGGTCTTCTGGGGGGTTGCTGAACCCCTGGCCCATTTTGCTGCACCACCTGCCCATATCATACCCGAATCCGGTGAGGCCGCCGCTTTTGCTATGAAATATTCCTTTTTTCACTGGGGACTGCAGCCCTGGGCTATTTATATAGTGATAAGCCTTTCCCTGGCCTATTTTGCCTATCGGCGCAATCTGCCCCCCCTGATCAGTTCCGCTTTTTATCCCCTGCTGGGGGATAAAATCTATGGAACACCCGGTCATCTCATTGATATACTGGCAGTCCTTGCCACTGTTTTTGGTGTGGCTACTTCCTTGGGTCTGGGAGCCATGCAGATCAGCAGCGGTTTACAGGGGCTTTATAATTTTCCCGATGGAATGGGAGCCATTCTGCTCATCATTGCTGTTGCTACCATCCTCTATCTTATTTCCAGTATACTGGGGATTGACAAAGGGATACTTAAATTAAGCATCCTTAATATATTTTTGGCCTTTGTCCTGATGGCAGTGGTTTTCTTGCTGGGGCCCACCCGGGCTATTTTAAACATTTTCTTGAGTACACTGGGAAGTTATGCCGGCAGCCTGCTGGAGATGAGCCTGCAGACCTTCCCCTTTCAGGACCATGGCTGGGTACAATCCTGGACCATGTTTTACTGGGCCTGGTGGATAGCCTGGTCGCCTTTTGTCGGATTGTTTGTCGCCCGAATCTCCCGGGGCAGGACTATCAGACAATTCGTCTTCGGTGTGCTTTTAGCCCCCGCCCTTTTCAATTTCCTCTGGTTCAGCATTTTCGGCGGGGCAGCTTTACACATGGAATTGACCCAGAATCTCGGTTTATCGGCCGTAGCTGCCTATGATTATTCCGCAGCACTATTTGCCCTCTTCAACCATATGTCCCTGGGATCAGTACTTTCCTTGCTGTCCATCGTTCTTTTAATAATATTTTTCGTGACCTCGGCTGATTCAGCTACTTTCGTACTGGGCATAATGACTACCCGCGGCAATATGGATCCCCCGACGGGAATCAAAATAGGCTGGGGAATTATCCAATCATCTGCTGCAGCAGTCCTGCTATTTTCCGGCGGCCTGCTGGCATTGCAAAGAATGTCTATAACTGCCGCCCTGCCCCTTACTTTCATAATGCTCATCATGTGCTATTCCCTCCTGCGGGCTCTGGAGGCCGAAAAAACCCCCTATAAGAAGAACTAAAGAGGGGGCATCCCCCCTCTTCGCAAAACTCTTACAGCTGGAAAACCCTATCCAAAAACATAAGGCTTTCAGCCCTTGCCACTGATTATTTCTTCGCTGTCCAGGTGCCTTCTATCCAGGCATCTTCACCCAGACCCACAAGAAACTCACCGTCAATGGTTATCATCCCGTCGGCATCACTGACATTCCCCACAAAAGAAGTGTGCATCCCCTCTTCAGTCATACTGGCAGATAATGTACCATGTTGGTAAACAGCTTCCATAGCCTCCTGTTGGTCTTCTTCCTCTGAAGAAAAAGTCATGGTCCCTTTCCCATCAGGTCCTAATTGCAACACCAGGTCGATTGGCCGTGGCTTGCCTTTGGCATCTTCCAGTGCCGCTGTTATCAAGGCATAAAAATCCAGATCGCCGAATAGATCGCAGCCAGAATCATCGCCGTCACCACTGGGCTCTGGTGTCTCACTTTCCTCCGGTGGTGGTCCCAGATCAAAATTGGTAATGGTCATCGTAGCTGAGGACCATTGGCCATTAAGATCTTCTGCTTTAGGGAATAAATCTATGCCGAATTCATTCTTTATAAACTCAGCATATTTCTTCTGCCTTTCTACAGGATCCGGGGTAGTGAACCAATCCATGGCCATAAGCTTCAATTCATCCAGGGCCACAGAGTCTTCCCCATGCATATAACCTTTTTTAATAAAATCCCGGCCTGTGTCTCTTAAAACCTTATTCTTAAAATTCACCAATAAATCCAGGCGCTGCTCCAAATCATAGGATTTATCCCAGCCCCAGCGGCCTTTTTCCATAAATCCTGCTTCCTTGTACATGTCCATTATCATTTCATATTCAGCTTTGACTTTTTCTATTTCTGCATCGGTTTTGACCCTTTGCTCAAATTGTTTTCTCAGGTCGTTTTTAACAATTTCCCGTATTTTATCTTTTTCTGCTGCACTCAGAGGCGGCATACCAATGTCTTTCCGGGCCTCGTCCTGAGCCTTGATAGCCTCCAGCATCAATTGCCGGGCTGCACCACCCATCTGACTCCAGACATCTTCGAAATTGCCTTTTTCCACCTGGTAGCCCCACCAGGGCACCCTGCTGCTGGCCCCATTTTTATAAGCTTGATAGGCTGCTTCCACTTCTTCATTCTTCCAGGAAGCGATTTTATTTTCCACGGCAGCAACTGCAACTTTTCCCACCTGGGTAATTATGAACTGGTCGGCAAAATGTTCACCAATGATTTTGGCCGCATCTGTCACCCGGCCTTCAGCCAGATAGCCGGCAGCTTCCGATGCTTTTTCCACTGTTTCCAGACCAAAATCCGTAGTGAGTCCTCCCAGGGCTTTGGACAGGAAAGATGTCGGGACATTTTCCGCAATCTTTTTACCAGCTAATACCTGCAGATTCTTGTTGAAATCCACTACATCTCCGTTAGCCAGTCCTTCTACCATTCCGCCCCATTCATCATCCTTCAGCAGACTGCCCAGGACTTTGCCCCTGATGGATTCGTCATCGATACCCAATTTATCTTTGAGCATATGATCTATGAGCTTTTCTGCCGCCGCATTGGTGATATCGTCGGATTGTTTTTGGGCCCAGTCAGCCAGGGCAGCATTGTTGGTATAATTATTGATCCGCTGGTCTACCGTCAGTTTAGTCTGACCAAAGAGACAAAAATGACTGGTAGCAAAAGTCATGGTCTGATTGTTCCTATCGACAACTGGTTTTATGTATTGCCATTCCTTGCCATTAAAATAGCCCATGTACAAAGAACCGCTTTCCAGATCCTCTCCACCCAGACTGGCCAGATCAAATTTCATTTTGATGGTTACCATTTCCTGTAAACGGGCTTCCTCGGCACCAATGGAAATGTCGATGGGAGAACCAAAAGCGGTCATTTCCGCACTGGCATATTTGGGTACTTTGTCAGGGTTGACCAATGTCACTTCAGTGGGTTCTTTAAAAGTCCCCGCCGGGATCGTCACTTCCACACCTTCAGTTTCCAGATTCCCCAGTACCACTTCTTCGTCAAAGCACATGGCCGTTATAGGGTTTTTGATGGTTTTTTCATATTCCCATTTGGTGTTGCCGTTGCTGGTGCCGCCGCCCAGAATCCCGCAGCCACTCAGGACAAAAACCGCCAGAAGCAGCATTGCTGACAACTTGAATCCTTTCTTTCTCCTCAATTTCATCCCTCCATTATTTTGACATCCCTTGCCCTTCTCCATTTTCCGGTAATATTTCGGTAAAACAGATCTCTTTAGCAAAATATTCTGTCTCAACCGATAAATACCTTTATTTCGACGTTTTTCTTATGTGAGATTTTTCTTAACCAAAATAACTACGCTGAACTGTGGACTGAATGCGGTGAAAAATCGAATTTCTCCGGCCTTGTACAGGATGATACCGGAAAAATTAACCAGCCAAGATTGATAAAAGAGCTGCACAGGCTAAACTTTCAGGTAATATTTTTATTTCACTACCTGTTCATCAGCTCTTTTTTTAATAATTTGGTATATCAGCAGCAGCAAAGAAAGAAGAATAATCCCCCCATACAGCATTGGATAGAACCAGGGGGCTATATCAAGAGTTGCTGCCGGCACCCTGAGGGTGGAATTGAACCAGCGGAATCCGGCAAAAAGAATTGCGGAGACCAGAAATGCTGCACCGTTCGGAGCCTTCTTCCTGAGCATAACCAGAGCAACTACTGCGATAAGCAGTGCCGCCGTCAGTTCATAGAGCTGGGTGGGATGGATCCTGGGAGATTGCAGCAAAGCAAAGGGCAGAAAAGAATCCCGGGCCAGGGATTCTGCTAAGTAATATTTATAGGGGATGCTGCCGATAGGAAAATGGACTGCCCAGGGCAATTTCGTCTTCATGCCGAAACAACAGCCATTAAGAAAACAGCCCACCCTCATCACCGCCAGACCTATTCCCAGTCCGGGCGCAATATGGTCTGCCATCTGCCAGGGATCAAGCTTCAGTAAACGAGCCGTAATTATACCGACAGCAGTTGCCAAAACCAGTCCCCCCATCAGGGCAAATCCGGTCAATTCCAATGACCAGATACGGGCGGGATCTTTTACATATATATCCGGATTGGTTAAAAGATGTAGTAATCTGGCCCCCGCTGGCACAGCCAGTATCATGGTAATCAGTAAAATAGTAATTTTACCGATGGACAGGCCCAGACGGCGCAGGAGCAAGACACTGGTAAGGATTACCGTTATCCCGGCCAGAAGAAAAAACAGGCGATAACTTGACATCACCAATGTTCCTGGGAAAAAATCAATTACTATTTCAGGATACAAATTTCTTCTCCTTAAAAGCAGGGGGAAGATTTAGCCGGCAGTACTTAAATTACTGCCAGCATCTTCGCCCCGGGATATTTTAATCAGGATATTTTATTGCTGTGCCGCCAGATTTTTTGCGCCTGGGCAGCTTCGATCAGTTGATCACGAAAATCAGGATGAGCAATGGATATAAGTTTCTCCGCCCGGGCCCAGGTGGAATCACCCTTGAGGCAGACGGCCCCGTATTCGGTAACTACTATATTGACCATCTGCCGGGGTATTGTGGTAATGCTGCCCGGTTCAAATACCGGCACAATACGCGACAACATTGTGCCATCCTTTTTGGTATGTGTTGAGGGCAGACAGATTATGCTCCGGCCGCCCTTTGACCAGTATGAGCCCAGGACAAAATCCCACATACCGCCATTACCCGAAATCTGTTTATAACCCATACTCTCTGCATTGACCTGACTGTACAGATCCACCTGCAGGCTCTGATTGATGGAGATCACCTTGTCATTGCGGGCAATAATATTGGGATGATTTATATATTCAACATTGTATGAAGCAACCGCCGGATTATTATGCATGAAATCATAAAGCCGCTTACTGCCGACTGCAAAGGTAAAGGCCATCTTGCCCCGGTCGATGTTCTTGCACATACCGGTCATCTTACCTCGCTCCCACAAGTCCACATAGGAATCCACCAGCATTTCGGTATGGCAGCCCAGATCCTGCAGGTCTGAATCAGCGATCATCAGTCCGATGGCATTGGGTACTCCCCCGATCCCCAATTGCACACAGGAGCCATCAGTTATATAGGGCATGATATTGGCAGCAATTTTTTTATCGGTCTCACTGGGCTCCGGTGTCGGCAGTTCCAGCAGGTCAGGGTTTTCCCCCTCCACAACATGGGTGACCTGGGATATATGAATGCGTTCCCGCTCTCCCCCCAGACAAACGGGGAGCTTGCTGTTCGTTTCAACAATAACCACCTCAGTATGAGTCATGGATGTAAATGTTGAAGAATTATGCAGGCCGAAATTGAAATAACCATTTTCGTCCATGGGACAGGCCTGAACGATAGACGCTTTACGCCGGGGTGTCCCCACCACCTGGGGGTCATTTTCGGCATCATCATAGTAACGTTCACAATCACTGTATAAAATGGGATTATAAAACACATTGGGCAGTTTCTCCTGCAAGATCCGGCTCAGCGGGCTGAAATGAAAATCATTGTATGTAAACACCTCCCCCGCCGGGTCTTGCAGCAATACTTCCGGTACTGGCGGCAAGGTAACAGCAGAAAGAATATATACCTCTTTCAGCTCTGCCTTACGAGCAGCCAGCGCCCGGTCACATTGTATCGGTTTGCCGTTGAAAAAACCATAATCAACCCAGAAACCATCTTTTATGGCCCTTACCGCCTCTTCCGCGGTACACAATTTATCCCGGTACATTTGCTTAAAATCGCGGCTCATTAAAAAATCCCCCTTTCCCCCTTGAATCCGTCAAAAACTGGCCGCCCAGCTTTTTTACCGACTGCTGCCTTTTCACCTCCTGCCTGGATATGTATACCAATTTGTAATCATGTTATCACATTTGTAATACATTAGTAAAAAAAAAGGGGCTTATTCCCCTTTAACCATGGGGCCGCCCCTTTTGTCACCCTGGTTAACAGCTTATCTGCGGAACATTATATAAACAGGTGATTGAATAACGGAACCTTTGTTAGTATTTGCCGGTTCATCGGTATTCTGCCAGCAAACGCTTTGCCAGCCGGGATGTGTTCCGATGGTGCTGCCAGTAACCACATCAATTTCCTTGATTGGCGGCAGCTTTTTATCTCTGGAAACCCACAGATAGATATACCATTGATAAGCAAGTTTTTCATCGAGACCCGAGGTCAAATCTTGAGGAATCCGCGTATATTTCAAATAGTTACCATTATGATTCATATCTTGTTCAACCTGGGGTCGGGGTTCACCCTTATCTGCAAACTCCATAAATAAATCTGTGTAGGCGGCATCAATGTTTTCACCTAATTTATAACATAAATAAATGTAATCTCCGCCCACCCCATGGTTTAAATTGACATTAATCAAATTGTAATTGGGGGGGCATAGCTTCTGGGCTGAAAATTGATCTCCAGCGGAAACAAAGGCAATATTTGTGACATATTTATTCATAGGCCATTTTGCTTTTTCAGCTGCATTCAGCTTTTCAAATGCCGCCTTCAACTGATCTTTTCTATCTTTATCATCGCAAAAATCCCAAATGGGGATCAAGGCATCACTGGTTTTATTACCGAAATCCACCATAGTCCCCTGGTCCAGCAGGGAGTTTTCCCAATTAGCCATGGCCTGGGGGTCCGATAATTGGTTTTCATAAATGGGGGCACCTCCATATTTATAGAAGGTCAGTTCCCTATTATCTTGATAGCTTTGCCGATTCGTGATTTTAGAATATTCACCACTGGCACTGGCACTGGCCACCAGGACATTGAATTCTGCTTTGGCGGCGACGGAGAAATTCTCAAAACTGCTGGCGGCCTGGGCATTGGCAGTGATATTGACATCTAATCTCCCCCCGGTGACACTGTCCACCAGGACATAATGACCAAATTCACCAAAGACTGCAGCCGGAGAAGTATTTGCGTCATTCAGCCAGTACCTGGCTTGAGTAGTAAGATAGGGCTTTAAATTGGCTGCTGTTGGGGTAGTGATATAGACATCATAAAGTTTTTTTACTCTACTGTGGGTAGCAAAATATTGATCAGTTTTACTGGTATGACCGGAGGAAAAATTGGTTTTTACCGAACCGCCAAAGCCCATGAAGCTGCCTCCGGCCTTGGCATTAATCGTCATACTCTCGCTATATTCCTGAATAGTGCGGCCCTCGCTGGAAATAGAAGTAAATTCATCTAAAAAGACCCGTTTTACTCTTTGGTCTATAACCAATTTTTCGATATCCAAAACTGCTTGCTTGATGGAATCAGCAGAAGCATATTTATCAAAAACATTGTAGCCGCAGCCGGTGCGCTGGACGATGGGCAGGTTGGCCTCAGTCACTGCCACTGTGTAGGCCTGGCCTTTTTGCTCCATTCCCCAGGTGCCCTTTATCATGCTGATATCCGGGGAAAGGATCGATCCCGGTTCAATTGTCACCGGCGGAGTTACTGGTTTTACTGGCAGTATTGGTTTGGTGGCTGATCCAGAGCCGGTTATGGTCACTTTTCTGTTGACATCATCCCAGTCCACATCACAGCCCAAAGCTTCCGTGACAAAGCGCAGGGGCAGCATTGTCCTGTCATTGATGATCAAAGGCTTTACATTGGCATTATCCGGATCGATGGCAACGGATTGTCCATTGAGCAGCGCATTGCTCTGCCCTATCCACAGCTCTAATTTCGTCGATTCCAGGGAAACTGTGACTTTGCGGGTGGCATCATCCCAGCCCACATCTGCTCCCAGCGGTGTGGCCGCATATCTGATGGGCAGCATGGTACGGCTTTCCACAATGGTAGGGCTGACATCCATCTTGATCATTTCCCCATTGGCAGTATAAGTATCATTGTCCAGTATGAAGACCATTACAGTTTTTTCCTTCGTACTGAGACGGGAGGCTAAATCAGTGATGGATAAAGCCATGGCATCTACTGGCGAAATCATAAGGATGAACGCCAGTATCAAAGATATTGCAGTAAACTTAAATAGTCCCTTTTTCTTCCCCCGGGGAAATGCTTCCATTAAATTCAACCTCCTTTTGTTACCCCTTGCCAGGAGCAGCCCCGTCTTACTGTCGGCTTTTAGCGTCGTACGATAATATAGACTGGTGAGGTGGTAAGTGCCTGTCTATTAGCATCTGCAGCCTCATTAGAGTTTTTCCAGGAAACCACCTGCCAGCCGCG
>JAAYZA010000152.1 GCA_012515055.1 Syntrophomonadaceae bacterium | reverse complement strand
TAATTCCTGCATTACTTCAGCGGCCAGTTCCTTGGGACGGATATTTTTATATATTTCGGGCAGGAACTGATCGAAAAAATCATCGGCGGCTTTTTTGTCCCAGCCCAGGGCTTCTTCCAGATAATAAAAGCCGGGTTCCGCCACGGTGTTCAAGCCGTGCTGCCGGCCGAAAACCTCTGCAAAACTCATGATCATCTCGGTTGTATAGGTAATGGTATTATCGATGTCGATACCGATTTTCACTTAAAACTTCCTCCCCCAAAATCTTCATTAATTATTATCCTAACTTGTAAACTTATGAACTGACAAGTCCTTTTCCTGCCCATCCCGGCAGAAAATGGGCGGGAAAGCTGCTGCGGGGCGGGTCTTCCTGCACAGGCCCGCCGGGTTATGGGCCCGCCGGGTTATGAAAGGGAAAGGCGATGAACAAATACCGCTGCCAATCTGTTTGCCGAACGCCGGTGTTCATACACCAGGATTTTTAAAGGAATAATCAGGGGATAAAGCGAATATATTTTTTATCTGGTTATTTTTCGGCGCATGAGCCTGTGAAGGGAATGATGCGTTCTAATGAAAGTATTCCGATGGCTCCTGGTTTTAGCTGTGATGGGTTTTGGAATGATGCTGATGATCAAAATCCCGGCATTGGGACTGGCGGAAGCAGGTTTCTGCGGGCAATGCCATGCCATGGATGAGCAGGTGGAAGCCTATTTGCATTCACCCCATGCCAGTGGGGCTAACTGCGGTGACTGCCATGACCCTGATGGTCTGGTCACCGGGAGTGTGTTTGCTGCTTACACCGGTCTCCGGGATGTCTACCGGGTGGTGACCAATACCACTCCACTGGAAATCAAAACCACGGGACTGAGCAAACAGGTCATACAGGAAAACTGTATGCGCTGTCACGGCGATATTATGGTGATGACAGGCAATACCAGCGATGAGGGGGGCAGTTATTGTTTCCACTGCCACCGCAATATAGTGCACCCTAAAAAATAAGAGGAGGGATCGTTTTGACTCCGGATAAGATTAAAAAACTTTTGATTGTTTTTGTTCCTCTGGCCGTCGTTGTTCTGGTTGCCGGCATATTTTTATTTAACCGCCACAACGAGGAAATAATGGGGGGGCCGGTGGGGGAAATAGCCCCGGGGGAAGTAGTATCCGCTAATTGGGCACCTTTTTACCCGGTCCACTGGGACTCCTATCAGACCAATCTGGAAAACGATGCCAAACCCTCTCATTTTGAAGGCCGGGAATATTTAAGGACTATTTATGCCGGATTCGGTTTTGCTGCCGAGTATAATGAGCCCCGGGGGCATTTATATACCATCGAAGATGTAATAGCCATCGATCCGGCCCGTAAAAAAGCGGGGGCCTCCTGTATCACCTGTAAATCCACCCAGGTGCCGGAGCTGATGGAGAAATACGGTGCCGATTATTTCCTGATGAGTTTTGATGAAATAATAGATGAAGTAACGGAACCTATCGGCTGTCTGGATTGCCATGATCCCGCGACTGCCAAACTGCGCCTGAGCAGACCGGCCCTGATCAATGCTCTGGAGCGCCAGGGCCGGGATATCGACAAAATACCCACCCAGGAAATGCGTACACTGGTTTGTGCCCAGTGCCATGTGACTTATTATTTCCAGCCGCCGGGCAAAGAAGTGTTTTTCCCCTGGGATAAGGGTACTACTGCCGGGGATATCCTGGCCTTTTACGATGAAGCCGGTTTCAGTGAATGGACACATCCCGATGCCGGTACCGGTCTGGTCAAACCCCGCCATGCGGAATATGAAACTTTCCTGGGCAGCACTCATCAGACGGCAGGTTTATCCTGCGCCGACTGCCATATGCCCTATACCAAAATCGGCAATAAAAAGATTTCTTCGCATAAATGGCAAAGCCCGTTGAATAATATTGAAGAGAGCTGTACCAATTGTCATCGCAATGGCACTGAGTGGCTGCAGGACCGGGTAAAGACCATCCAGACCCAGGTGAAAGAGACCCAGGATACAGCAGGATGGGCAGTGGTGGGGGCCATCAATGAACTCAAGGCCAGCCGGGAAGCCGGGGTGGATGATGCCCGGCTCCAGGAAGCCATGGAACTGCACCGCCAGGCGCAATGGTATCTGGATTATGTGGCAGTGACCAATGGTCTGGGTTTCCACAATCCCACCGAGACCCTGAGTAATCTGGCCACAGCCATTGATTCGGCTCATAAGTCGATGGAATCATCCCGGGAGGCCCGCCTGGCTGTCGGGGAGCAAATATAGTAGCAGGGAAAAAGTCCGGAGGGCCCTGCTGCTCCCGGCGATAATGTTTAAATGAAGTTTTGCAGCGATGGTGGTTGATGGATTTGAGAAAAAATAAGCTGGCGGAGTTAAATATAATTTGTCCAACCTGTAAAAAACCATCCAATGAATATAATTGGACACTGAAAACGGCCGCCTATTTTTCCCAGAAGGAAGAAACCTGCCCGACGGTCATCAGTGTGATCAGGGCCATCCACCAGGGCGAAGGGGAGATGTTTTACGGGTTCCATATGTTTTGCCCCTTATGTAATTACGGTACGGATATTGAGGAGGTGGAACTGCCGACACCAGATGCAGCGGAAAAATATATTTCAGAAGTCGGGGAGGAATATGTCGATACCTGGCTGTAGTTTTTAGCAGGCCGGACCCCCCCATGGCCTGTGAAAAGGGAATATAACCGGGGAATAAACAAGGATCGAGGAGGAAATATGGCTATAGTAGAATGGAAAAAAGACGAAACAGTGGCAATCTTGATCATGAATGACGGCGAAAACCGCCATAATCCCACCTGGGCCGAAGCCATGCTGGCGATTTATGATGAGATCCTGGCCGATGAAGAAATTAAAGCCATCGTGCTCACATCCAGTGATCCCAAAGCTTTCTGCCTGGGAGTCGATGTGGACTGGATGGGGAAAACCATGCAGGAGGGCGATTGGGATACCCTGAGCAAATGGGTGTATCGCAATGGGGAAGTATTTACTGCCATGATGATGGCGCCGGTACCTACCATTGCTGCTATCACCGGCCATGCCTTCGGCAATGGGGCTATGCTGGCCGGGGCCTGTGATTTCCGATTCATGCGGGCCGACCGGGGATATTTCTGTCTGCCGGAAATCAATCTGGGGATACAGCTGTCACCATCCATGCTGGAATGGATGGGGCGGATCATGCCTTATCATCTCTGGCAGAGGATGCTTTTGACCGGTGACCGCCTGGGGGCGGAGGAACTGGAAAAATACCATGTGGTGAAGGCCTGCGAAAATGCGGAAAAAACCCTGGAAGAGGCAGTGGCCTACGCTAAAACCTTCAATAAATCCCGCACTACCATGGCGGAAATGAAAAGAAGAATGTATAAACATGTTTTAGATAAGATCGCCAACGAAGACCCGATCTATTTTGACAACAAACCGGAGCAGGAGAAGGAAGGCAAACCCCCGGTATTTATGTTTACGGCGTTGACGTAGG
>JAAYZA010000194.1 GCA_012515055.1 Syntrophomonadaceae bacterium | reverse complement strand
TTGATCTGATGTTTCTTCCGGCTTTAAAAAGGGTGGAGATGATCATGGCCAGGGCAAAAACATAGAGGGGGGCAGCCATAAACCCAAGTGAGTAATGGTATTTTATGGTTTTCAGCTGCAGGCCCCATAATTGGACAGGTGTCGCGATCACACCGGCCTCGGTCACGATCAGGCCTATTAGGCTGAAGGCAACGAAGATTGCTGTACCGGTTCCCCATAAGATCGTCTGCCTGATGCTGAAGGTATCGGTAAAAACGGCAACGAAGCAATAGAGCAAAAACACGGTAACAATCATACCGCTGACCATTATTTTATCCCAGAACAGAACACTGGGAGGCAGTTCCAGGGACATAAAAATAGCTGCAGCAGTCCACAGGATTACTGCCGTTAAAGCCAGCATAAAAGTACGGATCAGCCGATCTTTCTGCGATATGCACAAGAACAGCAGCAAAACACTGTAGCTGATCAAAGCTATAAATGGCAAGGCTGTCAGGAATAACTCCAGATAAACCATTTTACTCTCCTGTATTCCCGTCGCGGGATATTTTCAAGAGTTCAATCATATCAAAATGGGAGGGATTCATTTTCCGGGGTCTTCTCCCAAAAAGCTCCGCAAATCTTTTTATAGTTCCGGCCGGCATGATTGTCACCTGCAATGGTTCTATACCCAGCAATGCTTTCAGGTCTTTGTAGTCGCTGTCAATGTAACGGAAATAGATGGCCAGATGTTCATTTATTATCTCCCGGGCAGATGCTGTATGAATGCCATTGGGGTTTACTTCGGCAAAAAGGTGTAAAAATGCCCGGTTTTCTTCATCAAATTCTTTTATTGCACACCAGTCATTGATGGGTAATTGGGAAAGGCTCAGGGCCTCGGTGATCGTCGCTGCGGAAATCCTGGTAAAACCTGCAATGTCTATCATTCCCGGTTCCCGGTCCAGATAAGCAAACTGGGGCATTTTTAAACCATCAGCCTCATTGGACAGCGAAAGGCATTTCACAATATCCCCGACGCGATAACGCATAAAAGCGCCGCCTTTAAAATTGGATATGACCAATTCATAATCAGTTCCAGCCTGGAGTTCATCCATAAGATAGGTGTGGGGAACATAATCCGGATCATCCAGATTTTTCTCTACTTCGGACCAGGGGATGAATTCGTAGAAACACACATCGGGGAAGAAAACCAGGCCATTTTTGCTCCAGGTTTCAGTAGCAATACAGGTGGTTTCAGTACCGCCAAATACCTCCAAAGGCCGTACGCCCCAATCCTGTTCAATTTTTGTTTTCACACTGGCAGAATCCGTACCTGAACAGATCAGTCCTTTAAGTGACCAAATATCTTTGGGCCGTATGGCTGTTTTGGTATCTTGACTGTTCTTCCATGCTTTCAGCAAGCGGTAGTTCATCTTAACAGAATTCTCCAGAGGATTGATCTTACTGGCGGAACCGCTGCTGCCGGCTGAAAATTGATCACCCATCTTTGCGATGACACTGCTTAATCCAAAGAAAAGGTCCACACCATTTTGCATACCCATTTTAAACCCCAGTTTACTTCTTTGACTGAAGCCCATGTTAACAGCTTCTTTTTCCGGCGGCAGCCAATTAACGCTTATCTCATCTTCCAGAATCAAAGGTGCTAAACCAGTAAGATAGGGCAGAGGCGCCAGGCCATAGAGGAAATTTTCTCCCCCTCTTAAATTAAACTGACCTTTTTCATTACTGGTGGATAGTATCAGGCAAGTAATAAAACTGCTTTTGTGACATCTGATCATGCTGTCAGTATAGGGGGCAACTTTTATGGGGTTTTTAGCGCCTTCCCAGGTGGTCTCGATCCACAGCAATGGTTTGGAAGGCAGGACTGATTCAATTCGCGGCAAGAGTAAATCGGCATAATCCCTATAACGTGTAAGGGGAACGATTTGCCGGAATTCATCAACACTGGCAGGCTTTTTACCTTTCATTATCCTTCTGCCCAGCTCACATCCGGCATATAAATCAATTTGTTCCAGCATGAGACGATTCTGGACTTCCATATACTCTGCCAGGGTAAAATCCAAAAAACCGCAGTATTCCTGCCAGACCCGATCAAATTGTTTCTCTTTTAGTTTCTGGTGTAAATTCATAAATATCCCCCGGTTGATATATTATGATCATTTATCAGTAATAGCAGTTAATATATAGTAAGTTCCGTCAATCAAATCCCAATCGAGGGGACGGAAATTTGCACCGGCAAGCAGCTCTTCCATTTCCTGCCGGGAATAAATATATACATCACCACTGAGGTTAAAGGGAGTTTGTAAATAAAAATTGATTATTTTGCGAATATTTCTGGACCACCAGGGTTCTCCGATCAACAGTCGCCCCTGAGGTTTTAAAACCCGCTGCATTTCCTGCAATGATTTTTGCGGGTCGGGATAATGATGAAAAGATGAATTACACAGCAACAAATCAAAACTGTCATCAGGCCAGGGCATATCTTCTACATCCCCGGTCCGCAAAACAACATCTGCTCCCAATAGCATTTGGGCCTGACCGACCATTTTCTCCGACAGATCAAGTCCCGCTGCTGCGATATGGGGATATTCCTCTTTGATTATTGCTAACATGGATCCCCAGCCACAGCCAATGTCCAATACCGAAAGAAAGGGGAAAGGACGTATTTTTTCCAATATACTGGCATACATCTGCTGGCAATACTTGCCGTCCCAGCTTTGATCATATTTATGTGCCAGTCTATCAAAATGCTTTCTGCTTTTATTTTTAAGCTTTTGTTCTGCTAAACCCATTTGGTCTTCCTCCGGTAGTATTGTGCAAAATTCTGCCAGCTGTTCTTATCCGGTATTAGAAAAGGAACTTCCTGTTTATAAGCTTCATAGCCCGCCAGAGTTATGGGGAAAATCCAATAATCCTGAAGAACCACATAGATTATATTCAGGCTTGTCCAGACCAATGCCGCCCGCAGCAATAAACTGCTGCTTAAGGTCAGCGCTAAAAAGAAATAAAAAAAGAAAAACCATATTACGCCGGGATGTCGGCACAGGGCGTACATTCCTGTTTTAACAACTGTATTCTTTTTAGCTTCAATATAAGTTTTCTTAAACGGTATAGCCCCAAAAAGCGAATATATAAGCAAAATTAAAAACAGCGACGCCAGAATACCGGTACCCCATTTCCATAAGGCCCAGTTCTGGTTGTTTAAATCAT
>JAAYZA010000195.1 GCA_012515055.1 Syntrophomonadaceae bacterium | reverse complement strand
GGCCCCCCCGCCATGGGGACAGACCCCTTGTCTTCCCTTCGGCTCCGCTTCGCTGCGGACAAAGGTTCAGTCCCCAAGGCTCCTGCCTGGTGCCCGGCCCCCGGGCAGACAGAGGCGTCTGCCCCTACAACCGCGCGCCAGCGCGGGTTCTCCTGACCCCCGGCCCCTTTTCCCCTTTCCCCTTTCCCCTTTCCCCTTTCCACTTTCCAACTAACCCCTGCCACAACAACCGCGCGCCAGCGCGGACTCGCCTCACTCCTCACTCCTCACCCCTCACACCTCCCTCCTCACACCTCACACCTCACAACCCCGGCCCCTAAAATTGACAGGAAACCGGAAACAGTATTATCATAGAAGTTACTGATTATAACGGATTATAATAGCAGCGAAATATTCCAGGGGGTTCGTGGGGAAGATGAAGGGAAGTATCTTCAGACAGGCAGTCATGACCCTGGCTGTTTTAGTCTGCCTTCTGGCGGGAGGGATACTGCCGGCCGATGCGGCGGGGGTATCTTTTACTCAGGAGGAGCTGGACTATATAAAAGAAGCCAGGGTTTTAAAGGCGGTATCCATTGATGGGATCGCACCTCTCAGTCACGTGGACAGCAACGGGGAGTTGAAGGGGATCGGTGTGAATCTCCTCCACCGGATATCGGGGATGACGGGGCTGGTCTTTGAATATGAACTGTATGAAACTGTCGATGAAGCATTGGCAAGCGATTATGATATCTATTTCAATGCGGCCTATATTTACATGCCCGCCGATATAGCCTTATCACAGCCTTATTTAAAATCAGAAACCATATTATATATCAATTCTGCTATTGATAGGCATCAGATCGACAGCGGAAAATATGCTGCCGTAAAAGGGGGAACACTGCCGGCGGGGGTCGATCCGGACAATACTATTTACTACAATAACCGGGAAGATGCAGTGGACGCCGTTGAAAAAGGAGAGGCTGATTACGGCTATGGAAATGCCTATTCACTGGCATTTTACACACTGCAAAATGGCTATAAGAACATTATAACCATACCCGCGAGCAAGGAAAAAAGGGAATATTGTCTGGCTGTGCCCCCGGGCAATGAAGTGCTCCTTTCCATCCTCAATAAATCCATCACGGCACTGGATGAAGATCAGATGCAGACACTGGTCCTGGATGTGGCCTCCCAGGTGGAAAGAAAAATCACTTTAGCCATGATAACCCATGTTTACGGGAAACAGATCCTGGTCATTGTTTTGCTGGCCATGGCAGTGCTCCTCATCAGCGTTTTTTTCAATGTCCGGGCCAATAACCGGCTCAAAATAGAAAACAGAAGGTATCAGCTGCTTTCCCACATATCCAATGAATGTTTGTTTGAATATAGCGTAAAATCCGGCAAAGTGGAACTTTCAGAGAAATTCCACCGAACCATCGACATCATCAGAAGAGAAAAAGAAGTGATAAACCGCCTCAAAGAAGTCCTCATGACCTGGCATGATGACAAAAACGACGAACATTTATCAACGGTGAAACTGCCCCTGGTGGATGGCAATGCCGGTGTTTTCAAGGTGATCTGTTCCAATGTCACTGATGAAAACGGAAATTTGTATTCCATCATCGGCAAACTGGTGGATATAAGTGAAGAAGTCCGGGAAAAGGAGACCCTGATAAATAAATCCCGGCTGGATGGGCTCACCGGGCTGTATAATGCTGCCGCCGCCAGGGAGCTGGTCATAAAAAGCATCGAAAACAAAGCTGCAAACAAAACCGATGCCTTCATAATGATCGACTGCGATAATTTTAAAAGCATCAACGATACTTACGGGCATTTAAAAGGTGATCAGGTACTAAAAAGCATCGGGGAAAGTATAAAAAAGGCCTTCCGGCAGACGGATATCCTGGGGCGTGTCGGCGGGGACGAATTCTGTGTCTATATGCATGATATCCCGGAAGAGGATTTTGTCCGGGAAAAATGCCGGCAGCTGGATAACCTCATTCAGGGAATAAACGAAGGATTCCCCGTTTCCATCAGT
>JAAYZA010000417.1 GCA_012515055.1 Syntrophomonadaceae bacterium | reverse complement strand
CCTTTGCACTAAACCAATCGCCAAGATTTAAATAGGCATATTCCGTATGATGTGTGGTTCCTTCAACACGTCCGGTATAACTGCACACCCAATAACCATTGGTATTAAAAAGCAGCTCATAATCTCCAGTGAAAACAGCCATCTCCGTCCCTGAATGGGTTAAAAAAGTATGCTGACGCATTAATTCCTTTCTCATTTCAACCATATCTTGCAGTTGATTCTTGCTGTCAACATATCCTTCCAGTACCTTTGTCACTTGATTATTAATATATCCAGCAGAAGTTCCCACTTCCATCATCGTTGTCTTTTTTTCCCGATCGATCAGGAAAAAAGTAAATCCCGCCATCAGCAACAGGTAGACAGCCATAAATGCACTAAATATACGCGTGTAGATGAGGCGTTTTGTCATGTTTTTCTGCATTTATCTCCCCTCCAGTTTATAACCCATTTTAAATACTGTTTTAATTTGTGCGGCACTATTACCTAAGGCTTTGCGCAGTTTTCTCACGTGGTTATCCACCACCCGGTCATTGCCATCGAAATCATAGCCCCACAGGCGGAGGAGAAGACTCTCCCGGCTGACGGCTTTCCCCTGATTTTCCATCAGTATTTTTAAAAGGCCAAACTCCAGGGGAGCCAGTATCACCTCGGCGTCATTGACAAAAACAGTACAGCGATAGGGATCCAATTTTATACGTCCTACTGTCATCACTTCATCTATTACCATGCCCCTGGCGCGTTTCAGTAAAACCATCACTTTGGCGTAAAGCTCTGCCAGTGAAAAGGGCTTGGCAATATAGTCGTCACAGCCGAGATGATAACCATACAGGCGGTCATTTTCCTGATGACGGGCAGTAATGAAAATGATCGGAACATCGCTGTTTTTTCTGAGTTCACGGCAAATGGCAAACCCATCAATCTCCGGCAGCATAACATCCAGGAGCACCAGATCATATTCTGCTTCCAAACATTTATCCAGGCCTTCATCCCCGGTCTCGGCGGTGTCTATATTAATAGTCCCGTCGCTTTTCTCCCTAAAGTAATCGGTGATTATCTCCCTTATTTCTGCATCATCTTCAACCAGCAACAGTTTGAAAACCATTTTTCCACCTCCAGATACAGGTTAGCAAATAAATGTATCTTTTTTGTGTCTACCGAAAAATCGGGCTTAAATAGGCGGGAATAGACAGCAGCGATCATAGTGTCGTCGTCGGCAGTTATAGGAGCAGTCACAACTTGGGCATATCCCCGGGAAATATTATATCCGGAATCGATTTGTTCATGGAAGGCACCAAATAGGGTCTTTGGGAATTGAAAATGCCGGCCATCTGCCTATGACTGTAAAGCCAGAGGAAACGGCCCGGACTTACCTGGTTTTTTAAATGATGTCGGCATTAACCAGCTAGACTAAAGAACCTTCGATAGGCGTTGGTTGTTTGCAAAAGCGATTCATAATCAGGTTACCTCATTTCCCCCGTTGAAATCTCATAAACCAGGTCCCAAAATCCACCCTTTCTACCTCGGGGCCTCTCTCAACGGTTAAATTGACGTATTTAATGACTTTATAGCCTAAACCATAATATTCTGTTGAACCGCCGTCTTT
>JAAYZA010000030.1 GCA_012515055.1 Syntrophomonadaceae bacterium | reverse complement strand
GCGGCGATCCAGGCCATAAATAAAGGCATCATCATTAACATGGTTCTTTGGGTGGGATCATTGGAGTCTACCGTAGAAATTTTTTGTTGCAAGTAAGTAGTTAATCCGGCCAAAATAGGTACATATAAAGCCCAAAAAGCGCCTTGTTCAACCGTTAGTTTCCATACAGATTCCCCGATATTGCTTATTCCCAGGAAAGATGCATGGGCCTGTACCTTGAATTCAAAGGTCATCAGCGATCGATAGAAAGCTATAAAGATTGGCATCTGTATCACCAAGGGCAGACAGCCGCCAAAAGGGCTTACCCCATTTTGTTTGTACAATTCCATTACCTTGGTTTGCATTGTCTGGGGGTCATCCTTATATCGTTCTTGAAGAATCTTCATTTTTGGCTGGATTTCTTGCATTCCCCGCATTGATTTCATCTGCTTCTGGGTAAGCGGAAACATGATCAGCTTAATAAGAATAGTCATCAAAATTATCGCCAAGCCATAATTGGGCAAACCTATTGCAACTGTTATATCGTACATATATTGAATTACACTGCTAAACCATGATACGAACGCTTGCCACAAATTAAATCCCTGCTGTACGTAAATATTACGTTGCAGGTGTCACCTCCTTTTGATAAAAGGGTTTTTTAAAATCAATTACTGCCAGTCTGCAGTATAATGATTGCTATCCAATATGGCTGCAACAATCTCCTGGCTTCAGGGAACAGGGTCAATACCCCCGGGATGCCAGGGATGACATTTCACTATTCTTTTAACCGTTAACAATCCCCCTTTGAATGCGCCATGTTTTTCAATGGCCTGAATAGCATAATTAGAGCATGTTGGATAGAAACGACATGAGGCAGGTTTAAATATGGTAATTCTTTGATAAGTTTTAACCACAAAGATTAAAAGTTTTTTTAACATATCCCTATTTTCCTGACTGCTGCGGAAAAATCTTTCTTTAACTGATCATACGAAACTTTCCCAATCAGCGGCCTGCATACCAGAACTATATCATACCCCTTTTTAAGCCGGGGATCTATTTCCGCGATGATTGATTTTATCCTGCGTTTAGCCTTATTACGGACCACAGCATTGCCGACTTTCTTACTGGCGACAATGCCGTAGCGGTTGATAGTTAAATTGTTTTTTAAGACAAAGAATATCACACATTGGCTGGTTAGTTTCCGGCCGTTTTGGTAGATATTATTATATTGTTGGGTTTTTCTGATCCGTAAATTTTTCCTATCATTTAGCATTATACTAAGAAAATCCTGTTGACTGCTCCCGTAATCAAGCAGAAAGTGTTTTTCTCCCTTTTTTCCTGCGATTGGCTAAAACCGAACGTCCGGCAGGTGATGACATCCTTTTCC
Source organism: Syntrophomonadaceae bacterium (assembly GCA_012515055.1). Taxonomy (GTDB): domain Bacteria; phylum Bacillota; class Syntrophomonadia; order Syntrophomonadales; family Syntrophomonadaceae; genus UBA1368. Next base: position 400 of record JAAYZA010000030.1, on the reverse strand, counting down.
TAAATCCATGAACCTTTTTTCTCTGCCGATTTTTCGGCTGGTATGTTTGTTTCATTTCTGATTAGCCTCCTATTATTTTTGAAAGACTATATAATTATATTTACTTACAAGGGATAATGTCAAGAAAATAGGCTTGGTGAAATACTTCTAATTACTTTTTTTATCTGCTATTATTATACTATATTTTTTACTATCGCCTTTAAAAACTATTAACACTCATTTAATAGTTATCCACATATATATTTTATTTTCTTTGCACTTTTCCACTTTTAAACAGGAGGGTTAATATGTCATTGCCAAATGAGTTCTCTGATACATGGAACCAGGTACTGGATTCTATCCGGAAAGAAATTGGTGAAACCAGCTTTGATATATGGTTTTCAATGATCAAATATAATTC
>JAAYZA010000233.1 GCA_012515055.1 Syntrophomonadaceae bacterium | reverse complement strand
TGATATTAGCCTCCAGATCCTCTTTATTGACCAGTACGATGCGTTCTTTTTCCGCCACCTTGTGGAAAATATTCATATCTTCTTCGGTTATACCACTGGCAAAATCCAGCATCCAAATAACCAAATCAGCTGAATCCAGAACCTCTTCCGACCTTTTTACACCTAACTTCTCTACGGTATCCTCCGTAAACCTTATTCCAGCAGTATCTACCAGCTTGACTGGTATACCGTCAATAGTCAGATACTCTTCTATTACATCCCGGGTAGTGCCGGGAATATCGGTAACAATGGCCCGATTTTTCTTCAGCAGGGCATTTAACAAGCTTGATTTGCCCACATTGGGCTTGCCGATTATAGCAATATTAAACCCCTGGCGGTAAACCTCTGCCCTTTCTGCGGCCAGAAGTATCGCATCAATATGATCTTGTATTTCCTGGAGCTGTTTGACAAATTCTTCGTCATCCAGGTCGCCAACTTCATCGGGGAAGTCAATGCTCGCCTGCACCTGCGCGATCACGGCCAAAAGCTGTTCTTCCAAATTCATTATCTGGCGGCTGTTATGTCCATGGAGTTGTTTGACCGCCAATTCCAGCGCCTTGTCCGATTTGGCCCGGATAATCTCAATTACCGCTTCCGCCTGGTTAACATCTATGCGCCCGTTGAGAAAGGCCCGGCGGGTGAATTCCCCGGGCTCGGCCAGCCGGATACCCTGTCCTAAAACTGCCTGCAAACAGCGCCGGGCGGGGAGTGTTCCCCCATGGCAATTAATTTCAATCACATCTTCGCCGGTATAACTATGGGGAGCCTTCATAATGCTGACCAGCACTTCATCGATGATTCCTCCTGCGCTGTCCAGCAGCCATCCCAATTGCATGGTATAGCCCGGCTGCATAACTAAATCCTTATCTTTGCTATATGGTTTAAATATAGATGCCGTCTTGAAAATCACTTCCGGACCGCTCAACCTGACGATGGCAATGCCACCTTCCCCCGGTGGTGTTGAAATCGCAGCTATATCATCATCGAACACTTGTCTGCTCCTTTGCTAAATATATCTTTTGCCATTAAATCATCTTCATAATAACAAAACATTTGCCTTTTACCTACGCCTACCAAACAGTTTTTAAGTAGGATTACCCTGCACAGATTTTACATACCCGAATTTTAAAACCTTCGAGTGTGTTTTATAAGCCTTATTCGGATTTTCCAGCACCGGAGACATACTGGCATCTGGATATGAGCATCCCCTTATTGTCCCTTACTTAATTTTTTTATTGCCCTCCATCTTAATCGCCGCAATCGGGTAGGAGGCCACCCATTATTTGAGTGGCCGACCTCCCACACCACCGTACGTACCGTTCGGTATACGGCGGTTCCAAAGTTTACATTTACTTAGCAGAGTAGCATTCCATCAAACTAAGGTATCCGGCACGTTTAAACCTCTCGTTAGGTAGGGCTCTTGATAAGATAGGGCTATGGGCAGTACGCCAGTAGCCTTTTCTTGTGTTGGCCCACATCCACGCTTGTTCTTCCTTGATTCCCAATCGTTTGAGGTTTTCAAAACGGGTACGGACTTTCTTCCATCGTTTCCAGGTCACCATACGTATTCGGCTTCTAATCCATTCATCCAGACTTTGTATTAGTTTCCTGGCATCTGCCAGTTTGAAGTAATTCATCCAACCGCGTATCATTTGGTTCAGCCGACTCTTCCTTGCCTCAATTCCCATCCCGTTACTGCGTCCTGTAATCTCTCGGATTTTATCCCTGAATTTCCGTACGCTCCCGGGGTGAACTTTAAGCCTGCCTTCCCCTTTGTAGATGTAGAAACCGTACCCCAAATATTTGACCTGTTTCACGTGCGCTACTTGGGTTTTCTCCCGATTCACCTTGAGAAATAGTTTCTCTTCGATATATGGGAGGATATGATTTAGCGCACGGGCGGCTGCTCTTTTGCTCTTGCAGAAAATCAGCAGATCATCGGCATACCTTACAAAGCGGTGGCCGCGTCTTTCTAGTTCATGGTCACATTCATTCAGCATAATGTTCCCAAGTAGTGGACTTAGCGGGCCGCCTTGCGGCACTCCTTTGGGGCTGTCTTCAAACATTCCCTCCACCATAACTCCTGCTCGCAGGAATTTGTGTATGAGTGAAATTACCCGTCCATCTTTGATCGTCTCCGATAGTATCTGGATGAGCCTGCTCTGGTTGACTGTATCAAAATACTTTTCCAAATCCATATCAACTACCCATTTGTAGCCTTCTGTGATGTTGGTCTGGCATCTTTTAAGCGCATCATGAGCGCTCCTTTTCGGTCGGAATCCAAAGCTGTTGTTCGAAAACTGTTTCTCGAAGATGGGGCTTAAGACCTGGCAGATGGCTTGTTGGATCAGTCTGTCCACGACGGTTGGTATCCCTAGTTTTCTGGTCTTCCCGTTTTCTTTGGGTATTTCTACCCGGCGTACGGGCTGGGGACGGTATTTCCCGTCCCGGAGGGATTGCACCAGTTTATCCTTGTTTTCCTTGAGGAAGGGTAGAAGTTCATCTACCTGCATTCCGTCAATTCCACCCGCACCTTTGTTCCTCTTTACCTGCTTGTAGGCGCGGTTCAGATTGTCTCTGCCCAAGATTTGCTCCAGCAATCCTTCCCTCTGTTGGTTGGTGTCGGTGCTGTCGGTTTCAGCCATCTTTGGTGACACGCACACTTCTGCATACTCTCTCTGTTCCGCAGGTACCATTTGCAGATAGTCTTCCGATAGAAGTTGGCTGTGTTTTAAGTTATCACCTTCAGTAGCTTTCATTGACCCACACCTCCTCTGGTTCGGCCCTTCCCATTGTTTCTAGAAAACTCCGGTACTATGGCCTCTGCTGACTTCTCACGATAAATCTTATTTCAACCGGGCTTCTTACTCTGTTTCCGCCCGTCCGTGAGATCTCCCCGGGTAAGAGCGCAGTCT
>JAAYZA010000186.1 GCA_012515055.1 Syntrophomonadaceae bacterium | reverse complement strand
TCTGTCCATTGCGTCCCGGGTATGGATTGCCTCCGATTTGATCAAGCCGCCGGTCTGGACTGCCATTACCATTGAGGGGCATGGCAATATAAATCATCTGAAATTCAATAATGCTCTGCAAATTGCCTCGGCAGCAAACCCGGGCAGCAGATTGGTTTTAAAAGGTACTCTGGCCTGGTCACACTGGGTCGACTCCGGTAAAGCACCTGTGTTAACCGAGATAGAGGGCAGCTCCTGGGATGGCATGACTTCACAGGGTGTAAAACCATTTTTAAAAACATATGATGTTCGCCAGGGGCCCACTGCGGAAGTTTTGATGTTCTGTGGTGAACCGACCCGCATTATATTTCGGGCTCACCATGCTGTTATGGATGGGCGCGGGCTAATAACGTGGATCGAAGATGTTTTTCGGGTTTTAAATGGCCGCAAGCCTCTGGGTTCTGATCACACTACCGTAGAAAATGACCTCTTGCATCTGCCAGATAAAACCATTCATGAGCCCCCTGCTTATAACTTCATATCTCCAGTGGGTAAACCGTCGGGAAATGACACGGAACTGGTGTGGAAAAGAATCTCAGTACCTGGACAGCACACAAAATTACTGGCCAGTGTCTTACTTCTGCTGGCACAGGCATCCTGGCGTCAGGGGAAGGGCCCGGTAAGATTCGGTATTCCGGTAGATTTACGACACCGCAGGCCAGGACTGCGTTCCACCGGTAACCTTACCAATGCCATATACATAGAGGTCAAGCCAGGGTTTACCGTCGAACAAATCGCCGCTGAAATTCAACGGCGCCTGCGGGAAAAAGATGATGGCAAGCTAAATTTGGAAGACATCTTGCTACCGTATATACCCATCAGTATACTCTCCTGGATACTATCCACAGATGAACAAAGTAAATTCAAAAAAAACAGCTATCGCTGCACAGGTTTTGTAACTAATCTGGGCAGGGTTGATTTAAAACGTTTTTCCTGCAGCGGTTTCAGTGCTGCCTCCTTTTTTGTCCTGCCAATTGCAATAAGCTCTCTGCCGCTTTTTTTAACCATGAGCGGTTATAACGATCGTACCGATTATGTTTTAGGAATGCCGAAAAATTTCTCCAGTGAAGGCAGAATGGAAGAAGTCCTTGATTACATCGTAAACGGATTGAAGGATATGACCCTTTCCTGAATTAATTTTGGCAAGGAGTGGAATGAAATATGCCCGGCGTTTACCAGCGCAAACTATCTGTCAATGAAAGGATGTTTTTAGCTTCGGCTGCTTTTGCACCGGCATTAAACCAGGTCGTGATAGAAGGCACCGGTAATGACGATCTGACCGCCTGGCAGTCAGCTGTTGATATTGCCTCGGCAGCCAACCCGGGCAGCCGAGTGGTTTTAAGGGGTTTTTCCGGCATGTGCCGCTGGCGGGATTCGGGGAAAAATCCACCGGTCCGACCAATAGATGGCTCTCACTGGAATGGGTATGGGCCTGAAGGAGCTCCCTTCCTTGATGCTCCTCTGGATGCTCAATATGGGCCGACCTGTGAAGTTTTACTTATAAAAGGTCATCCTGCACCTGATTATAATATGACCCGCTTGATATTCCGCACCCATCATGCAGTGATGGACGGTCGGGGAACCCTATTCTGGATGGAAGATATACTGCGGGTTCTTTCCGGCCTGGAACCAGTCGGTTCAAAAGCTTCCATCACTGATTCCGAACTGGCCCGCAGCATACAAAATAAAACCCGCCGACCGATAAAAAAGAACTTTATTGCCCCTACCGGGAAAGCAATCAGTAATCAACCGGGAACAACCTGGTGCAGATTTGAAACCACCGGCCCCATTCCGCAGATTTTGGCCCGGGCGGCCGTCATTTTGGCCCGGGAAGCCTGGAGTTATGATTCAGGGCATTTGTTGTTTGCCATCCCTGTCGATCTGCGCCGCCACAGGACGGATTTAAATTCCACTGCCAATCTTACTTACAGCATTTATATTGAAGTTAATCCCGGCGACAGTCCGGATATAATTGCTGCCGAGATCAACTCACAGCTGGCTGCCAAAAATGAAGGCCTGCTTTCTCCGGAAGATGAGCTTTTTCGTTTCGTTCCCATCAGACTCATCAGCCGCCAGGCTCGCAAAATCATCGAGGCCCGACATGAAAATGGATCATATAGTATATCTGGTTTTATATCCAATCTGGGAAAAATACCGGTGGAAAAATTCCCTGACAATGAATTTAAAGTGCATAAGGTATGGGGTATTCCGCCTGGTATTGAGTATGCACCCTTTGCCACAGTGTTAAGCGGCTATCATGACAAAATATCATTTATACTGGCGGCACCGAAAAGACTGGCAACTGACGGCCGCTTAAACAGAGCAGCCCGGCGTCTGGCTGCGGAACTAAATAACTAAGGAGGCCATAATATGGCGTTCTCACGACAGCTCACTTCAACAGAAAAGATATATGTCGCCAGTGATCACATCCTGCCACCCTGTGTCAATACTATTATACTTGAGGGAATGGGCCAATGGGATCCGGAGGAATGGGCCCGGGCCCTTAGCAAAGCTGGCAAAGCCAACCCCGGTTCTCGTCTGGTAATGAAAAGCTCTTTTTTGGGAGGACAATGGGTGGATTCGGGACGGCCTCCAGCATTATCCGTTGTCGATGGTTCCTCCTGGACAGGCTATACCCCTGAGAATGCTCCTTTTTTGACTGAACCGCTTCGGGCTAAAAAAGGACCGACATGTGAGGTAGTACTTATTAAAGGTGATCCTTTAAGAATCGCCTTTCGGTCACACCATGCGGTTATGGATGGGATGGGCACCATCCTGTGGATGCAGGATATATTCAGGGCATTAAGGGGGGAATCTTTATTAGGATATCCTTCCCGGCTGACAGAATTCCGCCTGGCCAGAAGCTTTCAAAAGAAAGGACGCACCCCGGCTCCACATCACTTTCCTGCTTTAACGGGTAAAGTGATGGGTGATGAACCAGGTTCCCGCTGGCTCAGAGTAACTATTCCCGGCCAAATTCGTAGAATTCTGCCCAGAATTGCCTGGATTCTGGCCAATGAAATATGGCTTGCCAATTATCACGGCTGTCCGGTCAGATTTGCAGTCCCCGTCAATATGCGGCCTCGTGGTGATAATATTCTGTCAACCGGCAATTTAAGCAATCTTATTTACCTGGATATAACCCCTGATTCGACTCCTGAAACTATCGCCGGGGATATAAAGACACAATTGGCCAATAAACATGATGGTATGCTTTATTGGGGGGATCGATTTATCAGATACTTTCCCCTGCCCCTGATCGAAAATGCCATGAAAAAAGAAATAAAAGCCAAACAAGATACAAATCTCTATCGGAATTCTGGCATCATTTCCAATGTCGGCACCGTCCCCTTAGAAGATCTGGCAGGCGGCGGATTTCGCACCACCAATATAACCGGTTTGCCGATAGGCATGGGGAGCCTCCCTTTCTTTTTAGGAATAATAGGCACTACGGAACGAACCGAACTCATTATGGGCATGGCCAATAACCTGGCTAATGGCGGGCGTTTAGAAAAGATCCTGCCCAAAATAGCGGACCAATTATCCTCCATTTAGGCAGATGTTATTTTCACTGTTTAGCTTTTATTCTTTGCCCTGCGGTGATATTCTGTGAAGCATCGCGGATGATGGTCTCCCCTGCTGCCAATCCACTGACTGCTTCTACATAATACTTATCCCGTATACCGGTTTCAATTCTTCTAAATCGCACGCGGCCTTCCTCGACGACAGCAATTTGCTGTTCACCATTTTCCAGTGTTCGAATGGCTTCTACAGGTACCAGCAAGGCCTGGCTTTGATGCATGGTTTCAATAGCCACTCTGACTTCATAGCCTGGTTTCAAATTACCCGTTTCCTCCAGACTTATAATGACTGGAACACGCCGCTGTATAACTCCCAGGGATGAAGCACTTTCTTCCGCCTGGGGATATATCTCCTCGACCCGTCCCTGAAGGAATTCCTGCTCCAGGACCGGCGAAGTAATAACCACGTTTTGTCCAATTTTAATATCACGCATATCATCTTCTATGATTTTCGCTTTGATCTCCATTATTTCAGGATCCCCCACCGAACCAAGCCGGGATCCAAAGGCCACTACCTGGTTGGGTTTGACCTGTAAATCCAGCATAACACCTGAAACAGGGCTGAACTGACTCAATTGTTTATCTTTTCTAAACAACTGGTTACTCAAACTGCCCAGACTAGAGATTTGTGCATTATAACTCTCCAGGCTGGTATTTTGCTGGTTGAGGAGTTCCTGTGCTGCGTTAAGCCGCGCCCTTGCCTTGTCAACTTCAGCGGCAGATGCTGCGTCAGCATTATATAATGAAGTAATTCGATTTAGATCATTTTCCGCCTGCTCAATTTCGCATCTGGTATTTACCATTCCTTCGCGAATTCCTTCGGCAGCCGCTCTGGCCTGTGCCGTTTGGGACCGGACATTCTCTATTTCAATTTGCAAGTCAATGCTTTCCATTGTTATCAGTACCTGGCCCTGTTCCACAACCTCCCCGACCTTTACCGGGACAGTCTTAACATGGCCGGATAACAGAGCATATATTTCCGAGCTGTTACAAGCCCTGACTTCCCCTGTTTCCTCGACAGCCGCTATCAAGCTGCCCTGCTGTACCTGGTGGACTTCCGCCGCAGGTCTGTTCATCACCCCCAAAGACATGAATCCCCCCAGCAAAAGTGCCCCAATGATTATTCCGCGCCCAATATTTTTTTTGTTCCAATTCAAAACGCCCACCCCCATTTAATCTCGGTTTTTTAAAACTTCCAAATGGTCAAGTTTCCTTATCCCCCGGATGGCAATAAGATATCCCGCCAGAACAAAAATAACTGTAAGAACTATGCTGATAAAATATGTTTGGGGATAAATAATGGCAGCAAATTCGTATACTTCACTGCTCACCATGTTGGCCACCCCTTCAGCCAGAATCCTTCCCAACGGCAGGCCCAGGCATAATCCCAGAAATCCCTGTAAAATCGTCTCTTTCCAAAGTATCCCGGCAATTTCACTATTCCTCATGCCAATTACTCTTAATGTGGCAAACTCCCGCAGTCTTTCCCCGAAACTGATTACTGAAGAATTATAAGAAATGGCGCATCCCAATAATATTGCAAATATAGTCAATACCTGCATGGTTACTTCCAGGCTGTCCATATTTCGCTTGAAATTATCGATTTCTTTGGTCCGGCTTATGATATCAGCCATACCCGGCATCCCAATCATCTCTGCTTCCGCCGCTGCAGAAAATACCGGATCAATCCTCATCATTACCCCGGTAATAAGATTATGTTCCTCCAACAATTGGTTGACCGTTTCCATTGATGCAAAGGAGTTTTTCCCGGCCACCTGACGCGAAATCCCTATTACCCTGACAACTGACTCCCGATTAGGTCCTATCCCCAATTCGGTCTCAATTTTCACCAGATCCCCCACCTTGATACCCAGTTTTTCTGCAGTTTTCAGCCCCACGACTACGCCCTGTGATGGCATGGGTATTAATTGACCATATTCATCTTCTATCCTTTTCATCCGGCTGTCGGCAGGAAAACCCTGCAGGATGACATGGGAAGATTTCTGGTTATATCCGATCTTCACCGGAACTTCGATGATGGGTTCAGAAATAATCACTCCTTCAATTCCCGTAATCAAATCACTGTTTTTTATATCCTGGGGTAGGCTGAACCTGGCCAGCAAATCAAATTTCTGATCGATATAATAGGCCTTTTTTTCGATGTATTCGATCGTATCATGGAAGAACATCGAAACCACCAGCAATGCTGCGGCAAAAGCTACCCCCATTATAGTTACTCCAAAACGGGTGGGATGTCGGCCAATGCCCCGCAGTGACATCTTCCAGGATGAATCTATCCTGCTCCAGAAGACGGGCCAGTTTTCGAAGAAAATCCTTT
>JAAYZA010000321.1 GCA_012515055.1 Syntrophomonadaceae bacterium | reverse complement strand
GCCCTTCGTCTCCCCTTCGGCTTCTCTTCGCTCCGGACAAATGGTCCGTCCCCAAGGCTCCTGTTTCCTCGGCCACCGCGGGTCGACAGAGGCGCTGACCCCTACACCCGCGTGTCAGCGCGGGTTCGCCTCACGCCTCTCTCCTCCCGCCTCACTTTTTCCAACTTTCCTCTTTCTGCTTTCCGCTCCCCTAACCAACTATCCAACCAGCCAACTAATCCGCTTCCAAGGCCACAGGGACAGCCCACGGGCCGACGCTTCTCTCCTCACTTTTTCCAACTTTCCTCTTTCTGCTTTCTGCTTTCCTGGTCTACGACCGTTTGTCAGCGCGGGTCTTGGCCGACCCCTGCCTCCCCACAAGTATACAGCCGTGTATACATGACAAATGGGCAATATATTGATAAAATTAATTTTATACCTTTTAATATGATAGATTAGAAAATTATTGGTTTAAGCCTTTAATCAATATGATCTGTAAAATGGGAGTGAAAATTATGAAAGTCAGTATCACCGAAACGGTTTTAAGAGATGGTAATCAATCTTTGATTGCTACCAGGATGCCTTTTAGCGATTTCGCTACGATCCTGGATAAAATTGACGATGCCGGATATCACTCAATCGAATGCTGGGGCGGGGCAACTTTTGACTCCTGTCTTCGCTATTTAAACGAGGACCCCTGGGAACGACTGAGAAAGATCAAGGAACGGATGCCAAAAACCAAACTGCAAATGCTTTTGCGGGGGCAAAACCTGCTGGGTTATAAACACTATTCCGATGATGTGGTGAAGAAATTCGTCGAGCATTCTATTTTGAACGGGATCGACATCATCCGCATCTTTGATGCTTTAAATGATTTCAGAAATATCGAAGTGGCCATGGAACAGACCAAGAAAAGCGGCGGCCATGCTCAGGGTGCCATTTGTTATACCATAAGCCCCATTCACAATCTGGCCAATTACGTAAAACTGGCCAGAGAGTTGAAAACCATGGGAGCTGATTCTATCTGTATAAAGGATATGTCCGGCATTCTGGGGCCCCGGGAAGCTTATGATATGATCCAGGCATTAAAAGATGCCGTGGATATGCCTATTATTTTGCATACCCATTCCACAACAGGACTGGGCCCTATCACTTATTACAAAGCAGTTGAAGCTGGCTGCGATATAATTGATACTGCCATTTCCAGCTTTGCCGGCGGCACTTCCCAGCCAGCTACGGAATCACTGCACTATGCTTTACAGCAGGCGGGTTACGAAACCGGTCTTAATGAGGCCGTCTTAAAGGAGATCAACGACTATTTTAAACCCATCAAAGAAAAATTTCTTCAGTCCGGTGTACTGGAACCCTATGTCCTTGGTTCTGATACCGATGCCCTGGTTTATCAGGTGCCGGGGGGAATGCTTTCCAATCTGATCTCCCAGTTGAAACAGCAAAATGCTCTGGATCGTCTGCAGGATGTGCTGCAGGAAGTCCCCCGGGTGAGAAAAGACCTGGGCTATCCGCCCCTGGTAACACCTATGAGTCAAATCGTCGGCGTTCAGGCTACTGCCAATGTATTGATCGGCGAAAGATACAGCAGCGTTTCCAACGAACTGAAATCCTATTTAAGGGGCGAATACGGCCATGCGCCCGGTGAACTCAATCAGGACCTGGTCAAACAGGTTCTGGGAGATGAGAAGCCCATTGCCGGCAGATATGCTGACAATATGGAACCCCAGTTTGAAAAAGCCAAAGAACTGTTGGGCCCCATGGCTGTCAGCGATGAAGATGTACTTTCATATATTGCTTTCCCGCAAATTGCCGAAAAGTTCTTTAAAGAACGGGAAGACAGCACCGCGGTTAAGGTCAATTACGCCATAAAGAGAGTCTAAAGGAGGATGCTATGTCTGTTGCAGATAGTATAACCATATCCGTTTTGGGCTTGTTTGTGGTCTTCCTGGTACTAATTCTGCTGAGTTTTCTTATTTCCATCCAATCGATCATCATCAAATATATCGATGGCTGGCAGCAGAAAAAGTCGGAAACGGTACAAATAATGGTCCAGACAGCCGGCGAGGGAGCGGAAGCAGCAGATGAAGGCTGGACCGCCGGGGAACTAAAGCTGATCGGCGTTGACGAAAGGACTGCTGCCATGATCATGGCCATCATCAGTGACGAAAGCCAGATCCCTTTGTCGGAATTGCAGTTTAAAATGATCAAGGCTATTGATTAGATGAATCAGCCTGATTACAGGGGGAATAAAGGAAATGAAATATATTGTGACAATAAATAATAAAAACTATGAAGTGGAAGTCGAAGAGGGTCAGGCCCATATCGTGCGGACCACCCAGGCAGTGGAAATACCCGTGCCGGTCCCGGCACCTGTTGCACCTGCTGCACCGGTTGTGCCAGCCGTCCCTTCCCCGTCCGTCCAGATCGATCCAGCTGCGGGCGAACTCCTTAAAGCACCAATGCCGGGGATCATTGTTTCCGTAAATATACTTCCAGGAGCCGCAGTTAAAAAAGGCGAGGTTCTGGTAGTCCTGGAAGCCATGAAAATGGAAAGCGAGATCGTAGCCCCCCGTGATGCCATCGTATCTCAGATCGTCGTAGCAAAAGGTGCGTCTGTATCAACAGGTGACATCCTGCTGGCACTGCAGTAGCAAGGAGGGCCGCAATGTCATTTTTCGCAACGTCATATTCTTTATACGATACCCTGCTGAAAATTTGGAGCACCTCTGCTTTTCCTGCCATATCCTGGCAGGAGATCGTCATGATAGCAGTAGCCTGTGTACTTATATATCTGGCCATCGCCAAAAAATACGAACCACTGTTACTGCTGCCCATTGCCTTTGGCGTACTGCTGGCCAATCTGCCTCTGGCGGACCTGATGTCACCGCCGGTGGAAAATGCCGCCGGGGGTTTGCTGTACTATTTATATCTGGGCGTTAAGCTGGGGATCTACCCCTCCTTGATTTTCCTGGGTATTGGAGCCATGACGGATTTTGGACCATTGATCGCCCGGCCTTCCAGCTTGTTTTTAGGTGCCGCTGCCCAATTAGGGATATATATTGCCTTTATTATAGCTATTTATCTTGGTTTTGCTCCCCAGGAGGCCGCTTCAATTGGAATTATCGGCGGTGCTGACGGTCCTACTGCTATTTTCCTGACCTCCAAACTGGCCCCGGAACTGCTGCCGGCTATTGCCATTGCCGCCTATTCATACATGGCTTTGATCCCTTTGATTCAGCCGCCTTTCATGCGTCTTTTGACTACCCAGAAGGAAAGAGAGACCAAAATGGAACAGCTGCGGGAAGTTTCCAAACTGGAAAAAATCATTTTCCCCATCGTCGTGACAATCGTTGTCTGCCTGCTGCTCCCTTCAGTAGCACCCTTGATCGGTATGTTGATGCTAGGCAATCTTTTCCGGGAATCCGGAGTAGTTGAACGCTTGAATGAAACCGTACAAAATGCCCTGATAAACATTGTCACTATATTCCTGGGAACTACAGTAGGTGCAACGGCTGTTGCCAGTGTCTTCCTGCGGCCGGAGACCCTGATGATAGTTGGATTGGGTTTGGTGGCCTTTATCTTCAGTACCATCGGGGGTTTGCTCCTGGGCAAACTAATGTATATCGTCACCGGCGGAAAGATCAATCCTTTGATTGGTTCTGCCGGAGTTTCGGCAGTCCCTATGGCTGCCCGTGTTTCCCAGATCGAAGGCCAGAGGGCCAACCCGGCAAATTTCCTGCTGATGCATGCCATGGGACCTAATGTGGCTGGTGTTATCGGTTCTGCTGTAGCAGCCGGTTTCCTCCTGGCCATGTTCGGTTAGGGGTAATCGTAATGCTGGTGATATCGCCGTATGTCTGCCCAATAAAACCGTTATTGCCATTGAGAAAGAATGAACCCGCAGCCAAAAGATAATATCTCCAGCGTACTTATCTAAGATCGCAGCTGTGCAGCATTAATGTACCATTTACATTGGCCCCCTGATGATGGTAATCAAAAGAAGTTATACCCCGGTTGGCTTCAAAGGAAATAGAGAAATATTCAATGAGGGAATTAAAAACGATTAAGTAACGGGGGACGCTCAAGACTTGATTATCATTGGCAATATGGTCGTATATCTCATCATTGACATACCAGCAAAAATTAAAATCTTTCCGGGAAATATCCGGGGCAGGCCCGTATCTTTGCCCTTTAAACAAGGGGAATTCAAATTCCAGCCAGGAGGGTTCCAGGGGAGCAATGAATTCATCTTCACTGCGCATGAATTGGATCAGCTTTTCTAAATGATCAGGGGGTATATGGTAAATTTTATTGGAGATAACCAGATACCCGTATTCCCGGGCCGGGATAATAACTGGTCCCATCTGTTCTTTTTTGATTGCCGGCCAATAATCATACAGATCCTGCCAGTGCCCCTTCATAACGAATAAGGTAAGATCCTGGGCAGAAATCTCTTCCGCCACCTCCATGGTCAATTCGATTTCCTTTTCAAAGGTGTTATCTCCATGGTCAAAATCCGGTATCTGAACTTTGCCTTTATAGTGCCATATATTGCCGGTCTTCAGGGGAAAAAGCCGAATAGTATTAGCCTTTTCAAAATAGGGCGTCTGCTGGATTTCATACACCACTGCCGGTTGTTTGTTGATATAGGCAGATATGACAAAGCTCATCCCGGTAACGAAACCTACCAGTATCGGGCCCAGGATTGCCAGCCATTCTTTTATGGCTTCCCTGTTTTTGATGATAGACATGCATAACCGCCCCAAAAAACATCTATTCATTTGTATATGATTTTACCGGGCAATATTATTCTGTCTTTTTACATGAGAGTTTTGCATATTAGCTAGCCCAAGAAATATCGGGCTTTTTTAGGGGCAGAAAAAGGACTTCACCCCCCTTTTTGCCGAATTAGTAAGTGATAACCAAACTAACCGAAGGAGGAGAAGTCACT
>JAAYZA010000024.1 GCA_012515055.1 Syntrophomonadaceae bacterium | reverse complement strand
TAAAGAGGGTTGATCGGCACAATAATAGCACCGATTTTCATAATCGCGTGGGAGGAAAATACGAATTCCGGGATATTGGGCAGTACCAGGGCCACCCGATCGCCGCGCCGGACCCCAAGCTCCAGCAATGCATTGGCCAATTTTTTGGCGGTCTGATTGGTCTCCCAGTAAGTGTAGGTCTGATCATTACAGTAAATGTATGGTTTATCGGGATTGGCCCTTACCCATTTGATGAATTCATCCTTCATGGTGGTAATGGGATAATAACAAGTGCCCGGCACTCCTTCGTCATACCACTTCTGCCATCTTCTTTCCATTGTCAATTTAAATGCCCCTTTCATAAATGAATATTTACCATTAATGTTAACGATCCCAGCGGCCCGCATTTCTTAATTCTTCCACGACTTTTTCTCCCGCTTCTATTAGGACTGGCACATTTACTTTGCCCACCCGGGTCAGAGGGAAGGGTTCACTGGCCGGCCAGACTTCAACATGGATGGGTCTTTTATAGGCTGCCAGGTTTTTGCAGTATTCCATGATTTCTTCGGGTTGTATGTCTTCGCCAGGTTTAGGCTGTACATAGGCAAAAACTCCGTCAACAAATATCTCATGGGGCAGTCCAATCACCTGGGCCTGTGCTACTTTGGGATGCCGGGAAATGAAATCAGTGATTTCATCGGGGAATACCAGATAACCTTTGGGTTTAATAACAAATTTTCTGCGGCCGGCAAATTTCAAGCCTTCATAACTGCCAAAATTATGGAAATAGCCCATGTCACCTGTATAAAGAATTCCTTCTTTAGAAATCGTTGCTGCAGTTGCATCCGGATTGTTATAGTAGCCCAAAAATACTATGGGACCATGTACACAAATTTCGCCGACTTCACCGGGAGGCATTTCCCCGCCGGCAGTCCCGTCTTCATTCATTGGCATACGAATAGTGACAGGAGCATATTCCGGAAATACCTGTCCCACCTGTCCCGCCATTTCTTCTAAAGAGATCCCCCGGGGAGTTGCGGTGAAATAACCGGCACATTCTGTCATCCCCAAAGAAGTACCAAAAGTAGCGGCCATCCTGGACATCTTTTCCAGGAAAGGTACATCGACTGCACTGCCGCCGTAAAGAATATAACGCAGACTGCTGATATCATAGGTCTCATACTTGGGATCCAGCCAGAGCATGCGAAACATAGTGGGAACACCGCCCCACCAGGTGGGCTTGTATTTATCGATGCTTGACAGTACTGCCGGGGGGCTGTACATACCAAGAGAGATTACCGTCCCTCCCACAAACCAAACCGTCATGGGGCCCTGACAGGTTCCAGCCACATGACTGGTGGGCATGGAATTCAGATAACGGCTGTCAGTGCCATATAAACCAACCTCCCGGGAAAATACCGCATTATTGGTCAGGGTGTTCTCATGACATATCAGGGCCGGTTTCGGTTCTCCCGTAGAACCGGTAGTAAATATAATTATATGGGGATCCCGGGTACCAAGTTCATAATACTCCTGCCGCAAGGCTGCAATAAGCCTTTCATCAGTTTTAAGTTCTTCCAGGGCTGCCGGAGAAAAAAGTTCCTCGAAATTTTGGCATCCAGCAAGGAAATCCTCCTGTTTCCCGCCCGGTGTCAGCTGAACATAATGCTTTATAGAAGGAACCGCCTGCTGAACTTCTTGGACCAGGTCTCTGAAATCCCGCATAGGTGTATTGCCCAAACAGAAAAAAGCTGTGGGATCAATCTTTTTCATATCCCTGATAACCTCGTCGGGCATTAGACGAACATCCAATGGTGTCATAACAGCACCGACTGTTGCACAGGCATAGGTGAGCATATGAAACTCCGGCCAGGCCAACCATTGGGCAACTACTATATCACCTTTTTTAATCCCCATCTTTTTCAAACGCAATGCGTAAAGAGTAATATTTTCATCAAATTCTTGGTAGGTATAAGTTCTTCCGGTGTCAGCACTCACCAGGGCTGGATTCTCCGGGGTGATGGCCGCCCATTTTTTAATATAGTCGGTAAGCAGCGGCAATTTCCATTCTGTTAACAGTTCATCTTTAAGCGGTATTTTGTACATTACTTCCCTTCCTTTCTCTCCATATGCATAAGCTGGTTTTTCCTGCCATGATTTGCTTTATAGTATTAATATGCAAAAACCATACCACTTTTAATAAAAAAGCTTGCCCAGTCTAATTCATGCACTGACAAGCTTTTCTAAAAACCACCGTTATTTCTTAACACAATAATACTGTTAACACCTGTTCACTATCCTGACATTCTGAAACATCTGTTAACATTACCGCTGTTAATTATTTTTCCCCTCTTCATCCACTTTATACTTTTCCATCTTTTTATAAAGGGTCGTGCGTGAGATCCCTAATTCCCTCGCAACCTGACTGACATTTCCTTCATAGGCCTGCAGAAGTTCAATGATCAGCAGTCTTTCTTCCTCCTGCATAAGTAGCTTGCTCAGTTCCCGGGCTTCCTTGATGGATCTTCCCGGTTTTTTCAAAGCGGGCAATTCTCGACCCGAGTTCCTGTCCAGCTGACCAGGAAATAAATCGTCCGGCAGATCTGCTGCGCTTAACCGGGCACCTTTGGCAGTGTTCAGCATGCGTTCGATAACATTCTGCAATTCCCGGACATTGCCGGGCCAATCATAGGCTTCCAGGCTGGCAAGCATGGCGGGGTCCAGACTGTTTTTTTCCTCCTCCCAGTAAGCATAAGAATCTTTCAGAAAATAATTGGTCAGCAGCCGGATGTCTTCCTGGCGTTCCCGCAGTGGTGGTATCATAATTGATATCACATTAAGACGGTAATATAAATCTTTGCGAAAGCGCTTATATTCCATTTCCGTCAGCAGATCTTTGTTGGTAGCACAAATAATGCGAACATCAACTGGTATTGACTGTGTACCTCCTATCCGGGTGATACTCTTTTCCTGAATGACCC
>JAAYZA010000418.1 GCA_012515055.1 Syntrophomonadaceae bacterium | reverse complement strand
TCCCAACTGAGCTAATCGCCCGAATGGTGACCCCTAGGGGACTCGAACCCCTGTTACCGCCGTGAAAGGGCGGTGTCTTAACCGCTTGACCAAGGGGCCATACGATGGTGGGCCTACCAGGACTCGAACCTGGGACCAACCGGTTATGAGCCGGTAGCTCTACCAACTGAGCTATAGGCCCGGGTGCTTTAAAAACCCCGCAAGAGTTAGTATATAAAATAACTGTTAAAAGGTCAATAGAAAACTTTTTTCTTGCAGGGGCCCTGGCATTACATTAAAAAACGGTAACTGTATCGGTTACCGCCTGATATTCATTTGGCTCCCCGAGTAGGATTCGAACCTACAACCCTCCGGTTAACAGCCGGATGCTCTACCGTTGAGCTATCGAGGAACATTGCACTCAACAAAGGATATTATATATTGATGACACTGGCTTGTCAATACCGTTGTTTCCGATTTACTCGATATAATCCTTCAATTTTTTGCTGCGGGAAGGATGGCGAAGCTTCCTCAATGCTTTGGCTTCTATTTGGCGGATCCTTTCCCTGGTTACTCCGAACTCCTGTCCGACTTCCTCCAGGGTGCGCGGACGACCGTCATTTAAACCAAAACGCAGCCTCAGTACTTTTTCCTCCCTTTCGGTTAAGGTTCCCAAAATACCATCCAAATGTTCCCTGAGCAAAATGAATGATGCTGATTCTTCAGGGGATTCTGCTTCCTCATCGGTAATAAAATCTCCCAGATGACTATCGTCTTCTTCCCCAATCGGTGTCTCCAGTGAAACCGGTTCCTGGGCAACCTTCATAATTTCAATAACCCTTTCCACGGGTATATCCATTTTTTCGGCAACCTCAAGAGGGGTCGGCTCCCGCCCCAGTGTCTGCAGCAAACTGCGCTGAATCCTTGATAATTTATTGATGGTTTCCACCATATGCACGGGAATTCTTATGGTTCTGGCCTGATCGGCAATGGCTCTGGTAATAGCCTGCCTTATCCACCAGGTGGCATAAGTACTGAATTTGAATCCTTTACGGTAATCAAATTTTTCTACCGCCTTCATCAATCCCAGATTGCCTTCCTGAATCAGATCCAGAAACAGCATGCCCCGGCCTACATAACGCTTGGCAATGCTGACCACCAGCCGCAAATTGGCTTCTACTAATTGTCTTTTGGCCTCTTCTTCCCCTGCCTCTATCCTCTGGGCCAGGTCCATCTCCTGTTCTGCTTTTAAAAGAGGCACCCGGCCAATCTCCTTAAGGTACATGCGAACCGGATCATCAACTTCAATACCCTCAGGGGCATTTACTTTTTCTGTTTCAATATTTTCCTTTTCAGTCTCCTCTTCGGCTTCTGTCTCACCATCCACTTCAGTGCCAACATTTATGCCCAGTGATTGGAGATGCTCCAATATATCATCTAAACTATCCGGCTCCAGATTATATCCCTGTAATTCATCCACAATTTCCTCATAGGAAAGGTGTTTCTGTTTCTTGCCTTTTTCAGCCAGAGTACTTATGGATTCGGCTAATTTTTTATCTGATTTCATGCCTTCCCTCCTTCCTGGAAATTGTTTAAAGCTGTATCAAAATCAAGTATAAAGCTGAGTAATGTCTTAAAATCTCCGTTACCCAGACTGTCAAGTTTTTTTGACGCATTTTGCCAGAACACTTCATTTTGTTTTCGTTTAACATCATTCATGAAGTTATCTAATTGCACCTCGTTTATAGGTTCTTCATCCAGCGCAAATGTAATTTTCACCATGGTTTCTTCCAGGCCCTGCCCTGCTGCCCAGGTTTTCAATTGCTTTTGTCTGTCAGCGGGATCCCCAGATAATTGATCATAATACTGCGCCAATTTTTGCAATTCCGGCTGAACAAAAAAATCCAATCCGATATTATCTTTGATCTTATGAAAATGTTCTTCCCTGGCTAAAAACGATGCCATTATTTTCTCTTCTATACTATAATTGGCGTACTTTTTATTATCTCTTATTATCTCAGTTTTATTCCTTAATATACCTTCTCTCTCACTATACCTTCCCTTTGGTTTGATTTCCTGGCGAATGATAAATTCTTCTATCTCCAGTTTGCGCGCCAGGGTTTTTATATGGTAATCCTTTTCCAGCTCGCTTTTGAGATTTATAACATCGTCTTTTACACCATTTACAACATTAATCTTATTGTGCAGATCTAATTCAGGCATTAATCGAATAAATCTATCAATTTTATATTCAATGTGACTAATTCTGTTATTCTTAATATAATCTTCAAATTCCTCTTTTCCATATTTGTTTAGGAATTCATCCGGGTCCATTTCATCTGGCAAACTGCAGATAAATATTTTCATTCCTTGCTGGCTCAGGACCTCTATTGCCTTCATAGTTTCTCTTTGCCCTGCTTCATCGCCATCAAATAAAATTAAAACACTTTCCGCATAACGCTGGATCAATTTCGCCTGGTCCACTGTAAAAGCAGTTCCCAATGAAGCAACCGTGTTTTTTATTCCCGCCTGATGAAGCATGATACAATCCAGGTATCCTTCTACTAATATCGCCTCATTAGACTGTCGTATAATATCTCGGCCCTGGAACAAACCATACAGATTCTTGCGTTTGGCAAAGATATCCGTCTCGGGGGTATTGAGGTATTTCGGCACGGCTTCATCAAGGACTCTGCCGCCAAAACCGATTATATCCCCCCTGGGGTTAAAAATAGGGAATATCAAACGATTGCGAAATATATCATAATAGCTGTCCCTATTCTCATTACGCTTGATCAGTCCGGATAATTGCAGTTCTGCCTGGGAAAATCCTTTTTTCAGCAAATTTCTTCCCAGTCCATCCCATGAGTCAGGGGCCATGCCCAGCTTGAACTGTTCAATGCTCTGGGCATTGATACAACGCCTGGTCAAATATTCACGAGCCAAAATCCCGTCTTCACTTTGCAGGTAACGCTGATAGAAATCACCTGCCGCCCTATTTATTTTAAATACCCCGGCTGTTTTGTCATCTTTTCTAGGTCCGGCAGTTGCTATTTTCACCCCGGCTTTGGCTGCCAATATCTGAATAGCTTCTTTAAAATCAACGCCATCCCGCTTCATTACAAATGTGAACATACTCCCCCCGGTGTGACAGCCAAAACAATAAAACATGTTTTTTTCAGCACTCACACTGAAAGAGGGCGTTTTTTCTCCATGAAACGGACAGAGTCCCCAATAGCGATTGCCTTTCCTGGTCAAATTAACCGTTTCAGATACTACATCAACAATATCCAGCCTTGACTCAATATCATCTATAACATTGTCATTATAATACCTTGTCATCACTTCACCTACTATTCTATGCTTCAAACAAAAATCCTTCTAAAAATTCTGCATTTTGTCTAAAAATATCTAACCTCATTCATCCATTCTGTTTTTAACCGCACTGGGCACCAGTGACTGTGGTATATAAATATCCTCAAATGATGCAATGCAATAAGCATCACTCATCCCAGATATATAATCTGCAACAGCTGTATCCAGTCCTTCCTCATCTGCTATCTCCCGGTAGAACTGACTCATTTTCTGCGGCTGTTTCTGGTAATAGGCAAATAAATGCTCGATAATGAAGGCCGCCCTGCGACGCTCAGCCAAACATACCGGGCCTTGATAAATAAATTCAAACATGAATTTGCGCAATCCCTTTAAAGCCCTATCAATTTTGGGGCTGAAACCTACGCTATTTTCCTGTCCGGCAGTAATCAGGCCGCTGGTATTGGCAATCAAATCCGTTACCAGTGTTGCAATGCGCTTGCTGTGTGTATAACCCAAAACCTCCAGATATTCAGTTGGTATGTCTTCGATCTTAAGGAGTCCCGCCCGGATAGAATCATCAATATCATGCTGTACGTAAGCAATTTTATCACTTAAATGTATGACCTGCCCTTCCAATGTAGCTGCCTGGGGTTTGTTCGTGCCATAGCCGCTGTGATGCAGGACACCATCCAAAACCTCCCGGCTTAAATTCAGACCGTTTTCATTGCGGTGCTTCTCTATCCTGGTAAGTACCCTGATGCTGTTTTGATTGTGCCTGAAGCCCCCGGGCAGCAATTCATTCAATATTATTTCCCCGGAATGGGCAAAAGGAGTATGACCCACATCATGAGC
>JAAYZA010000174.1 GCA_012515055.1 Syntrophomonadaceae bacterium | reverse complement strand
TACAGATGATCATCTATCAGTATTTGTTCAAAATAACCTATGAAATCCTTGCTACACCTGTCACTTATGCGGTGACGGGCTGGCTCAAGGCTCGGGAAGGGATGGATATCTATGATGAAGGAATCCGTTACAATCCTTTCCAGCTGTTTAAATCTCGTTAGGGTGACAGATGGGCGGGAGCGGCCTGGTGTCACCCTGTGACACCAATCTATCACAAATTATTATTTGGGTGACAAAAGGACCGTCCCCTTGTCACTTGCAGGAGGTAATTATTGTGGAACAAACTTTTGTAATGATCAAACCTGATGGGGTTGAGCGGGGGCTGACCGGTGAAATCATCAGCCGCTTGGAAAAAAAGGGTTTTAAAATCGTTGCTTTAAAGATGATGCACCTTGATGCCGGGATGGCTGCGGGACATTATGCGGAACACCGGGGAAAACCATTTTTCGAGGAATTGGTCGGATTTATTACTTCCGGCCCGGTGGTGGCTATGATCCTGGCAGGACGCGGTGCTATCGCCATGGTGCGGACTATGATGGGGGCTACTGACCCCGGGCAGGCAGCTCCGGGGACTATCCGCGGGGACCTGGCTCTTGATATCAATCGTAATATCATCCACGGTTCTGATTCGGCGGAAAGTGCCCGGCGGGAAATCGAAATCTTCTTCAGCCGGGAGGAGATATTTAAACCATCGGCACAAGGCGGAAAATAGCTGATTTTTGACCGGAGTTGTCAAAATACTCTGTTAATAGCCATTGAAAAATCCGCCTATTCAAGTTAGATTTGAAGTAGATAATATTATGAACCAGGCAGGAAAAGCGGATGGAAAAACAGGAAACTTTCGAACTGAATAATGCACCGCTCCTGAAAGAGGAACGTTTCCGCGCGATCCTGGAGGCATTGCCGGATACGATCCTGATCGTTTCCCGACAGGGCGTGATACTCGATTGCATTAAAAGCCTGCCCCGGGATGATATCCTGCCAGCTGGAATTAAGGCGGGCAGCAGCCTTTTCGTTTGTTTTAACCAGGAAACCAACCGGGAGATAAAGGCTATCCTGGCGGGCAGTTCCCGGGAGCGTGATGCCATGATCAAAGAATTCTGTCTTGATCCAGTACGCCGCCTTTATGTGGAACTCCGCCTCATCCCCATTGACAGCAGCCAGTATATGATCACACTGCGTAATATTTCCCTGCGCCGCCAGGCCCAGGACGCCCTTAAGGAATCGGAAAGTTTTTATCGCACTATTTTTGAAACTACAGGTGCTGCCAGCGTTATCTTCACTCTTGACACTGCCATTGTTGATGCTAATCGCCAGTTCTCCCAATTATCCGGCTATACCAACGATGAATTGCTCCAGGGCATGAGATTGGAAGAGTTTTTTCTGCCCGAAGACCTGACCCTGATTGGTGAATTTGGCCGGAGGATCAAAACCCAGGCCGGGCAGGAGGGCTCTGAATATCATGAAGCCAGGTTCATCGACCGCCAGGGACAAATCAAGCATTGTATAGTATATGCCAGTGTAGTTCCCGGTACTGACAAGGGCGTGGCTTCATTGGTGGATATCACCAGCCGTCGGGAGTACGAAGAAAAAATCATCTATTACAGTTTCTATGACAGCCTGACGGGATTATATAACCGGCGGTTTTTTGAAGAGGAATTAAAGCGTCTGGATACAATGCGAAATTATCCCCTGACAATGATCCTGGGGGATGTGAATGGCATGAAACTGCACAATGATACTTTTGGGCATCAGGCCGGTGATAAACTATTGATCAAAATGGCTGAAACCATCAAGAAGGGCTGCCGGGAGGATGAAATAGTAGCCCGGGTCGGCGGGGACGAATTTGCCATTATACTATGCAATACCGGCAGCCGGGAAGCGGAGCAGTTTGTCAAACGCTTGCAGTCCCTCATAGGCGCTGAGGAGATAAACGGCATCCAGTTATCCATCTCCTTTGGCTGGGCATGTAAAAACAAGGTCGCCGACAGTCTGGATGAGGTCTATAAACAGGCGGAAAACATGATGTATAAACATAAATTATACAGTTATCCCAATATACGCACTGATAATTTATACAGCATCCTGGAAATGCTGTATGATAAATTCCCCGGAGAAAAAGAACAATCGGAAAAAGTGGCGGGTTTAGCTGAGATGATGGGAAAAGCCCAGGGTTTTACTCCCCAGCAGCTGGAGGACATCAGGACAGTAAGTCTCCTGCATAATATCGGCAAAGTGACATTGAGCGGCATTGATCTGTTTAAACCGGAGAGTCTGGACGAGATAGAATGGATAGAATTGAAGCGGCACCCGGAAACCGGCTACCGCATTCTGTCATCAAATAGAAAAATGGGCCGGCTGGCAGAATACATCCTCACCCATCATGAGAATTGGGATGGCAGCGGTTATCCCGGCGGCCTCAAAGGGGAGGAGATACCATTGCCGGCCCGGATCGTGCGTATTGCCGATGCTTATACTGCCATGAT
>JAAYZA010000034.1 GCA_012515055.1 Syntrophomonadaceae bacterium | reverse complement strand
CCGACAGCGTTGTTAGTATGTACGAAGCCATGGGTAAATTATACCCGGAGACCAATGAAGTCAAAACAGCTTTTGCAGAAATGAGAGAACTTCATAAGAATTAGCCTAAAAGGCATTCATTAAGAAAGGCAGGTGCAAGATCATGACAGGAAAAGAAATCAGTACAATGCAAAAGATCGGCAAAGGAATAGTATTAGTAGTCGGGGCTCCCTTTATAATGATTGGCATGATGCTGGCCATATATATAGCAATGTTTTCCGGCATAGTAAAGCTGATCCGTAACCGGGGTAAAGTAAGACAGGCTGATCCCCAGCCAGTAATGGAAGAAATAGTGGAACCGATGATGGACCCCATATTAGAACCTGTAATGATGGCGCGAATGGCCAGATAAAGGGACCAGTCAGACAAAAAACTAAATTTAACAGAATTAAATTGGGCTTGATTCCCCCCCACCCCCCCCCCACACTCTCCTAAATCAAGCCCAGTTTTTTATTGTTTTTTAATCCGGATTTGATATGGGGTTGGACCTCATTGGTTAATGAGCTAATATATAAATGTAGTGTAATAACAGGCGAAAGGAGCATTCAGGTGAGCTCTTGGGCATGGCTTAGATATTTTTTAGCGGGAACAATCTTGCTTCTATATGCGGGCCTTAATTTTTATCTGGGCATCCGGGGATGGGAGGCCATCAGCAATTATCTTGCCGATGGGAGCGGAATCTACTGGGCGGTTATCGCTTTTTTGGCTCTGTCCTATTTTCTGGGCCGTATCCTGAATCAGAAATCACCGGGCCGGATCAGTGACGCTCTTGTTTGGGCGGGGGCCTATTACCTGGGTTTCTTTTTATACGCCTTATTGATAATTGTTTTCCTTGACCTGCTTCGGGCAGTTGATAAAGCATTTTCTTTTCTGCCGCTGGTACTGAAGGAACCTTCGACTCTGACGGGGGGGCTGGTATTGTTTTTTTTAATATGTCTCATGTTATATGGTACCTATAACAGCCGCCGCCCGGTCTTGCGAAAATATCATCTGGATATACCTGGATCCCCTTTGCCCCTGAAAAGCATTAAAGCGGTTCTGGTTTCCGATGTACATCTGGGCAGTATTGTCGGTAAAAAACGCCTGCAAGGACTGGTGAGAAGAATAAATAAGCGTCAGCCGGATGTGGTGTTATTTGCCGGAGATACTATTGATGGCGAGCTCCGACCTTTTATTGAGCAGGATATGGGTGATTTACTGAAAAAGATCCAGAGCCGGGAGGGGGTTTTTGCCATCCTGGGCAACCATGAGTACTATGGAGGACAATACCAGGAAATAATTAAGGTATTGGAGGAGTCGGGGGTGAAGGTTTTACGGGATGAAAGCATTATCCTCCGGGATAGTTTATATATCATCGGGCGGGATGACAAATATAGCCGCGATCGCAAGGAATTATCTGAATTAATGCCGGGGCCGGAGAACAAGCTGCCGATCCTGGTGCTGGATCACAACCCTATTGATATCCACGAGGCAGCCAGCAACGGTATAGATTTGCAGTTTTCTGGACATACCCATACCGGGCAGATATGGCCGTTAAACTATATAACAGCCAGAATATTTGCCACTCACTGGGGCTATTTGCGTCTGGGTCAATTGCAGGTGATCGTTTCCAATGGCTATGCTACCTGGGGCCCTCCTATCCGCATCGGCAACCGCCCCGAACTGGTGGAAATTATAATTAGATTTGGTTAACCATTCATTGCCCGGTATAACTTACCGGCTGAACTGAGGATGGTTGATGATGAAAGTTACGCGGTAATTATTAAACGTATACTATGCAAAATTTTCATACCAATATATAATCATAAAAAACATTGTCAGTTGAGCAATCGCAGAATATTTTGCATCTTGAACCTCTTGGCAGCAGTCAGACACAAATGGTGGTGGCACTAATGAAAGCATTAATCGATAAACTTGCCAGTGAAAATATATTGACCAGGGATGAACTGGTTATGTTCATCGAAAACCGCGATCCTGACCTGGACAGCTATCTATTTGAACGGGCTGTCGCGGTTCGCCGCCGGATCTACGGCAATGACATCTATATCCGCGGGCTGATCGAGTTTACCAATTACTGCAAAAACGACTGTCTTTACTGTGGTATAAGAAGGAGCAACAAAAGCGCTGCCCGCTATCGGCTTACCGACGAAGATATTCTAACCTGCTGTAAAACTGGATATGAACTGGGCTTTCGGACTTTCGTGCTGCAGGGCGGGGACGACGCCTATTATAATGATGAACGGATCTGCGCTATGATCAGGGCTATAAAAACCTGGTATCCGGACTGTGCCCTGACCCTATCCATCGGGGAAAAAAGCTATGAAAGCTGTCGGGCTTATTTCAATGCCGGCGCTGATCGGTATCTGCTGCGCCATGAAACAGCGGATGATATTCATTATAAAAAACTGCACCCGGATGAGATGTTATTATCTGCCCGCAAACAATGCTTATATGATCTTAAAGCCATCGGTTTTCAAGTGGGGTGTGGTTTTATGGTGGGCTCTCCGTTTCAGACGGCAGTTCATCTGGCAGAAGACCTGTTATTTATAAAAGATTTCGAACCTGAAATGGTGGGCATCGGTCCCTTTATTCCTCATCATGATACCCCCTTTGCCCGGGAACCGGCCGGGACGCTGGAAATGACACTTTTTATGCTGGCCTTGATACGCCTGCTCCTGCCTGGTGTTTTACTGCCGTCAACAACGGCTCTGGGGACCATAGACCCGGCAGGGAGGGAACTGGGTATCCTGGCCGGGGCCAATGTTATAATGCCCAATTTATCACCGCCGGAAGTCAGGGAAAAATATTTGCTCTATGACAACAAATCCTGTCAGGGCGAGGAGGCTGCCGAAGGCCTGGAAGATCTGAAAAAAACCATGGAGGAGATCGGCTGCGAAATAGTTATCGACCGGGGAGATTATATCGATGGTTCATAAATATACTCGTTTATAATATACAGGCTGCACCAGGAAAGGAAGTTTAAATTATGTACAATCCAAAATCATCTAAAGCGGAAGAGTTCATTGCCCATGAAGAAGTTCTGGCAACTCTGGAATATGCGGAGCAGAATAAAAGAAATGCGGAATTGATCGATAGCATCCTGGCCAAAGCCCGGGAAAAAAAAGGCTTATCTCACCGGGAAGCTGCTGTTTTGCTGGATTGTGACATTGAGGAGAAAAATCAGGAGATATATGAGCTGGCCCGGCAGATTAAAATAGATATTTACGGCAATCGAATCGTGATGTTTGCTCCATTATATCTATCCAATTATTGTATAAATGGATGTGTTTATTGTCCCTACCATTTACAGAACCAGCATATTCTTCGCAAGAAACTGACCCAGGAAGAAATCCGCCGCGAGGTCACGGCTCTTCAGGATATGGGGCACAAGCGCCTGGCTATTGAAGCCGGGGAACACCCGACAATGAACCCGATTGAATATATTTTAGAATCCATAAATACTATTTACAGTGTTAAACATAAAAATGGCGCCATCCGCCGGGTAAATGTCAATATTGCAGCGACTTCGGTGGAAAACTACCGGAAGCTGCAGGAGGCCGGGATCGGGACTTATAT
>JAAYZA010000008.1 GCA_012515055.1 Syntrophomonadaceae bacterium | reverse complement strand
GATAAAAATACCCCCCGCCCCATTAGGGACGAGAGGTTTTCCCGCGTTGCCACCCTGTTTAGTGCCTGAACACTCACCTTAAGGGTTATAACGGAACCGCCGGCACTGTTTTCACAGACTGCTTCCAGGGTGGATTCAGATTCATGCTGCCCTGGTTTGCACCATCCACCAGATCTCTGTGCCAGCAATAAAACATACTTTTCCCCATCATCGCATTTTCTTGAGTTTAAATAATTTTCTAGATTATATTATATCCCGTTAACTTTAGCAATAAAACCAATCCGTATATACTTTTCGTTCCTTTTACATCCTGCTGTCAGCTGGTTAAGATGGTTAATCCTCTTTCTCAGTTTGGAATCTAGCCACAGCTACAATTTTTTCTTCTTCCATCAGTTTCATCAACAATACACCCCGGGAATATCTCTTTTGCACCGGGATTTGATCAGTATCAAGCCGGATAATATGCCCTTCATCGGTCAACAAAACCATTTCATCTTCTTTGGAGGCAATTTTCAATGCCACCAGATTACCATTCTTCCCAGTTATAGCAATGGTTTTTACCCCTTTTCCTCCCCGGTTCTGGACTTTGAATTCCTCCGGTAAGGTGCGTTTTCCATAACCCTTTTCTGTTACCAGTACAATATGTGCATCGGGACGTTCCTTGTCGATCCCCACCACATGCTGGCCTTTGTTCAGTCTTATGCCTCTTACGCCGGCAGCATTTCTGCCCATTGCCCTGATCTGGTCTTCCTCGAAAACAATGGATATTCCATCAGAGGAAGCCAGCATGATCTTATCCTGGGCTTTTACCCTTATAACCCCTACTAATTCATCTTCCCCCATTAAATTGATGGCTATTATCCCCGTGCGGCGGATATTGGCAAAAGCGGACAATTCTACTTTTTTAATGGTGCCCTCTCTGGTCACCATGACCAGATGACGGTTGTCAAATTCCCGGGTTCCCATCAGTGTTGTCACCTTTTCTCCCGGCCTTAATTCCAACAGGTTTATCAGCGGTATTCCTTTGGCCTGCCGGGATGATTCTGGTATATGATATGCTTTACAGGAAAACGCCCGCCCCTGGTTCGTAAAGAACAATATATCGGACAGGACATTAGTTACTATTACTTCATTGGTAAAATCCTCTGCCCGGATGGAAGCGGCACTGATCCCCTTTCCCCCGCGGTTTTGAACCCTATAAGTGTCCAGGGGCTGCCGTTTTATATATCCACGGTTAGTCAAGGTCAAAACCACATCATGTTCTTCAATAAAATCTTCTTCATCGTAATCGGTGTTGTCATAACTTATTTCCGTTCTTCTCTGGTCGCCATATTTCTTTTGGATATCTTCCAGATCAGTTTTGATCATTTGTAAAACCCTTGCCGGGCTGGCCAGTATATCCTCTAAATCGGCTATCTTTAATAATATTTCTTGATATTCCTGTTCTATTTTAGTCCTTTCCAGGCCGGTCAATTGTACCAGCCTCATGTCTAAAATAGCATTGGCCTGTATCTCCGACAGTAGAAAACGCTCAATTAAAGCATTTCTGGCCGTTTCCCGATCTTTCGAACTTCTGATCAAATCAACTATTTCATCCAGATTGTCCAGAGCTATTTTTAAACCTTCCAGGATATGTTTACGGTTGTTGGCCAATTGCAGTTCATGTTTCGTACGGCGGATTATTACATCCTGACGATGCATTACATAATATTCCATCATCTGCTTGAGTGTTAATACACGGGGTTCACCATTGACCAGACTGAGCATTATAACTCCAAAGGTATCTTCCATCTGTGTGTGTTTATACAACCGGTTTATGACCACATTTATATTGGTGTCCCGCCTTACTTCTATTACCACCCGGATTCCATTTCGATCCGATTCGTCCCTTAGATCAACTATCCCCTCTACTCTTTTATCTCTTACCAGCTCAGCAATTCTTTCCACCAGACGAGATTTATTAACCTGATAAGGTATTTCCGTAATGATTATGGCATTGCGCCCATTCTTTCTTTCTTCGATTTCATATTTAGCCCTGACTTTGATGGAGCCCCTGCCCGTTTCATAGGCTTTCTTTATCCCGCTGTACTGCATAATGCCTCCGGTGGGGAAATCCGGTCCTGGTATGACTTCCATCAATTCTTCCAGGGTTACATCGGGGTTATCTATCAGCATTTTTATCCCTTCCGCCAGTTCATTGAGATTATGGGGAGGAATATTGGTCGCCATACCCACGGCAATACCAGTGGAACCATTTAACAGCAGATTGGGAATGCGCGCCGGCAGAACCTGGGGCTCCAGCCTGGTCTCATCATAATTAGCCCGCCAGTCGACAGTATCCTTCTCTATATCCACTAACATTTCTTCTGCTATTTTGGCCATCCTTGATTCGGTATAACGCATGGCAGCGGCAGAGTCCCCATCAATTGAACCAAAGTTGCCATGCCCGTCTACCAGGGGATAGCGCATATAAAATTCCTGGGCCAATTTCACCATGGTCTGATAAATAGCTGAGTCACCATGGGGATGATATTTACCCATTACTTCACCAACAATGTTGGCCGACTTTTTATGAGCTTTGTCTGCCGTCATGCCCTGATCATACAGGGCATATAAAATACGCCGGTGGACCGGTTTTAAACCGTCCCTTACATCAGGAAGCGCACGGGAGACAATGACACTCATAGAGTATTCCAAAAAAG
>JAAYZA010000035.1 GCA_012515055.1 Syntrophomonadaceae bacterium | reverse complement strand
CCTTACAGGGCATGAATTTTCATATCGCCTCACTGGTAGTTTCCCAGTACTGGCTCAACAAAATTTACCCCATGGAAATCAAACAGGCTCATACCAATGGCGATTTTCATATCCATGACCTGGGGATCCTGGGTGTTTACTGTGTGGGCTGGGATATCCGTGATTTACTCCTGCAGGGTTTCCGCGGAGTAAGGGGCAAAGTGGCCAGCGCACCGGCCAAACATTTCCGTTCCATCTTAGGACAGATCGTCAATTTCTTTTTTACCCTGCAGGGCGAAGCAGCCGGGGCTCAGGCCTTTTCCAATTTCGACACCCTTTTAGCACCTTTTATCCGCTATGACAAATTGGAGTACAAACAGGTCAAACAGGGACTGCAGGAATTCGTTTTCAATATGAACGTACCAACCCGGGTGGGTTTCCAGACCCCCTTCACCAATATAACCATGGATCTTAAAGTACCGGAATTCATGAAAAATGAACCGGTCATCGTGGGCGGCCAATATATGGAGGAGACTTACGGAGACTTCCAGGCGGAAATGGATATGCTCAACCAGGCCTTCGCCGAAGTAATGATGGAAGGCGATGCGGAAGAAAGAGTATTTACCTTCCCCATCCCCACATATAATATCACCGCTGATTTTGACTGGGATAATCCCAATTATGATAGGATCTGGGAGATGACGGCCAAATACGGCATCCCCTATTTCTCCAATTTCGTCAATTCCGATATGAGTCCGGAAGATGCCCGCAGCATGTGCTGCCGTCTGCGCCTGGACAATCGCGAGCTGAGAAAGCGCGGCGGCGGACTCTTTGGAGCCAATCCCCTGACCGGGTCCATCGGGGTTGTAACCATCAACATGAGCCGCCTGGGCTATCTGGCTGCTGATGAAAAAGAATTTTACAGCCGTCTGGCCAATCTGATGGACATGGCCCAGAACAGCCTGGAGATCAAACGCAAAGTACTGGAAAACCTGACAGAATCCGGCCTTTATCCTTATTCCCAGTTTTATCTGCGGGAAGTCAAGGAAGGCTTCGGCCAGTACTGGAAAAACCATTTTTCCACCATCGGCCTGATCGGGATGAATGAAGCCTGCCTGAACTTCCTGGGAGTCGACATCGCCAGCGAAAAAGGTGCCGCCTTTGCCATAGAAGTTATGGATTTCATGCGGGACCGTCTGATGATGTACCAGGAAGAAACCGGTGACATCTATAATCTGGAAGCAACACCGGCGGAAGGGGTAAGCTACGGGATAGCCCGCAAGGATAAAGCCCAATATCCCAATATCATCGTGGCCAATGAGCAGGAATTCAAACAGGGAGCGGAACCATACTATACGAACTCCACCCAGCTGCCGGTTTATTATACCGAAGATCTGTTTGCCGCCCTGACCATCCAGGATGAACTGCAGAGCCGTTACACCGGCGGCACCGTCTTCCACGTTTTCCTGGGAGAATCAGTGCCCTCCATCGCTTCCTCCAAGAAGCTGGTGCAGAAAGTATGTGATCAGTTTAAACTGCCCTACTTTACCCTGACACCGACCTTCAGCATCTGTCCCAGCCACGGATATTTGAAAGGCAAGAACCATGAATGCCCCATCTGTGCCGCTGAAGGCAAACAAACCCATTGCGAGGTTTATTCCCGGGTGGTAGGCTATATTCGGCCGGTTGATCAATGGAATGCCGGCAAACAGGAAGAATTCAAGGAAAGAAAATTATTTGACAGGGCTGTTCAATAAATGAATTTTGCAGGAATGATCAATCAAAGTCTATTGGATTACCCGGGTGAAATTGCCACAGTGCTCTTCACCCGGGGCTGCAATTTTGCCTGCCCCTTTTGTCATAACGGCCATCTGTTGTTAAATTTCAACAAAGACCAGAGGGATGAAATCGAACTGGAAAAAATCATGGCATTTCTGGAGGACAGGAAGGGCTTTATCGATGCCGTAGTGATAAGCGGCGGGGAACCCACCTTATATCCGGAACTGCCGGAAACCATCCGCCAGATCAAAGGCCGGGGCTTTTTGCTCAAGCTGGACACCAATGGCACCAATTCTGATATGCTCAGCTATTTGCTGCAGGAAAAGCTGCTGGACTATGTGGCCATGGATATCAAAGCCCCCCTGGAATTCAAAAAATACCAGGAAGCCAGCGGCAGATTAACCAATGCGGATTTTTTCAATGTCAGAGCATCCGTCAATTTGCTGATGCAGGCCGATATAAGGGTGGAATTCCGCACCACCGTCGTCCAGGAGCTCCATAGCTATGAAGACATCGAAGCCATCGCCCGGCACATAACCGGTGCCCAACTTTATTCCCTGCAGCAGTTCAACCCCAGCAACACATTAGAACCCTCTTTTGGCTCCTGCCTGCCCTACGACAAAGAACAAATGGAGAAACTGGCCTCACTCTGCGCCCCCTATGTAAAGGAAGTCCGCGTGGTAAACATATAGGAAGGAGACACGGGGGACGTTTCACTTGTCTCCCACGGGGGACAAAGGGGACGTTTCACTTGTCTCCTCAGCAGGGAGACAGTGGGACAAAGGGGACGTTTCAATTGTCTCCTCAGGAAATGCAATCTTTCATTATCAAAGGGTGATACAATGAAACAGGAGGATTAACTATGAACAGCTTCAGCAGATTCAAAGCGGAATACGGCCAAATGGATGAAGAGCTGATATTAAACTGGACGGAGGCTTTCTTTTTCAATCTCATGAATGTCCTGAACTCCTTCCTGTCCCATTTGGATATAGGGGAAGCAGTTTGCCGCCTGCGGGCCATCCCCTTTGATGAACTGGTGACCGAGCAATTGGAAGGGGAAAGTGAGGAGACCATCCGGATTGCTGTTGCCCGCATTAATGAACTGCGGGAGATGGAACTGGAATTCATGGATGCCTACAGATAATTGAAAAACCCTGTAACAGCCCGATCTGCAGGGTATCACTGCATTTAAGCCCGGACAGGGTATAAACAATTGCCCGGGAGAATAAACAAATACCGGAAAAATGTCTTGGGGGCCTGTAATGACGGGAAAAAAGCGGTGTTATTTTTTTACCGGGATTGATACCGACCACTTTGAGCTTAAAGACACTATTATAGCCCGGAATTTCCCGGCAAATGATTGTTTTTAATCATTTTCTTATATATAATTATGGTTGCATCAAATACTCACAATATGCCGATGTGGCTCAGAGGCAGAGCAATTGATTCGTAATCAATAGGTCGGGGG
>JAAYZA010000091.1 GCA_012515055.1 Syntrophomonadaceae bacterium | reverse complement strand
ATCCCTTTTGCCATTTGCGCATTTTTGACCTGTTCCAATTCCTGTTGAAACACAGGAATGAAGCGCAATGCCGTAATAAGCATAAAACCAAATCTATATGGCAGTCCAATTTGCATAAGGGAATAAGCCAGGCGGTTGGGGTCCGTTGTTGCAATAAATAGATAACTGGAGCTGATTATATTAACAAAACGCAACATCATGACCAGACCCCCCAGAAGCCCTTCTGACCATACAGAAAATGTCAGGGGGCCCAGGCTTAACTGCCAAATCAGCAAACCTTCTTTCACTGCCAGGACCTGAACAATCAAAATGAACACCCCGAAAAACAATATAAAGCGCAGCTTGCGATAAAAAAATGTCAGACCCAATCCTGCCAGGTGATAGGCTACAAGCACCAGGATTAATAAAATGGTTCCCCCCAGCCAGGAGGGTGCCGCAAAAACGGAAATACTAAAGCAAATCAGCATGATCAGTTTGACCAGCGGGTGCAAACTATGCAGCCAGGAATCATTATTAATATATATCAGCCCCGGGAAAGCACCTTTTACTGCTGATAAGGCTTTGTCATATATCGTGTTTTGAGAAGATTTTACCATTATAGCTTCCCGTCCATATCTGTTAAATATCCCGATGGCAGGTATTCATCCATCTTCATTTGCTTAATAAGCTTAAAAGCCTTTTTTATTGGTTTGTCAATAACAAGCTTGCCGGCAGAGAGAAAAAGTAACCTTTGGCAGCAAACTGCAACCACATTGGGCTCATGGCATACCATTAAAGTTATCCCTCCCTCCTCCCGGTGCTTTTGCAAAGCCTGCAAAAGCAATGCCAGACGTCGGCTGTCCTGCCCAACGATTGGTTCATCTAAAATCAGGATTCGGGGCCAATAGGCTAATACAGAAACCAGATTAAGCCTCTTTTTTTCGCCCAGACTCAGTGTGAAGGGGTTTTTATCCTGGTACTGTTGTAGTTCGAACTCCTGCAGCAATCGCAAAACTTCCGTTTCAGTCTCAGAATAATCTCGTTCTGACAAAAACCGGGCTGCCATTTTTGCTTCTTTAAAAACAGTATTCTCAAAAATCTGGTGATTGGGGTTTTGGAAGGTAAGTCCCATATTTCGTGCTCGCCGCGTTACTTTTTGTCCGGTTATATCCTCACCTTGCAGATAAATATTTCCTTCTGTTGGTTTTATAATCCCCAGCAGGGCCATTAAAAGTGTAGTCTTGCCGCTGCCGTTATTGCCCATAACAGCAATTGTTTCACCAGGATAAACATTAAAACTCACATCGGAAAAAACATCTTTCCCTTCATAACCGCCCCTCAGGTTGTGCACCATCAAAAAGGGCGGTTCTTCGAATTTTTCATCTGCATCTATCACTATGTTTTCACGGGACCAGGTTCGATTGATCATAGCCCCGCTGCACGACAAAACATTTATATGTTTGGTGGTAGAATCAACCTCTGCCATCTTTCCTTCTTCCATCAGAAACATACGGTCTGTAATAGGCAAAAGCCTTTCCAGACGGTGCTCAATGACCATTATAGCTACATCATGTTTTTCTTTTAGATCGTTCAGGGTTTCCAATACTTCCCTGGTACAGAAAGGGTCAAGGTTGGCAGTAGGCTCATCCAGTATAAGCAGAGCGGGATTCATGGCCAGAACTGATGCTATGGCGACCCGCTGTTTTTCTCCTC
The DNA here is from genome assembly GCA_012515055.1 of Syntrophomonadaceae bacterium. Lineage (GTDB taxonomy): Bacteria > Bacillota > Syntrophomonadia > Syntrophomonadales > Syntrophomonadaceae > UBA1368. Next base: position 2,732 of record JAAYZA010000091.1, on the reverse strand, counting down.
CAGAAAGAGTATGCACCTGTCTGTCTATCAGATCCAAAGCGCCCACTGCTTGCAAAGAAGAATATACCCGCTCCTGTATTTCTGCCGCGGGCACACATAAATTCTCCGGTCCAAAAGCCACCTCATCACAAACAGTAAGAGTACAAAGCTGAGCTTCGGGATCCTGCTGGACCAGACCGACAATTCCAGAAAGCCCTCCGGCTGGATAATCTCTGGTGTTTTTCCCCTGGATATAGACCGAACCCTCCATTTTCCCCGGGTAGGCGTGGGGAATAAAACCAGCCAGACATAAAGCCAATGTCGATTTACCGCAGCCGCTGGGTCCAGTTACCGTCAAAAATTGGCCTGGATAAATCTGCAGATCAATATTTACCAGTGCTGGAACCGCAGATCCGCTATATGTAAAAGATAGTCCTTTAATATCTACTACCGGCTCAATCACAATCATTATACTCCTGCCCAAGCTATTTGACCGACATCTTGCTTACCTGCCTTACCCAGTATTCGCCGCCATAATTACCCGCAATCAAACGCAGGTTATCATCTTCCTGGATCAGCAGCATTTGGTCGTCCTTTAGCACCTCGTTCAAATCGAAGACCACTTCATAACCATCAGTAGCTATAATGTGCAGTTGTTGTGCCCCTTCCTGGGGCGAGGCTTCCTGAATAATCACCTTTACGGGAATCCCAGTGTATTCCTGGGCTGGTACATAACTGACCTTTCCCTTTAATTCAGCCGTTATTGTAGTTTCATGTTTATTGAAATGGGAAAGCTGAAAGGACAAAGGATTTTTAACCACTCCTTCCACCTGACAGCGCGGCCCTATCCAGGGAGGTTCAAAAACTGCTGCATAATAATAAACCGCCCCGATTGACAATAGGACCACCAAAACTATGGTAGTGGTTATGCGGAATGAAAATCCCTTTTTATTGGAGGCCACAGCCGCAGCGTTGTTCATTTCCTCCTCCGTGAGATTGTTGATATGAAAAGGTCGGGCCTGCAGCACTATTTCCAGTACACTATATCCCAAACTGCCGGCCAGGAGCACACCGGAAACAAATGCTATAAGGCTTATAAACAATAAATATGGGAACGGAGCATGAGAGAAATAAAGCAGTTGAAAAACAAAAACATTGGAAGCCGCCGCAATTCCGCCAGCCAGTATATAACTGGTAAGGTTATGCCGCCGGAGGACAAAAATAACCAAATCCACCATCAGGCCTTGCATCAAGGAAACCAGGATAATGGCAACTCCATGTGTACTGCCAGTCAACATTTCGATAACACCTTTGAGCAATCCGGCAGCAGCTGCCGCACCAGGTTTCCTTATCAGACCAGCCGCCAGGATAAACCAGAAGATATGTAATCCCGATACAAATTGCCCGGCGCCAAATGGGACACCAAAAATACGATTGACAAGATTGCCCAGATAACCGATATAGGTGCTCATCACACCTCCAATACCGCTTAATATAGCAATTACCAGCAAATCCCGGTTGCTGAAATAATATTTTTTCTGGCTGGTTTCCTCCATGTCTACCTCCATCTTGAGCATAAATAAAACCGGCAGCAATCATCTTTCCACCCGGATCGTGACCACGTTTTTTACCCAATAGGGTTTATTTATATCGCCGGGTTCCTGCTGCCCGACAGTAAGCTGTAAAGGCATCCCCGCCCGGGGGTCATATTCATATCCGTTTTCTTCCCAGGCCAATATCATTTTAAGCCTGGTTTCCGGGTTTTGTTCATCAATATAGTCTTCCTTCTTCACCTCAGCGATACTATATTCCACTTCATACCCATCCTCAGCAATAAAAGTTACCCGGGCAGCATCATCTTTTAATTCTACTTGTTTACTTAATAAATACCATACCCCAATCCCTTTAAAATGTGTGTATCCCCGAGTCCCATAAGAATTGATGCCAAAATAGTCAGCTTCAACCAAACCTTCCTCCATGAATTGCAAATCATTTAAAGTAAAAACTGCCCTGCCCTGAACTCCATTCCCCTCAATAAGGAGTTCCTCTGCAGTAGCATCTTCTGCCGCGGGGGATGCACAGCCCCCTTCAGATAAGCAGACAAGCAGCAAAATTATGATCGTTATTACAATAGTCAGACTTTTATAAAGGTCGGTTTCCCGCATTTAGCGGCCCTCCTATAAAGATAATGCAGGCAGGCCCATTGATTCATCCCTGCCGTTGTAAAACTTTTTCTAATTATAACAGCTCTTAAAACTTATAGATTAAAAAAGGAATTCAGGCGGAGCAAGCAATAAACCACTCCGCCTGGATTTTCTTTATAAAATTGCTTGTATAAACACCTTTAAATCTTACAACGCATTAACAATGACCGTTACTGCCTCTGCTCTGGTAGCATGGCCTTGAGGACGGACGTTATTGTCCGGATAGCCGCTGATTATCCCATGATTGACCGCTGCAGCCATGCTTTCTTTAGCCCAACCGGCAATACTGTCGCTGTCTTCAAAAGTAAGTTCCACTGCCTCTGGAGCCAGGCGGGCTGCCTTGACGATCATCACCGCCATTTGTTCACGAGTAATAACCTCATCCGGGCCAAAGGTATTTTCATCATAACCATTTACGATTTCATATGTTGCTGCAATAGCAATGCTTTCACTGGCCCAGTGGTCAACTGTATCAGCAAACACCTTCCCACCCCGGGGGGCTAGATCAAATGCCTTTACGATAATGGCAGTGAACTCAGCTCTGGTGAT
>JAAYZA010000286.1 GCA_012515055.1 Syntrophomonadaceae bacterium | reverse complement strand
GGATCCATGGGAATAATCAACACATAGGCAAAGTCCCGGCCCGGGAAGGAGAAATCGTCCTGTTAAAAAGAAAGATCGAAGAGCTGAAAGAACAGCTGCATCAGGCCGTTGTCAGCGAGGAATATGAGAAGGCGGCCGAAATAAGAGATTCCATCAAAGAATTGGAAAAACAAAATGAATAAGGGGGTGGGAAAATGGCGGCAGACCTTTTAAAAGATAATTATGTTTACTGGATGGAAGCCAGTAAAGGACAGGACGCCGATATCGTAATCAGCAGCCGGGTGAGGCTGGCCAGGAATCTGGCCCAATTCCCCTTTCCTCATTTGTTAAATGCCGAAGAGGGGGAGCGATTCATCCAGCTTTTTAAGACAGCCTGGCAGAAAATATCCCCTGCTGCTATGCCGGGCATGACTTTATTGATGTTCGACCAGCTCAGCAGCCTGGACCGTCAGATTCTGGTGGAAAAGCATCTGATCAGCCCTGGCCACGCCAGGAATAATTCTGACTATAACGGGGTATTGGTCAATGAGGATGGATCACTGGCCATTATGATCAATGAAGAGGACCACCTGCGCATACAGTGTTTTCTCCCCGGCTTGCAGCTGGAGGAAAGCCTTGACCGGGCACAGAAGGTCGATGATCTGCTGGAAGGAGAATTGAGCCTGGCTTTTGATGAAAGACGGGGTTACCTGACGGCCTGCCCCACCAATGCCGGTACGGGCATGCGGGCTTCGGTAATGCTTCATTTACCCGCCTTTGTTATCTCCGGTCAATTAAACTTTCTGTTTCAGAACATTTCCCAACTGGGGATGACAGTGAGGGGTCTTTATGGTGAAGGCACGGAAGTAGTCGGCAACCTTTTTCAAATATCCAATCAGATAACATTGGGACAGACGGAGGAGGATATTCGCAGCAAATTAACCAGTATAACCATGCAGATCGTGGAACAGGAAAGGGCGATGCGGCAAAAAATAAAAGCCGATATGGTTTACCAGTTGGAAGACAAGGTAGGCCGGGCCTATGGCATTTTGACCAATGCCCGGGTCATGACCTCCAATGAAGCGATGAATCTGCTCTCAGATCTTCGCCTGGGGATCGATCTGGGGATAATAAAAGATATCGATGTTTTTGCTTTAAACGAGCTTTTGGTCGCCATCCGGCCCGCCCATTTACAAAGAAAAGCGGGTACCGAGATGGAAGCTTTCGCCCGGGATATAAAACGAGCCGGCGTCATCAAAGAAAAGCTTATCAGACAAGCGCAAGATTAGGAGGAGATTATATTATGTTTAGAAAGTTTACCCAAAGAGCCAGAAATGCTGTTGTTCATGCCCAGGAAGAAGCCCGGCGCATGAACCACCCTGCTATTGGCACAGAACATATTCTTCTGGGTTTGCTCCTGGAAGGTGAAGGGATTGGAGCCCGGGCCCTGTTGAATTTAGGTTTGGACCTGGAAAAGGTGCGGGAAACCATTATTCTTACCATTGGTGAAAGCGAGGCGGAACTGGAGGGAGCCGACGGAGATCTGCCCATAACCCCCCGGGGCAAAAAGGTGTTCAATTTGTCTTTTGATGAAGCCCGCTTGCAGGGTGTCAATTATGTGGGCACAGAACATCTGCTGCTGGCTTTGATCAGGGAGGAAGAAGGGATCGCCGGACAGGTTTTGCTGGCCATGGGAGTAAAACTGGAGGAAGTCAGGGAACAGGTTATTATGCTGCTGGGCGGTGAGATGCCGGGAGGGTTACCAGCCAGCAATCATTACCAGGAAGCATCTGGACAGCCAGTGCCGCCCATCAATAAAAGGAAGCCCAAAAGCAAAACACCTACACTGGACAGTTACAGCCAGGATCTTACCCAGGATGCCCGGGAGGCCAGACTGGATCCGGTCATTGGCCGGGAAGATGAGATCGAACGCGTTGTACAGATATTATCCCGGCGTACCAAGAACAATCCGGTTTTGATCGGTGATCCCGGTGTAGGCAAAACTGCCATCGTGGAGGGCCTGGCCCAGCGGATCAATGAGAACATGGTACCGGAAATATTAAATAATAAAAGAGTCGTGGCCCTGGACCTTTCTGCCATGGTTGCCGGCACAAAATACCGGGGTGAATTTGAAGATCGCCTTACCAAGATCGTAGCAGAAATAAAAGCTGCCGGCGATGTAATCGTTTTCATTGATGAACTGCATACCATCGTAGGAGCAGGTGCAGCTGAGGGGGCCATTGATGCGGCTAATATTTTAAAACCTTCTTTAGCCCGGGGTGAATTTCAATGTGTGGGTGCTACTACACTTAATGAGTACCGTAAATATATTGAAAAGGATGCGGCCTTGGAAAGGCGGTTTCAGCCCATTATAGTAAATGAACCCACCCAGGAAGAAAGCATTGCCATATTGGAAGGCCTGCGGGATCGCTATGAAGCCCATCATGGGGTGAAGATCAAAGATGAGGCCATTGAGGCGGCAGTGAGGCTGTCAGCCCGCTATATTTCAGATCGTTATCTGCCCGACAAGGCCATTGATCTTATCGATGAAGCTTCATCCCGGGTAAGACTGGCTAATTATGTGGTGCCGGAAGACATTCAGGAAGAAGAAAAACGCCTGGAGGAAATCATCAAGGAAAAGGAAGAGGCCATCAATGCACAGGAATATGAAAAGGCGGCCAGCATCAGGGACCAGGAACTTGATCTGAAGGATGTTATAGAAAACAAACGCAAGGAATGGATCAACAAACGCAATCTGGAATCCGGTTCCGTCGGTGAAGAAGAAATATCCGTCATTGTTTCCAAATGGACCGGGATACCAGTAAGCAAACTGGCCCAGGAAGAAAGCGAAAGGCTTATTAACCTGGAAGAAGTATTACATGCCCGGGTAGTGGGGCAAAACGACGCAGTGGAAGCGGTTTCCCGGGCGGTAAGAAGGGCCCGGGCCGGGCTGAAGAATCCCAAACGCCCTATTGGTTCCTTTATATTTTTGGGCCCCACCGGGGTGGGAAAAACAGAATTAGGCCGGGCACTGGCTGAAGCTATGTTTGGCAGTGAAGAAGCCATCATCAGGCTGGATATGTCTGAATATATGGAAAAGCACGCCGTATCCAGAATGATTGGTTCACCACCCGGTTATGTCGGGTACGATGAGGGGGGACAATTGACGGAGAAAGTAAGGAGAAAGCCTTATTCCGTCATATTGCTGGATGAAATTGAAAAAGCCCACCCCGATGTTTTCAATATTCTGCTCCAGGTCCTGGAAGACGGACG
>JAAYZA010000061.1 GCA_012515055.1 Syntrophomonadaceae bacterium | reverse complement strand
CGGCCAATAATTGCGGAACAAAAGTATAAAAACCCTGGCGGGTATTGCTGCTGGTAAAAACATAGCGGACTTTTTCGCGGTTTTGCATGGTTTTACCCCTTCCCCATCAGCCTGTTTTAGTATATGCAGAACGGCCCCGGGGAGTTTATTTTTTTAGCTTTAAAAAACAGACACGGAAAATAGGGGTGGAGCAGTATTGTGTCCATTGTCCGGCGGAAAAGGGGTTTTTAAAAATAAAAATCCTTTTTATCGATTCTTCCATGGCTGAAGAAGGGCCCCGGGAACCAGCCGTCTTATGATGGATTGTCCAGCAGAAGAAGGTAATTTTAAAAGCATAAAAGGGATCCTGAAGCAAGGCCCCCCGATTTAATCGGGGAAATCCTCCTGCAGATGGATCCCTTTGTTTTTAAGCCGGGGTCTGCGGCGGCCTGTGTCTTTATGAATTTTTGGCCAATTGGCCCTTTTTCCGGACATTAAAACAATTGTTTTTTGATCAGTTCGACGGCTTTTTGCAATTGCAGATCCTGGGTATCATCTTCACTGCTTTCCACTATATAATCGGGAGTAATACCGATTTGATTTATATCGTTGCCATTGGGTGTATAGTATTTCTGGGTAGTGAGCTGCAAGGCCCCTCCATCGGGTAATTGAAAAATGGTCTGTACCAGCCCCTTGCCGAAAGTCTGCTCCCCTACCAGAACTGCCCGTCCATTGTCCTGCAGAGCTCCGGCCAGTATTTCTGAGGCACTGGCACTATTGCCGTTAACCAGGACTACCAGGGGAAGAGCCACTGACTGCCCGGATGCCTGATGAACCTTTTTGTGGCCGTAACTATCGGCAACACTGACGACTTCCTGACCGTTTTCCAGAAAGAGACTGGCAATGGAAATGGAAGCGGTAAATTCCCCCCCCCCATTATTGCGCAGGTCCAGGATCAATCCCTTGATATGGTTTTCTCCCACCAGGTTGTTCAGGCTGTCGGCAACTTCCCGGGCGGACTGGGTGTGGAACTGATTGAGTTTGATATAACCAGTCCCCGGCACCTCATCTAAAACACTGGCATCAACCGAAGGCACATTGATGATTTCCCGGATTATGACCAATTCATAATCTTTGCCTTCACTCTCCCGGTAGACAGTCAGGACCAGCTGAGTCCCGGGTTCTCCCCGCATTTGATGGACTACTTCATCCTGACTCATATTCATGGTGCTGGCTCCATTGATGCCGATAATGATATCTCCATTTTTGATCCCCGCCTTAAAGGCCGGAGTATCTTTGATGGGTGCTACGATTTTATGCCGGCCTTCATCGTCCTGCAGTACATAAACCCCTATGCCGCCGAATTTGGCTTCCAGTTTACTCTCCAGGTCCTGCCAGGTTACAGGATCAAGATAACGGGAATAGGGATCCTCCAGGGAGGCTACAATGCCTTCTGTTGCTCCATTGATCAGGCTGTCCGAATTGGAATCATATAATGATTGGGTGTTAACCAGACCCAGTACGCTGAAAAAGGTAGACACAGCGGCAAAATTAGTCACCAGCAGCAACAAAATCACTGCCGAAACCACCACACCAATTATTGAAAAAAAGATATTTAACCCTTTAAACCAGCCCCGCATTTATAAATACCCACCACCAAACTGCAAATTATTTCTTTAACTCCATTTTATATATTACTCTACCCGGGCTGACATTTATAGTTTTTCCGGGGGTAAAGAGGGCAACAAATGTTCCCAGTTTCTGACAAAAAAGGGCAGGGCTCCAGCCCCGCTCTTTTTGTTGCAATGATTACTCTAGATATAACTCATGGGATCGGTATAAGCTCCATTTATCCTTACTTCAAAATGCAGATGGGGCCCTGTACTCCAGCCCGTTGATCCAACTTTGCCGATGACCTGACCCTTGGTCACCGAAGAGCCGTTAACAGCAATAATAGTGGACATATGGGCGTAAAGGGTGGACATTCCGCCTCCGTGGTCCAGAACTACCACCTGTCCATAGCCTCCCAGCCAGCCGGTCTGGATCACAGTCCCGCTGTCAGCCGCCACTATGTCGGCACCGCTGGGGGCACCGATGTCAACACCGGTATGCATCTTATTATATTTTAATATGGGATGGTAGCGCATACCATAAGGTGAGGTTATTGTTTTATAGCCCGGTGCCGGCCAGGTATAAACCCCGGTACCCAGCTGTTCACCGCTGGTCCCGGCCTGTATCCGGCGAATGAGGGTTTCCAGTTCTTTGGAGGTCTGTTCCAGCTCTGCCAGGGCTTTTTCATATTGGGCCTTTTCCTGCTGCACACTGGTCAGTACTTTTTTCTTATCCT
>JAAYZA010000241.1 GCA_012515055.1 Syntrophomonadaceae bacterium | reverse complement strand
TATCTATTTACTTATTTAACGAGCTAAAGTAAAATGGAGGCATTGAATAATTAAAGGGGATGAGGATTTTGAAGAAAAAGTTGGCATTATTGTTGGTTTTATGTTTATCAATGGGTCTGATGTTCGGCTGCGGGAACACAGCGGACAAAAATCCGCCGCCGGCAGATAATGGGGTCGTGGCTGATGATTCCCTGACCAAAATCCAGGACAAGGGCAAATTGGTCCTGGGCCTTGATGATGCCTTCCCGCCTATGGGTTACCGGGAAGAAGGCACCAATGAGATCATCGGTTTTGACATTGACATGGCGAAGGAAGTTGCCAGCCGTCTGGATGTTGAGCTGGAATTACAGCCGGTCATCTGGGATACCATAATTGAAGAGCTGAATGGCGGCAATATCGATCTGATCTGGAACGGACTTACCATCACACCGGCCAGAGTTGAAAAGATCCTTTTCACGGAACCTTATCTGGATAATGCTCAGATCATCGTGGTACAAAAAGGATCAGAAGTTCAGAGCAAAGCTGATATGGCCGGCAAGACCATCGGTCTTCAGGGCGGCAGCAGTGCCGTGGAGGCAGTAGAGAAAGATGAGGCTACTTATGAAACCTTAGGCGAAGTGATCGAATTTGCCAGCAATGATGAGGCTTTGATGGACCTGGCCGCTGGCCGCCTCGATGCTGTCGTTGTTGACCAGATCGTGGGCAGATACTATATTTCCAAAAAAGCTGATGTCTATGAAGTGCTGGAAGAAGATTTCGGCGCAGAAGAATTCGGCGTGGGCTTCAGAAAAGATGATGTGGCTTTCCGGGATGCGGTGCAAAAAGCTCTGGATGATATGAAAGCAGACGGAACCTCAGCTAAGATATCGGAAAAATGGTTTGGCGCTGATATTGTAAAATAAATTGGTTTTTAAGATATCGGGGTCGCTGCATTAAGCACTGGCCCCGATATAAATCACCCCTGTACTTCAGGTGAACCCGGAAGCAGTATGAAGGCTTTTATCACCGGCCCATGCTACTTCCGATTGCTATGCCCGGCATTTATGCTTGATCATTACAAACTGGTTCGTTTTACAGAACTGGCAGGAGAAATATATGGACTATGTATTATCATTGCTTCCGGCGATGCTGGAAGGAACCGGCGTAACTTTGAAGCTGTTTTTTCTGACCCTGGCCATGTCACTGCCCATCGGTGTCGTCATGGCACTGGCCCGTATAACCAAATTTAAACCGCTGAATATTTTCATGCAGCTTTACATCTGGCTGTTTCGCGGCACCCCGCTGCTATTGCAGCTGTTTTTCATTTATTACGGCCTGGCCCAGGTGGGGATAAAATTTGATCGTTTCACAGCGGCAGTACTGGCGTTTGTCCTTAATTATTCGGCCTATCTGGCGGAAATATACCGTGCCGGCATCCAATCTATTGCCCGGGGCCAGTATGAAGCAGCGGATGTTTTAGGACTTACCCGCCTGCAGACCATGACCAAGATAATCCTGCCCCAGATGTTTAAAAGGGTCTTGCCGCCTATAAGCAATGAAGTTATCAACCTGGTCAAGGATACGGCCTTGATCTATGTTATCGGTATCAGTGAATTACTGCGGGTCACCAAGACTTCTGCCGTCCGGGATTTCAGTTTTACCCCCTGGATCGTCGCCGCTATTTTTTACCTGGTCATGACCGGTACTGTTCAGCAATTTTTTAAATGGCTGGAACAGCGTTTTGATTATTACCGCTAGGAGATAT
>JAAYZA010000362.1 GCA_012515055.1 Syntrophomonadaceae bacterium | reverse complement strand
CTTCCTCCTGTAAAAGATTACGGGTTTTTTCCTCCAGCTGACTGATGATGGCTTTGCATTGTTCATAAATCACTTCCCGGGGTGTGTCATTGGAGTTTACTATGCCCAGGGGGGATAAACCGCAATCTACTATTTCCCGGGCCAGGGCCCAGGCTTGCTCAAAATCATTTTTGGCTCCGGTGCTCTTGCTGCCGTATTTGATTTCTTCTGCTACTGCACCGGCTAAAGTCACCATGATCTGTTTCTCCAATTGCTCAGCGATATATAAATGCTGATCATCCTGTGGTGCCTTGCGTAAAAATCCCAGGGCTTTGCCCCGGGGAACAATGGTTAAAGAAGACACTGACCCCGGTTCAGTCAGCTCACTGATAAGGGCATGGCCGCTTTCGTGAATGCTGACCCTTTCCCTTTCCTGTGGGGATATCTGTCGATCCAATTTTTCCCCCATGATGACTTTATCAACGGCCTCATTAAAATGATGCATCTCAATAACTGCCGCATTTTCCCGCCGGGCTAAAATTGCTGCCTCATTGGCCAGGCTTTCGATATGGGCGCCGGAAAAACCGAAAGTGGAGCGGGCTATTTCCTCTACCAGGGCCGGGTCTTTGATTTTCTTGTTTTTAAGATGCAGGGCCAGTATCCGTGCTCTCCCCTTTTTATCCGGCAGACCCACCTGAACCTGACGGTCAAACCTGCCGGGTCTAACCAGAGCCTGGTCCAGCAAATCAGCCCGGTTGGTAGCCCCAATCACCAGAATACTGATTTTATCCTGGTTAATACCATCCATTTCCACTAATAATTGATTAAGGGTCTGGTCATATTCCAGATGGCTGCTGTGACTTCCCCTTTTCCCGCCTAAAACTTCCAGTTCATCAATAAAAATAATAGCACTGGACTTTTTCTCCCTTATCGCTATTTTGCGCGCTTCTCCAAATAAACTGCGCACTCTTTTGGCCCCTACCCCAGCATACATTTCAATAAATTCACTGCCGGAAGCAGCGATAAAAGCTGAGCTGGTATAACCGGCAGCAGCCCGAGCCAGCAGTGTTTTACCGGTTCCCGGAGGCCCGGCCAGCAGGACCCCTTTCAATGGCCTGATACCCATCCGGCCGATCTCGTCTGCATGGATTATAAAATCGAGGGCTTCCTGCAATTCTTTGATGGCTGTATCCTGCCCGCCAATATCATCAAAACTGAGCAGGTGACTGCCCTGTCCCTGGCTCCCTACCTCTTGAAAATTCGCCCTGTTCTGAAGGGCAGTAAAATAATACAGGGCCCCTCCGGCCAGAAGTATAAACAGGAGGGGGGCAGTATTAACTCCCAACACGGCCAGAAATATCAGCAGCCCTACCCCTGCCCCCATCGCTATTTCTTTTACCATGGATTCTCCCCTCATATCTTTACAACCTCCCCGGATACCTTGCGGGGAATAACTGCATACAGGCTTTTATCCCCCTGGATCATCTGCAAATAAATTCTGTTTTCATCGATATAAAACTGGTATCCAGTATCAGGACTGGAGCCCTTTATTTGTTTTCCTATTTCCGCCTGCAGCCAGGTATAATTATCCTTGGCTAAAGCCTCATAGATACTGGGCTGCAACTGGCTGTAAAGGTCGTTCAAATGCTGATCCCGGCAATCTATAAGCTGCAGTTTATATTCTCTGCGGTCTAAATACTCTGCGGCGGCTTCATCCAGCTGCATATAAAAGCTTTGCAGGTTTTCCACCTGTTTCGAAGCCACAATTATCCGGTAATCTTCTTCGGTTTTATCCAGCTTGACCTCCTGGACCCCGTCAATATTATTTAAAGCCTGCACCAAGGGTTTCTTCACGATATAATTATTATAAAAACCTAAGCCGGAAAATAAAAATGCACAGGTTATAACCAGGGCAGCAGCCCCGGCAAGAATCTTTTTAACCGGTTGTTTCATCTGTCTGAACACCCCCCTGTCCCCGCCATTATATCACAGGTACAGTTGCAACTCCGTACTATAAATATGGTAATATCGGCATTGTTTGCCTGATGTTCTTTGGTTTTGCCAAAAACTTCATTACATAATAAACTGGGATTTAAATAAGGGGAGGAGGGTTTTAATTGAAAGAAGCGATCACTGACCGGACAGAACTGTTAAAGCTCATTTATGATAAAGTGGATTACCGACCGCAATGTTCTGTTTTGCTGGATCAAAAAACTCTGGAATACCTGCCGGGGGAAAGTCTCACCGTCGATTATCCCGTAGCAGAAAAGTTTCTTAATCTGGCCGGTTCCATGCAGGGCGGATTTATTGTAGCAGCCTTTGACAATACCTTTGGCCAGTTGTGTTATTTGGTCACCGATAAAGTTCCCATTGCCACCATTGATATCAGCACCACTTTTCATCGGCCTATAATGAAAGATGATACATTGAAAATAATTGCCCGGGTCCAGTCCCAGGGAAGATCCACCATAAGTCTAAGGGGAGAAAGCTTTAACCGGGAAGGAAAACTCATTGCATCTGCTATGACCAATTATATGATCCTGAAAACCGGAAAATAAGCCTCGTTTTTGAAAAAAGCATATATTGCAGCATCTAAAAGCCCCGCTTTAAATCATTTACATCCAGTAACTGAACAGCGGGGCCTTTTAACTTCCGGTCTTTACTTTTTCATCTGTACCAGCATTTCCACAGCCTTTAAAGGCCCCTGTAAGTTCCATGGCCAGGGTCCTTCACCTGGTCTATTTTATTCCTCCAGGGCCAGTTCACCGATCATGTCATATAATCTGACCCCTTTGAGCCTGACCGGAACAAATTCTCCTTTGCTGAGTTTCTGCGGGGTCTTGACGATGGTGATCCCATCAACTTCAGGAGCCTGATAATAGCCCCGCCCGGTATATAAATTCCTGCTCTTTTGACCAGTTATCAATATCGGCAGAGTCTGACCCAGACGACTGATATTTTTTTGCCGGGTAATTTTCCTTTGTATCTTCATTATCTGGTTCATCCGCTCCTGTTTGATCTCCTCCGGAATCTGATCGGGCCAGAGGGCCGCGGCGGTACCTTCTTCCGAGCTGTAAGCAAAACACCCCAGCCAATCAAAGCGGATGCTGCTGACAAAATCAGCCAATTGGCGGAAGTCTCGCTCCGTTTCCCCGGGGAATCCTGTCATAACCGTAGTTCGCAGGACCAAATCCCTGACCTCTGTTTTAAGCCCATCAAACAGTGCATATAGATGCTCCAGATCATGGCCCCTATTCATCCTTTTCAGGATGGCAGAGGCAGCATGCTGGACGGGAATATCTAAATAAGGGATGACCTTGTTGTTTTCTGCCACCCCCTCGATAATAGCCTGATTGATATGGGCCGGATGCAAATACATCAAACGAATCCATTCGATCCCTTCGATCTGATTCAATTGCTTTAATAACGAAGGCAAACCGTTTTTCATCCCCAGATCCCGTCCATATAAAGCGGTATCCTGACCCAGTATCACCAATTCCTTGATGCCCCTTAAAGCCAGATTCTCCGCTTCTTTGATAATTTCCGCTTCTGGATTGGAGCGCAGCGGCCCGCGGATCAAAGGGATGGCACAATATGTGCAGTGATTATCACAGCCTTCAGTAATCTTTATATATGCAGAACCTGCCGGTGTGGAGAGGACCCGTTCTCCCCTTTCGATGAACTCAGCGGGGGCAGGTTTTATGCAGGCAGGCCTCTGCCCGGCAGTGACCTGATCAATTACTGTGAGAAGATCGTGATAGGTTGATATACCCACCAATCCATCAATCTCCGGCAGTTCATCCAATAATTCCTGCCCATAGCGCTGGGCCAGGCATCCGGCAGCAATAATATAGCGAAGTTTACCCTCTTCTTTCCGCTGTCCGGTATTGATAATCTGATCGATGGCTTCTTCTTTGGCAGCATTTATGAAACCACAGGTGTTTATTACCACCAGGTCAGCGTTTTCAATGCTGTTAGTTAATTTATGTTCACTCTTGCGTACCAGGGCCATCATAATTTCAGTGTCCACCCGGTTTTTGGCACAACCGAGACTGATAAAACCAATTTCCACTTAATTTACTAACTCCCATTCCCGGTTATATCAAAGGGTAAACTCCTGACGTTTAACCTGACCAATTTCGCCGAATATCCCCTGATTTTCACCATTTACTATAATTTCTATGCCGCCGGCATTGCCGGCCTTGATATAGATCGATTCGTCTGCAATAAAGGTTTTTTCTTCACCGGCTTTCATTAAACCAATATAATCGCTGACTCCATCGATGCTGACCTCCAGCCAGCATTCCTGCCGGGCAGATATGGAAAGATTGACATTATCCACCGGCACCACATTTCCATCCTCATCCGGCACCTCGATAACACCCCCGCCGGAAGGTTCCTGTTTTTCAGCGATGGGGGGCTTGATCGGCGGTTGTTCCACAATCCTTTGTCCCGCCATATAATTTACCAGGTATTGACCGACCCAGACAGCCAGCAGCAAAAAAACCACTGCCGCGGCTATGTTCTTCATGTTCAGCCAGGGCGGCAGGGATGGTAATACGGCCGGTTTCGGCAGATTTGCTGCCCCATCTGAGTCTTCATCAGCTGCTCCATTGCCATATGCCAGTTCTTTGAATTGCCGGACTAAAATTTCTTCATCCAGCCCCAGAAAGCGCGCATAATTTTTTACGAATCCAATAGCGTATATTCGGGGAGGTAAAACAGCAAAATCATCATTTTCCAGGGCTTGCAAATACAGTTTGCGTATCTTGGTTCCTTCTTCCGCTGTTTGCAGAGTGCAGCCCAGCTCCTCGCGACGCTTTTTTAACTCTTCGCCCCATGGCATTTACCAATTCACTCCTTTATAAATGCTGTTTTCAGCTTCCTTCAGTGGTGGAAGCTGTTCCTACCGCTATCCGAACCGCCTGCCTGACAGGATATTGCCGGGTCAGACCATAGACCATTCCCGCCAGCAGGAAAGGCAAACGTTCGTTTATAGCAAAACTCTGGTTCGGCATCAAGGGATACTCGATATAATTTTCCGGGTCCATGTAAATGAGTCTGGTTTGCCCATCTGTGATGACGCAACGCTTTTGACCATTCTTAACCAAGTCTAACATTTTACGACTTAAATAATCAATATTTTCTGAAAACTCCCGCCCAATCACCAATAGTGATGCCCTGGTACAATGGCGGGGAATGTCCATGCCCTGAGCAATATATATACAGGTTCCCGTCAGCTGCATTCTTTCCTCATTTTTGGATACCATCCTGGTATAGATATCTTCCGGCAGCCGGGAATCAATCAGCAGCCAGTCCGAATTCATGATCACCCACTCCCAGGCATCAGCAGCCTTCTCATATTCCGTCCGGGCAATACCTTCCTGAAAAGACAGGGCACCATTAATGTAGACCACCCGGCTGCTCCTGCTGCCGTAATAACGGGAAATACCGGAGACATCGATTTGAGTCCCCTGTAATTCATCAATAATATGATCACCCAGCACATCTTTACCTATCACAGTCACTATTTTGCCCGCGGCCCCCAGCTCGGTCAAAGCCCGGGCAGTTTCCACGGCGAAACCGCCTAAATGCATATCGATCTTGTTCTGCGGATACTCGTTTATGTTTATACGCATACAGCTTTCCCCGAAAATCACAATCGAAGCTTCCTGGTTGATAACATAGCCTTTACCCAGTACGACACCCTTTTTCATCAGATTGGAAATATGCACTGCCAGGGAAGATCTGGAGATACCCAGCCGTTCAGATAACTCTACCTGAGAAAGAAGGGGCTCTTTTTTTAATAGGGCCAGGATTTCATTTTCCCGTTCCGTCAGTACCATCCAATGTTCTCCCTGAAATCTGAATTAAAACGGACTGCTTCTGCTGGTCAGTTGACTCAATTGATTGTGGTCGATAAGTACTTCTCTTTTATTGCCCTCCAGTTCCGATACGATTCCCCGTTCTTCCATCATATCAACCAGGCGGGCCGCTCGTGCGTAACCGATGCGCAGCCTTCTTTGCAGCAATGATACCGAGGCCTTCTGACTGTCCACAAATACCGTCACTGCTTCCCAGAAGAGGTTGTCATCGCAATCAAACTCAGCTTGTTCAAATAAGATATCCAGTTCTTCATTGGGCTGCTGGTTTTCCTCCACATTGACCTGACTTTTTATATATTCCACGGTCTTTTCAATATCCTGGTCTGATACATAGGCACCCTGGACCCGGGAAGGCTTGACTGCTCCTACCGGGAAAAAAAGCATATCCCCTTTGCCCAGCAGTTTTTCCGCACCGCCTATATCTAAAATAGTTCGGGAATCTGCCTGGGAAGAAACGGCAAAAGCGATGCGGGAAGGTATATTGGCTTTTATGATTCCGGTCACAACATCCACTGAAGGACGCTGGGTGGCGACGATCAAGTGCATACCAGCCGCTCGGGACATCTGGGCCAGACGGCAAATGGAATCTTCCACTTCCACCGGGGATACCATCATCAAATCCGCCAATTCATCTATAACGATGACAATATAGGGCATTTTTTGTTCTGCCATCTGGTTATAACGGCTGATATCCCTTACTCCCCGGTCAGCAAACAATTTATAGCGTTTTTCCATTTCATTGACCATCCACTTGAGGATCACCGAAGCTTTTTTAGGATCAGTTACCACCGGGGTAAGCAGGTGGGGTATCCCGTTGTATACTGTGAGTTCCACCATCTTGGGATCAATAAACACCAGTTTCAATTCATCCGGTGTGGTATTATATAAAATACTTATGATAATACTGTTTAAACACACACTCTTGCCCGAACCCGTAGACCCGGCGATCAGCAAATGAGGCATGTCATTTAATCTTCCTACCACCGGGTTGCCGGAAATATCCTCACCCAGAGCAAAAGCCAGGGGACTGGCTATCTTTTTAAAAACGGGTGATGACAATAGATTCCTTAAACCCACACTTAGAATCTTGCTGTTAGGCACTTCGATGCCAATGGCTGATTTCCCCGGTATAGGTGCTTCTATCCTTATTCCGGGCGCCGCCAGGTTCAATTGCAGATCATCGGTCAGGCTGAGGATTTTACTGATTTTGACCCCGGGGGCCGGGGAAAGCTCATAACGGGTCACAGCAGGCCCGCAGCTTACTTGCTTTACTTTTACACTGATACCAAAACTGGAGAAAGTATCCTCTAAAACATTGATGCTGCTCTTTATGTTCTTTTTGTCTATGCTTCTTTCGTCACTGGCAGCGCTCAGTAATTCCAGGGGCGGCTTTTGATAAGCTGAATTGCCGCTTATAATGGGCAAGACTGTGCTGATGGTGCTTTGGTCCAAAATGGTTTTATCCTCAGGTTCTGCAGCCAGTTCCACAGGTCCTGTTTCTTCAACCTCCAGCACCGGCATTGTGCGGGCAGGATCCTTTTCTTTCCCGATGATAAGGGGAGGATTTTTTTCGATCGGCCCCGTCTCTTCCTCCTCATAGAATAATATCCCGGCAAAATATTGACCGGTTTTGCGAGCCCCGGAAGATAGTGCCGCCATGATCTTTTCCAGGGGCTGATTGATGACCATTAAAACAGCAATGATAATACATACAACCAGCAGGATTAAGGTACCTGCCCTGCCCAGGAGCTGCATAAGGGCATAGGCCAGGGCTCCGCCCAGGGCACCGCCTCCCATTCCTTTCAAGCCGGCTTCCAGCTCAGTCAGGCCTTTGGGTATGGTATAAACACTGATGCAAACCAGCAGGGCTAAAAAAAGAATCACCAGGCCCCACATCTGCCCGGACCATATTTTTTTGTTGATACCAATATGGATTGCCCAAAAAAGCAGGAAAAAGGAACTGATAATGGCACCTTCACCCAGCAGCCAGTTTAAGCCGAAGGAGATATAAGTCCCCAGCAAACCGATGAATAAAGCGTCTTCCGGCAGACCATAAAACTTTTTCACACTTAAATAAATAAAGACCGCCAGCATGAGTAAAATCAGGGAAATGATTTCATATTTTACCCTGATGGTCTTTTCCGGCGTCTTCTTTTCCGCCGGCCCGGTCTTTACTTTTTTTGCTTTAGTTTCAGATTTTTTGGCCATCACTACACCTCGAAACTGTGTATAGCTTCCACTTTCGGTACTTACCGCCAATCTCCTTCTTTTTCATCCGCCCCATCTCTTTAAAAGAAAAAATGGTATCCCAGGACCACAGCCCCCAAAACCCACACATAATATGAAAAATATGACAGGCGTCCTCTTTTAACCAGATCCATTACCACCTTGATGGCCAGCAAGCCAAACCCGGCCGCAGAGATAATGCCGACCAGATAAGGAATGTAATGGTTTACATCCATGCCAGCAGCAAATAGATCCGAAAGTTCAAAAATACCTGCCCCCAGTATCACCGGAATGGAGAGCAGGAAGGAAAAGCGGGCAGCAAATTCCCTGTCCAATCCACTCATCAATCCAGCTGCAATGGTGGAACCAGACCGTGATATGCCGGGGATGATGGCAACAGCCTGCATTAAACCTATTACTAACGCATCTTTATAGGAAGTTTCCCGGACTTCTTTGCCGAAGATAGTCACCGCCGCCAGTCTTTCGGAAACCTGTAGTATAACACCGGTAAAAAGCAGGCCCAGTCCAACTACCAGCAATGATTCAAAGGCTCTGGCGAACAACGGGGCCAGAAAAAATCCGGCTAAACCAGCGGGAATGCATCCCACCACGATCAAATAGGTCAATCTGGTAAATGGCTGGCGCAAAATAGCAATGATGTCAGCGCGAAAAGCAACCAGCACTGAGATCAATGTCCCCATATGTACCAAAACCGCAAAGATCAAAGGCTGTTCCTTCACGCCCAGAAGGTTTTGCAATATCACTAAATGACCGGAACTGCTTACGGGCAGGAATTCAGTCAGGCCTTGCACAGCCCCAATCAATAATGCTTCTAATGATGTCAAATCAATTCCCCTTTCAATATTTTGCTGCATAAATTATAGCATAAGGTATGCTATACATGACCTTAAGATACAAAAAGCCGCATCCTTCCCTCTGGCATCGGATGATGCTGATGTAAAAACTATTTACTGTCTTGAATATTTAGCCGCTAATTTAACATAAATTGAAATCCGCCGTCATATTTTCCAATAGGAGGTGTGTCGATGATGCCAAAAAGCATGTCTATCGAACTGGCGGCCTTGATCAAGACCTTGCTGTTTTCCTTTGTTATGGCCTTGATCGCCGGTACTGTCGTGTATTTTACCCCCCTGCAGGAATCATTGTTATCCGCACTGGGAAAAATTATTCTGATCATTACCATTTTCACCGGGGCTTGTCTGGTCAGCAGAAACTATGGAAACAAAGGTCTGGTAAGGGGCCTGGCAATGGGCAGCATATATTTTATCCTTATTGTTGCTGCTACCCTTATATTCGCCCCGGCGGTCCTGAGCTTAGCCAGTGTTGTGTATACGCTGCTGATATCACTGACAGCAGGTGGTTTGGGGGGAATACTGGGCATCGGCCTGGCCGGGAGTTAATAACCAGACTCATATATTTCGCAGCCAGTTGATAAAAAGCAGGATAGTTCCCAGTATAATAAAGCCTGCCGCCAGACAGGGTCTTACTCCCCACATAAATACCACCCCGAAATGAAAAAGGAGCAGTTCTCATACTCCTTTCAATTGTGTTTGTAAAAGCTGACCGACCGGACAAACCAATGAAGCCAGCATAAGCGGCTTACCGGGTTATAGAACTGGCTGTGTTACAAACTGCTTGTTTTGAAGTTCCGCCGGGAGCAGCTTGAACCTGCTCCTAGCTTTTAACCCCACACCTTCATCAAAATATTGCGGACAAGAATAGGAATTTTAAAATAATATATCCTCATTTCTTTTAACCTCCCACCAGCATGATCTACTCTATTCTATGAAAAAGTATTAAAAAGAGTGCCTTATTTAGCTGTGGGCTCTACTCCTGGAGCCAGCCCATTATCTCATCAGCCAATGCAGCTTTTCTGGTGGAAATGGTGTTTTTTATCGGTATACTGCTGAGAAAAACCCGGCCATAGCCCCGGGTCGTAAGGCGATTATCCAGCACCACCACACTCCCCCGATCATTTTCACTGCGGATCAGTCTTCCGACACCCTGCTTGAATCTGACTGCCGCATCCGGCAGGAGGAAATTGCTGAAACTATTGCGGTTTTGCAGGCGGAAATATTTATCTCCAGCACTGCTATATGGTTCTGCCAGGGAACGAAAAGGTAGTTTTACCACTACCAGCAATGTCAGAAGATCCCCTTTCAGATCCACCCCTTCCCAAAAAGTATCCAGTCCCATCAAGACGGCATTATCTTCCCGGGCATATTCCTCCATCAAAGTGCCAAAAGTGCCGTCTTCGTTTTGTACCAGCAGGGGTCTGCCCTCCCGGACGCAGAAAGGCCTGAGCAATTGCGATACTTCCCGCAAACCTTTCCGGGCAGTGAAAAGCACCATGGTCCGGCCCCGGGTCACAGCCAACATATCCATCAACACCCCAGCTGCCGCAGCAGAAAAGTCCCGGTGCTGGGGCTCGGGCATATCATTTAAAATATATAAGCGCGCCTGGTTCTGATAATCAAAGGGGGATTTCTTCAAAAGGAAATCCATCCTGCCTTCTTCCAGGAATCTGTTTAAACCAGCTTTTTCTACGAAATAATCGAATTTGTCCGCAATGGAAAGGGTAGCAGATAACATGATCAACCCGGACAGCCGGGCGTATAATTTGTTTTCCAGCATTTCCCCGATTCTGACATGGGAGGAAGACATTCCTACGGCTTCTTCGCCTTCTGTTTCCAGCCACACGACCCTGGCTTCACTGCCCAGATCTTCTTCCATGATAGTAAAAGAATTGTCATAATTCTCTTCCAGATGAGCAATGATACCGAATAGTTCAGGTTCTTCCTCTTCCTCGATCTCCCGGCTCAGCTGCCGCAGGTTTGTAATCAGCAAATTAAGCTGATGGTGCCAATCATTATAAATCGCCCAGGCTTTACTGAACCATTCTTCTTCAATAATTTCATCAGTCAGTACCAGGGAATAGCTTTCACTGCTTTTTATTCCCCGGGATAACTGCAGATAGAATTGTTCCGTCAGTTCAGCAGTTTTGTCAGTCATAATCAGGGTATCATCTATTGTCAGCTGTGGGTTCTTGCGTTTCAGCTGCCGCAGGTATCCCCTTTTGAAACCTTTATCGTGGAATTCCAGGGCTTTAAGCAATTCGGCTATTTCCCGGCAGGCAAAACTCAGAGAAAGTTTGTCGAAGGATTCCCTTTCCAGAGCGTGTGCTTCATCCACCACCAGGTATCTATATTCCGGCAAAATGCTGTTATCCACCAGGATATCGCTTAAAATCATGGCATGATTGGTGATGATCAAATCTGCCCGTTCCAGACTTTTGATCATCTTCAGCCGGAAACATTTATCCTGATAGCGGCATTTGCTCCTCAGACAGGTACGATGGTCACTGGCCAGCAAAGGCCAGTGCCGCAGCAGTGAGTTTTTCAGATTGATCTCTTTTTTATCTCCGGTGGTGGTTTTCTCTACCCATTTTAATATGGCAGTAATAAAAACCTGTTCCTCTTCATTTAAAGGTTTCTTCCCCGCCAGTATTTCCATATATTTGTTCCAGCAAACGTAATTATCCCTGCCCTTGGCTTCAACATAAATGACATCGATATCAAGAGCCCGCACCAGGTCCGGGATATCCTTTTCCATGATTTGCTGCTGCAATGCCTTTGTTTTGGTGGTTATAACTACTTTCTGCCGCTGGGTTTTGGCCCATTTGATGGCTGGCAGCAAATAAGCCAGGGTCTTTCCCACACCAGTGCCTGCCTCCGCCACCAAAAACCGGTCCTGCAGCAGTGCCTCCGCTATGGCGGCGGCCAGGTCAGCCTGCTCCGAACGGTATTTATAATCTGCTACTGCCTGCTGTAAGATCCCCTGGGGAGTAAAATATTGCCTGATCTCTTCCGAAGTAAAATTGGCCATGATTCTCCTTTTTCCTGCCTGCCTGAAATTCTTTCACTATAGGGGGCGCTAAAACTGTGGCCTGTCCAAATTGGCACAAATAATCCGCTTTAACCAGGTTAAAACGGATTATAATTGTTATATTTCTTCCGGTTCTATTTTCCGGACCTGATTCTTCCGTCCCTGCATTTCTACGGAATAAATCCCGTCCATGGGTATCTGGTCCGCCAGCAAATCACCATAAATCGCTGGCAGCAGTTGGGGACGAAATTTCAAAGACAAGCCGCAGCTGGAAGATATCTCTCTTAAAGTAGGTACCACCATTATTTCCCTTTGCTTTTTTTTCAGGGTCTTTTCCGCTTTAAGAGCGTGGGAGGTGGAATGAAAAGTTATAACACCATATTCCTTTAAATTGATCAAATCCTGTGCCATATCAAACCTCTTCCCCGATGATGCCAACTTTATAAAAACTGGCTTTAGCTGTTGCCAGGAGCTTGCCCTCACTAAAGACCCGAGCCTCGGTAAAAAATATCTGCCGCCCGCTTTTAATGATCTCTCCTGCTGCCATGATGTCTTTACCAAACTGGGCCGGTGCCAAAAAACTTATACTGCAATCCACCGTCACTGCCTTAATACCCAGGGTCCTTATGGCATTCCCCATGGCTGAATCAGCTGCGGTCATAAATAATCCCCCATGGACCATCCCCTGGGCATTGGAATGTTTTATGTCTGTTTCGGCCATTATCTCCGCTTTCCCGGGAGCCAGGCTCCTGATTTTTAATCCCAGCAGCTGATAAAAAGATGATTTAGCATATGCATCGATTATATAATCGAAAACCACCTGGTCAATACCTCTGTTTTCTGCTTCCATTCTTTATTCTCCAGCAATTTTTGTTTATTATAACATAATTAATCTTTGTGCCGCTTCATCCCTTCTTTTTATTCGTCTGAACGGAATAACCGACAATTTCATAAAGCGGAATCAACCAGAAATTTTATCGCTGCAATTATGACATAGCTGATCTCGGGGGTCTATGGCTTCCGGCCTTGCCTGCCCAGGCAGCATGGGGCATAATAGATTAGCAAACCATATGAACAAATGTTTTTCAGAAGATATTACAGAAGGAAGGGAAATAATTTGCGTGAAATCTGTATTCTGGATGCTAAGACCCTGGGACCGGGTATTTACTTTAGCCCTCTGGAACAATGGGGCCGGCTTAAAGTTTATGCAGCCACCGCCCCCCGTGAAACGGCAGAGCGGATTGCCGACAGCGAGATAATTATCAGCAATAAAGTTATCCTGAATGAAAACAATCTTAAAGAAGCTTCACAGCTCAAACTGATCTGTGTCGCTGCCACCGGCACCAATAATGTTGACCTGGCCTATGCAGCCCGCCGGGGGATAACCGTATGCAATGCAGCAGGATATTCTACTTTAAGTGTTGTCCAGCATACTTTTGCCCTGCTGTTTTACCTTTTGCAGTCACCGGCTTACTATGATAGTTATGTGAAATCAGGCCAGTATAGCAGCAGTGATATATTCACCCATTTAGACCGCCCCTTCTGGGAATTGGCGGGGCGGACCTGGGGAATCATTGGTCTGGGGACCATTGGCCGTTCAGTGGCTGATATAGTCAGAGCCTTCGGCTGCCGGGTCATCTATTATTCGACTTCCGGTGTAGATCGTTCAGAGGATTATCAGCGGACAGACCTGGATGAACTGCTGAGAGAATCAGATATTATTTCTATTCATGCCCCATTAAACGAGAAAACACATAACCTTATCGATGCCGACAAATTTAAGCTAATGAAAAAAAACGCCCTGCTCTTGAATCTGGGCCGAGGCGGAATTGTTAATGAAGAAGAACTGGCTGCCGCATTAAATGCCGGTTGCCTGGCCGGCGCCGGATTGGATGTCCTGGAAAACGAACCGCTTAAAAGAGACAACCCTCTTTTGCATCTGGATAAACCGGAAAAACTGCTCATTACTCCCCATATAGCCTGGGCCAGCCAGGAGGCCCGCGCCCGGCTCCTGGAGGAAATATCCCTTAATATCAGCGGGTTTTTAGCCGGTTCACCACGCAATGTGGTGTTTTAGCCACCGCCAGGTTCACCCGGCGGCTTATAATTATTTACCGTGATGGTTTGGCAAGAGCAGACAACCGGTGACTGTCCCCCTGGAATCAGCCCATAAAAAAACGCTATTGGCCTTCTTCAAAGTTGAGTGGTCAACAGCGTTTTTATTCATTTTTTGATCAGATCTTTTCATAAACAGCATAAAGCTGCAAAGCAACCTGGTCAAAGGGGTTGTTCCTTAATTCTTCAGCCAGTTCCCGGGCTGGTGAACGGTCAGCGATTTCCAAAAATTCCTCCCAGCTCATATAATCAAAGGGAACCATTTCCACTTCCTTGAAACCATGGGCCAGAAACATTTTATTTAAAGATTCCGGATCAAAATGGTGCATATGCAGCATGGCAGGAAACATTGTGCCCTCAATACTTTCATGGATTCGCTGTTCAACTTCCCCATAACGGGTGGGAGCCGTTATGAAAACTTTACCCCCGGGTTTTATCACCCGGGAAAATTGTGCAACGATTTTTTCCGGATCATAAGTATGTTCCAGGACATCAAGACAATTTATGGCATCAAAAAATTTATCCGGATAATTAAGGGCATCCAGGCTGCCTTCCGTAAAAGTTATTTCCCGGGCCGGCTCCGATAAAAGCTTTTCCGCAGTAGGAAATTCGCATTGGACAGCAATATCACCCAATTCTTCTTCGATGAGATTTATCACCCGGGGGAATATTTCTTTTTCCCCCTTTTTCATCATATTAGATAGAGCCGCCCCTCTCTCCAGACGAGCCCGACAGGCATCAATGGAATAAACCGTCATATACTGGCTCATGACCAGAGAAGCAAAACCAGCACCGCATCCCGCATCCAGAACCTTACCTTCCAGTTCCTTCAGGGAAGGATAGGCATATTTAAGAAAAGAATATTCCCCCCCGGAAGAAAAATTCTGCAAGGCAATGATTTCATTCATTGTGAACAGGTCTTCCTGACTCAAGAAAGAACCGATCTCTTTTCTGAACCAATTGCGCAGTTCTACCCGGTCATTTAAGGCCCGGCTCAAATCATCCAAATTGTCACAACCAGCCTTTTCCATTAACCGGTTTTGTTCCTCACTGCTCATCACCCGCCATATGTACTCCACGAAAAAGGGGAAACACACATTGCCATGGACATTAAATAATATGGCCTGATCCGGGCGGTTACGCCTTAATTCATTGGCAGCATTATGAAATTTGAGCAGAAATGCTATTGCTTCCTCATCATTACGGGAAAACATTTTGGCGTAATCAGCGGCCAGGTCAGTACTTTCCGGCAGCAATTCCTGATAAATCTTTCTCACTTCCGGTTCTGTTACTTTAAAATAATAATTAAAAAAGTCCTCTAAAATCACTATTTAACCCCCTCCTATTCATTCGCCCACGATCAGACTGCAGGTCCTGTCATAACCCCCTGCTTGTACGTCAGTATCCAATTCCCATGCGATCCTGGTTTCCAAAAAAGCCCGGTTATTATATAAAGGCAGTTCAGGCATAATGGCCAGTCCCGAAGAATGGTAGCCCAGGCGGCTCTGTCCTTCAAAAACATAATCCTGATAATAATTTTGCACCGCCGGCAATATTTTTACTGCGGACATCCCGCTGGACCCTTCGACAGTAAAGCCGACCCGGTTTTTAAAGGCACTGCCCTCACCGGTTTTTAAATCATAGACATAATCGATGGTACCAGGTTGTGTATAATCAAATTCTTCTCTTTTATATTCTATTCCGGCAGGAATCAAAACCGTAATATCATCAATGCTATATTTTATCCCTCCGCCGGAACCCCCCATCAGACCCAGAAAAGCACTGGGCTTAAAATCAATTTCGTCTGAAGGAGTAGCTGAAGTCACCAGCTGCGGCACCAGGATTATCTCTCCTTTATCAAGGCTTCCATCTGCTTCCGCCTCCATCCTGACCTTTAGATGCCCAGGTCCGGTTTCAAAGTGCTTGCGGACCAAAATATTCAAGCTGCTGCCAGGGATACTGGCGGAAAAAGAACAGCTCAAGGTCACCGCTGCGCCTTCTTCACTTGGGGCGATATTTTCAATGGTGAATTCCCGGTGAGTCAGATTGCCCAGGGATATCCTCTGTCCCTCATATTCCCAATATAAATCACAGCGCAGGGATTTCCTGCAGATCTCCCTGCGGCCACCTTCGGGATAAAACCTGATCCCCATTTGACTGTCGGCTTCAGTAAAGACCAGTGGATAGGCATATTTGTATATGGCATTATAAGCTTTTATGCCGCTGCCGATATCAGCTGCCAGCATAGCATGAGCCTTTTCCGCATCCTGGTCCAGAATCGGATCTATTATATGCTGGTAACTTATACACCCCCCCTTGGTATCAATGACCACAAATTGATCCCCGGTACGGATCACTACTTCATCCCGTCCGTCCATATCCCAGTCCCTTACCTCAACAGCTGCCGGTTCCGGCAGTCCGACCCGGCCATGCAGGGCTATCAATACCCGATAAGCTGTTTCCAGATAGGCCAGACCCTGCATATCATAATAGGGCGAAGAACCATAACTGGGGTGACGGCTGGCCCATTTCGGATCTTCCTGATAAACCAGATTGCGCACCCTGTTGATGGTGGCGTATTGATTACCGGTTTTGGGGTCATACTCATCCTTGATTATGGTTTCCACTATCTGATAACGTTCCGTTGATTGCAGCAACGAACGTATTGTTGATTCCTTCAGTCCCTGTTCCTCCCGGCCAAATTTTTCTTCTGCCCAGGAGCCTATAACAGCAGCTTCAAATTCTTGCTGCAAAGCTTCCACGTCCCGGAGACGGCAAATCACCTGGCGCAAACGTTCATCACCAAAAGTAACGCCGCGGATACCGCGCCGGGCAGTCCAGTTTTCCCATTCCTTATAGCTATGACTGGACTTTACCGGATAAGTATTTAAAATTCCCTGTTGCTGCAAATAATCCTTCAAACCAATGAAAGATACTTCCTCATCCTGGGTGACCAGTTCGAAGAATTCCAGCAGCCACTCAGTATCACCGGCCGGGTCCTTGCTCCACTGGCCAAATTTCTCAGCATCTTCAAAAATCACTACCAACGGCTTTATTTCGGGTTTGCCGTATCGTTCTGCATAGTCAGCCGCCTTTTCCAGGATGTCCTTAATATAAAAGAAATAATGACCGGGTTTGATACGCACCCGATCCTCCGCAGTAAAACCATCCCTTTTAAGCAATTGATATCTGAACTGACTGTGGACCGGAAGCCCCACAAAGGACTGCCCATTGATCTCATCCCTTAAGGCAAAATGCAGTATCTCCTGGGGCAGATGACTGATGGTGGTTTTGGAGAAGGGATCCTTAAAACCAAAATGTTTAAGGCAATAATCACTTTCTGAGCCCGGGTAGGAAAAATGACTTTCATAAAACGTTTCGGCATCCAGATAGAAAATTGCCGGAGCATCCATCAATCCGGCCGCATAGGCCACTTCACCCAAAACCAGTTCACCGCATTCCCTTTCCACCAGATGGATACCCTGCCACTGAGTACTAGGAACTCCCAGGGTTCCTTGCAATAATTCATCATACTTTTTAAGCTGATAGTAAAAATCATCCCGGCGTGATGACAACTGTATAAAAGGCTCATCAGCCAGACCGCCAATCATTCCAATTTTATTTCTTTTAAGCAGTTTTTTAAAATCTTTGATATAATCTGGTTTTTGATCCTGCAGCCAGTAAAGAAAAGGACCGGAAAAATGCAGGTTTATATAATACCCTTCCATTTCCACCGACCGGGCCAGCAGTTCCAGCCAGGGCTTATAGGAATTGACGAAAGCTTCTTCCCTGGTTTTATGTAATTGGAAATGGGGCTGATGGAAATGGGGACAGAAGGCAATATAACCTTTCATGAATATACCTCCTATAAATCATTGAAGAAATCATCTTCATACTGGGTCTTTCTAAGCCATTGCCGGAATTCTTCATTTAAATCCTGATTGCGCACACTCTCACCCAGGCGCAGCAGTTTGGTGTAATGCTCAAAAAATCTTTTCATGGCATAATCCCGGGTCTGGTTGCCGCTGACCATGAACAGCCAATCGCTGCTTTCAATTAGCAATAATTCTTTTAAAGCCTGTTCCACTACATCCTGACTGAGCAAACTGCCATCAGCAAAGATCTTTAAATCGTCATATTCACCGCCGGCTTTTTTTATAATATCCCACATCCAGGCAGTTTCATCATTATGCCAGACATAATGTTTTCCCCCCATGCCCCAGGAGGATTCATGGAGTTGGGCTTCATGTCTGGCCTGCCCTGCATCCTGAGGCAGGATCAAATCGATGTTTTCCCTGGCATTGACCTGGCGGATGACTTCTTCCAGCCATTGAACACCTTCCCACCACCAATGACCAAATAATTCGGTATCATAACATCCCACAATCAGCGGTGACGCAAAGCCCAGTTTTCGGGCCTCTTTTCCGGTAGTCTGCAGGCTGTCGATAAAATGCCCGGCATGTTCCCGTACTTTTTCCCTGGCCTGTTCGGAGTGATATACCATTTTACTTTCGGTATTGTTGCGGTCTGTAACCCGCCAGTATTTAAGACCGGAGCGGGGTGATTGCTTATGAAACTCCCGATAATCTATATCACCAGGGTAACCGTAATCAGCTGACCATACCTGATGGCTCACCATGGAATTGCGGCCAAAAACCGCGATATCCTTGCCTTCGACTTTGTAAGGACGGTAGGTGCTGAGTCCCGTGGAGGCAAATGTCTCTATTTCGATTACCTCATCATCGATACCCTGACTGAGTACTCCGATAGGTTTGCCGCCTTCAATGGCATGACTGTCGACATAAAAATATTCGAAACCATATTCCAGCAAAACATCTTCCATGCCTTTGAAATAACCGCATTCCGGCAGCCAGAATCCCCGGGGTGAACAACCGAAATACTTCTGGTAGATCTTTTTACCCCATTCCACCTGGCGCTCCAAACTGTTTTTTTCCAACAAAGGCAAATAAGCATGAGTAGCCGCGGTTGTAATAATTTCAATTTTACCTTCATCCTGCATTTGTCTGGCCATCCCCACGATGTCCTTATCCATTTCCACGATAAAATCACGTCTGATATCCCGGTAGAAACGATGGTAAAAAGCTGCCAATCCGGCCATTTCCGGTTCAGCCGCCGCTAAGTAGTATTTTTCTTCTTCCCGCGCCAGATTTTCACGTTCTTTTAAATAGCCGATAAATTGTTCCTGTATATATTTGGAATTCAACTGTTCCAGCAAGGTAGGACTTAAACTGAGTGTCACCGGCACTTTAAGACCCTCTTCCCACATGCGGCGCCAGCTTAACAGCATGGGGATATAGGTTTCGGCCATTGATTCATACAGCCATACTTCTCCAAAGGGCCATCTTCCCTGTCTCTTTACATAAGGTATATGACTATGCAAAACCAACATCAATTTTGAGTCCAATGCTGATACACCTCTTTAAATACTTGCTCGCCGCCCCGATTTATTCAAAACCTGCTGATAGACACTGATGGTCGAATCGGCAATTATATCCCAGTTGTAGACTGTTTCTATAGTCTGGATCCCATTTCTTTTCAATCGGTCCGCCATTTGTTGATCGGCTAAAACTTTAATTATTGCCTCGGCCAGATCGTCTATGTCTCCGGGTTTGACTTTCAGGCCATTAAAACCGTCCTGAACAATTCCCGCCAGCCCGCCCACGTCTCCCACAATAACCGGTGTATTGGTGGCCATGGCTTCCAATGCCACAATGCCAAAGGGTTCATAAAGGCTGGGGAAAACTGCTACCTGGGCCCGGTGATAAAGATAATTACGAGCCTCTTCTTTGATAAAGCCGGTATAAAGAATGCGATTATTTATGCCCAGTTCCAGGGCAGCCTTATCCAGATCATTTTTCATCGGTCCTTTGCCGCCGATAACCAGCCGGGCATCAGGAATTTTGTAAAGCACCTGGGGAAATGCCTGTACCAAGTGCCAGATGCCTTTTTCCGGCACCAGCCGACCAATAAAAAAAACGACTTTGTCGTCAGCATCAAATTTAAAACGTGGTTTTTTTGGCAGTTTAACAAATTGTTCCGGCTCTACTCCATTGGGTATAACTGCCAGTTCGTGTTCGAAAGGCCCGAATAGACTGCTTATTTCATCCCTCATGTAATCACTGCAGCAAATGATCCTTTCCGCTTCCAGTGCCATGTTCTTTTCTATTTCGTTGATTTCATTCTGTATGCGGTTATGCAGGCCCAGGTTACGGCCATGTTCAGTAGCATGAATGGTGGTTACTAATGGCAGTTCAAATATTTTGGCTACCGCACGCCCGGCATAAGCCACCAGCCAATCATGGGCGTGCACCAGTTCAAAACCGCCAATGGCAGCATTGATCCGAACCGCTTCCTTGATGGCCTCACTATTGAAAGTAAAAGTCCAGGATTTAAAATTGCCTCCATCACCGGCAGGACTACCGGCGCGATGAATAAATACCCCGCTGTCTATTTCATAATCAGGGGTCCCTTTTACCCGGGGTGTTATGATATGGACCTCTACCCCTTTGCGGGCCAGGAAACGGCTCAAGTCATAAACATGCTGTCCCAGCCCTCCCACCATATTAGGGGGATATTCCCAGCTGAACATCAAAACCTTCACGCACAATTCCCTCGTTTGTAACTTTTTTTAATAATACTACCAGATATTTGTTCCTATTGTAAGACATTTTGCTTATAATATTCTCAGGCTGTAATATTTAGCATTCAACAAAATGGAGGTTAATAAATGAACATTGCCAGTGAAAAACAACTGCACCCATCGATTATTAAAGATATAACCCTGGCACCCTATGGTTATAAAAAATTGGAATGGGTCAAACAAAACATGCCGGTTTTAAATATGTTAAGAAAGGAATTCGAAGCATCCCAACCGCTGAAAAACATGACAGTTGTTTGCTGTCTGCATCTGGAAGCTAAAACCGGTTATCTGCTGCAGACCCTGCAGGCAGCGGGGGCCCGGGTGGTTGCCTGCGGCAGCAACCCTTTATCCACCCAGGATGATGTGGTAGCCGCATTAGTGGATTCAGGCATTACTGTTTATGCTCTTTATGGAGAAACACCGGAGGAATACTATAAGTTTTTAGAATTGGCCCTGGATTCCTACCCCGATGCCATCATTGATGACGGCGCTGATGTGGTGACAATGCTCCACAAAGAAAGACGGGAACAAGCTAAATCGATTATAGGCGGATGTGAAGAAACCACAACCGGCATTGTTCGCCTGCGTTCAATGGATGAAGATCAAACCCTGCTCTTCCCGATGATGGCAGTCAATGATGCTTACATGAAATACTTGTTTGACAACCGCTATGGCACCGGACAATCGGTTTGGGACAGTATCAACCGCACCACCAACCTGGTCGTAGCCGGCAAATATGTGGTGGTGGCTGGTTATGGCTGGTGCGGCAAAGGTGTTGCACTGCGGGCTCTGGGAATGGGGGCTAAAATAATCGTCACCGAAATAGATCCTATCAAAGCCAATGAAGCCATAATGGATGGTTTTGAAGTAATGCCCATGTCGGAAGCCGCCAAACTGGGTGATATCTTTATAACCGTTACCGGCAATATCAATGTGATTCGCAAAGAGCATATGATCCTTATGAAGGATCAGGCCATAATGGCTAATGCCGGCCATTTTGATGTGGAGATCAGCAAACCGGATCTTAATGAACTGGCCAGTTCCACCCGTTTAATCAGAAATAATGTGGAGGAATTCGTCCTGGCCGATGGACGCAAACTTTATCTGCTGGCTGAAGGGCGCCTGGTCAATCTGGCTGCCGGCGACGGACACCCGGCTGAAGTTATGGATCTGAGTTTCTCCCTGCAGGCCTTATCACTGATCTATGTAATTCAAAACCGTGAGGACCTTGGGCTTCATGTTTACAATGTGCCGGCTGAAATCGACGAAAAGGTGGCCCAGCTGAAACTCAAGGCCAATCAGATAAATATCGATCAGCTGACAGATGAACAGGAAAAATATCTGGCCAGCTGGGACCATAATAAATAGCCGCATAACCAAACCGCCTTTTGCGTAAAATATCTGGGAAGATAGCAAAAGGCGGTTTTTTCATGGATATCCTTAAAAACAAACCGGTGATCATCTTTTTCCTGGTGCTGCTGATGATTATTGCAGCGGCCTATCTGCTCCATTCCCTTTACCCCCCACAGCGATTGCCCCTGCGCATAGATGAAATCGACAGCTCTTCCGCTGTATGTTTCACCATAAAAGATCATCAGGGTAATGTGATAATGCAGACCGGCCTGCCGGTGACCACTGACGATGAATTCATAAATGCCGACGATTTCCACTATGTGGTGGTAAAAGTCAAAGGTAATTCAGCTATTGCCGAATTGAAGGAAGAACGAGCTGCCGGGGACTTAATATTCACCCCCGCTGATTTAACCATCACAGCTGCTGTATCGGAAATATTCAGTTCCCCGGTAAAAACAAAAGAAGTGGTCATTTATCATACCCATAGTGATGAAAGCTATATCCCCACTTCCGGGACGGATTCACAAAAAGAGGGCGGGGATATCCTGGCGGTGGGCAAGGCTTTTAAAGAGTCTCTGGGCAAAGCCAATATAGATGCTGTACATAGCGGGGAGAACCATTATCCCCACGATATCAATGCCTATCATCGCTCCCGCAAAACCCTGGTCAAATTGTTAAAACCGGGTCCTGATGCCGCTTTTGATATACATCGGGATGCCACCCCGGCCAGTGCTTATCACACCAGTATCAATGGCATTGACGCCGCTAAAGTCATGATCGTAGTGGGCCGAACAAATTTTAATATGCAGACCAATCTGCGCTATGCTAAAAGGATCAAAGATATCTGCGACCAGGCCCATCCCGGATTGATACGGGGCATATTCATCGGCAAAGGCAATTATAATCAGGATCTTTACCCCAGTGCCCTTCTCTTTGAAATCGGCAGTCAGAACAATTCGCTGCCCATGGCTGAAATCGGCGCCCGCAGTTTAGCTGATGCCATTGCCATTGATTTTGCCCGGACCGAATAAAATTTCAACTATTTTCTTTTGACCTTTGGCCTGCATCTTTGGTATAATCAGTAAGCAATATGCGCCCGTAGCTCAGTGGATAGAGCACCGGCCTCCGGAGCCGGGAGCGGAGGTTCGATTCCTCTCGGGCGTACCATCGATTAAATCAGCATTTTCGTCACATTTGAAAATGCTTTTTTTGTTTCTTACACAAGTTTTTTAACCCCCCTTAGACCTGTAAATTGCTCCTCAACAACGGCACATTTAACAAGCGGGGTGGCCCAACCATGGCATTTTCACATCTACCCGCAATAAAATAAGATCACATAATTAAGAAGCCTGCCCTGCCTTCGGAAACAGCGGGAATAAGTCTGGCTGTGTTATAATATTTTATCGCCATAGAATCAAAGAGGAGAAACGGAATGCGGGATTTTTTTAATAAAATCAGATCAAAATATAAAGTAAAAGATCTTATAAAAAACTTTATAATCCTCTGGCTGATATATGCTCTCATTACCGGGGCTTTTGCCTTTATCATACATAAGGAAGTTTCCCCCGAATATGAAGCGAAATCCGCTGCTGTTGATTTTTATTCTGATACTTATGGCCCGGATAGAGGGATATTGATAGATGATCCCCTCACATCAGGAGTAGCAAGACTGGCCATCGTTAGAGGTGCAGAGAAAACCCTGGACGTTGCCTATTTTGCCATTGAAGCCGGTGAGACCCCCAATCTTTTTTTCGCTTCATTATTGGACGCAGCTGACAGAGGCGTTGAAGTTAATCTTTTATTGGATGGTATCTTTCACGGCATCAACAAAGAATTAAGACCCATGTTTTATATTTTTTCCCTGCATCCCAATATGAATCTGAAGTTTTATGAACCCTTAAATCCCCTTATGCCCTGGACCTTCAACAATAGGATGCATGACAAATTCATTATTGCTGACAATAATTATGCCATTATCGGGGGCAGAAATATAGGTGACCGATTCTTTGCCCCGGAATGGCATGATAAAAGGATCACCAATGACCGGGATATAATAATAATCAATACCTTACCCGGGGATGAATCCAGTGTAATCAACCAAATGTCAGCTTATTTTGATGAGCTCTGGAGCCATAAATATTCCAGGTCGATACATAAAAATATCCTCCAGGTGAGATATCTGCTGGCAGTAAAAAAAGGCTCTGAGCTGAAAGAAAAATTCACCCTGGTCATGGAGCATAATAAGGAAGTGCTGGATCAGCCAGTAGATTTAATGGAATTATCCTTTCCCACCCATAAAATTTCCCTGATCCATAATCCCATAACAAGGTTTTCCAAAGAGCCCTGGTGCTGGTATGAGTTGACCCGTATTATGAAAAACGCCCAAAAATCTATTTTTATTCAAAGTCCCTATGTTATTCTTAGCCAACCCATGCAAAAAGGCTATCTTAATAAAGAGGATTTCGCCGATATTGATGTGACGATTCTAACCAACTCCATGGGAAACACCTTCAATATACCTGCTTTTTCCAGTTATTTAAACCACCGCAAGAAAATAGTGGATAATGGTGTGACTCTATATGAGTATCAAGCCCCGGATTCCTTGCACACCAAAACTTTTGCTATAGATGATGATCTTCTGGCTCTGGGTTCCTTTAATTTAGACCCCCGCAGCTCCTTTTTAAGCACCGAATCCATGGTGGTGATCCATAGCCCGGAAGCAGTCACCGAATTGAAGAAAGGCCTGACGGAGTATATGGAGGCCAGTCTGGAGGTGGGCAGGGATTACAGCTATAAACAAGGTGGTCCTGTCGACGCAATTATAGTGCACCCCTTCAAAAAATTTGCTCTGACCCTGTTATCCTATCTGGCCAGATTATTTGAATATTTGTTTTAACCCCGATCGGCTGACCAGGGGGCGACGCCATGAAAGCTGAAAGCTGAAAGTAGAAAGAAGAAAGTTGAAAGTTGAAAGTTGAAAGTTGGAACCATGAGTAATATTAGGCCGCAGGCGGTGTATGGCTGACCCCTCTGTCTGCCCGTGGGGATAAAGGCCAGGGGCAGTCCCTGTGGCGGGGCATGCGCTGCAGGGACTGCCCCTGCTGTTATAGAAAAGCAGAAAGAAGAAAGCTGAAAGTTGGAACCTTGATGAATATAGTGCTCCAGGCACTTTAGGGGTCGACGCCTCTGTCGACCCGCGGGGAAGTGACCTGCGCTGCCGGGGGGAAATTATTATTTTCCCAGATCTGCAGTTGTGCGGCAGGCCTGGACGACTGCCTGGATGGCGGCACTGCGAAAACCGTTTTTTTCCAGTTCCCCTACCCCCACGATAGTGGAACCTCCCGGTGAGCAAACCGCATCTTTCAGGTCACTGGGGTGTCCGCCATTTTCCAGCAGCATGGCTGCTGCCCCTTTGACTGCCTGGGCGGCGAAAAGATAGCCCTGTTCCCGGGTAAGCCCAACTGTAACAGCACCATCGGCCAGGGCTTCTATGAACATATAAGTAAAAGCCGGTGTACACCCGCCGACAACAGTAGCGGCATCGGCCAGTCCCTCATTATCCAGCCGCAAAACCTGGCCGCAGGTCTTAAGATAGGCTTCCAGTTCAGCCACTTCTTCCTCTGCCACGCCGTGGCCGGCAATTACTATCATAAGCCCTGCCCCGATTAATGCCGGGGTATTGGCCAGGACCCTGATGATCGGTACCCTGGCATCAGATTCAGCCAGGATTTCCCCTATTTTATCCGTGGAGATCCCGGCAGCTATGGAAACCAGTACTTGCTTATGTCCCCGGGCGGCGTTTTCTTGCAACTGGGGGGCTATTTCTTTCAATAATGCCGGCAGCACCTGGGGCTTTACACCCAATACTATATAATGTGCCGCTTTCACTGCGGCATAATTATCCTCTGCCAGTGTACAACCCAGATCCGCAGCTATTCTAGCGGCTTTTTCGCGGTTTATGTCAGTTATCACCATTTCTTCCGGTGCTATGGCCCGGCAAACTGAATTGATGATGGCTCCCCCCATGTTCCCCGTCCCGATAAAGGCAATTTTCTTCCCCATCATATCCTGATCCTTTCCTGTATCAATTCCTTTATTGGTATTATCACCTATTTGCCCCCGGCCTGTCAGCAGTAAAATTTCAACATGACCGGTAGTACCCCGGTATCTATTTTATTCTCCTTGCTGGCGATTTTGTCCGCAACAGACAAAAACATCTCCCGGACCATGATGGAAACCGGGAGATGTTTTTGTTGCTATTTTTTATTCTTTTTAGCCGGAGCAGGCGGGTTGCTTTTAAATGCTTTCCGATACATATAACGAAGGGACAGGATGGGACTGTTGACCATCATCCTGGGCCCGGAATACTGCATGACGGTTTTGATCCTCTCCCTCATTTCCGGTTTGAAGCAATGCACTGTGCATTTTGAGCATACCGGTTTATCATCACCATAAAAGCACCTGTCGATACGCTGCCCGGCATAATCCAGCAGTTCCCGGCATTCAGGGCAAAGCTGGTCCTTGCCCGCGACATGCATATGATTACAATACATGGTGATCATCTTTTGTACTGTCTGCATTTCCAATTTTCTTGAAAAAGCCATTATCCCTCCGGTATCCCCCGGTTGATCCCTTTTATATCCTTTTACGCTCCCATGAACAAGGCAATATCGTCTTCAACGGTGCCAATCCCGGCAATGCCGAAATTATCTATCAGCACCTGGGCTACGTTGGGGGAAAGGAATCCCGGCAAAGTCGGTCCCAAATGAATGTTTTTTACACCCAGGTACAATAAGGCCAGGAGAACGATCACTGCCTTCTGTTCATACCAGGCAATATTGTATGCTATGGGCAGATCATTGACATCTTCCAGTCCGAAGACCTCTTTTAGTTTTAGGGCGATAAGAGCCAGGGAGTAAGAATCATTGCACTGCCCTGCATCCAGTATCCGGGGGATCCCGCCGATATCACCCAGATCCAGTTTGTTATATTTATATTTGGCACAGCCGGCGGTTAAAATCACGGTGTCCTGGGGCAGGCTCCGGGCAAATTCTGTGTAATATTCCCGACTTTTCATCCTGCCATCACATCCAGCCATGACGAAGAACTTTTTAATGGCCCCGGCTTTTATAGCTTCAACTACCTTATCGGCCAGAGCAAAGACCTGCTCATGAGCAAAGCCTCCCACAATGGTACCGGTTTCGATCTCTGCCGGTGCCGGTAAAGACCTGGCCATTTTAATGATGGCGGAAAAATCTTTATTTCCCTGTTCATCTGCTGATATATGCTCACAACCGGGGAATCCGGCAGCACCTGTTGTAAATATCCGGGCTTTGATTTCCTCTTTTCGAGGAGGGACAATACAATTGGTGGTAAAAAGGATCGGACCTCTGAAAGATTCAAACTCTTCCAGCTGTTTCCACCAGGCATTGCCATAGTTGCCGGCCAGATGGTCATATTTTTTAAAGGCCGGGTAGTAATGGGCTGGCAGCATTTCACTGTGGGTATAAACGTCAACACCCGTCCCTTTGGTCTGCTCCAGCAATTGTTCCAGATCAGTCAAATCATGTCCGGTTATCAGTATTGCCGGGTTATTCCTTACACCGATATTTACCTCGGTCAGTTCAGGATGACCATATTTGCTGGTATTGGCTTCATCCAGCAGGGCCATAGCGGCTACCCCAAATTCGCCGGTCTTCAAGGTCAGAGCAACCAATTGATCTGCCGTCAGACTATCATCCAGCAGTCCTGCCAGTGCCTCATAGGCAAAAGCATAGATATCCGGATTTTCAAAGCCCAGGTTCAAAGCATGATGCGCATATGCTGCCATACCTTTTAAACCATATGTGATCAGTTCCCTTAAGGAACGGATATCTTCATTTTCCGTAGCCAGTACACCTACATGGGCTGCCTTTGCCAGCATATCTTCCCGGGATGCCACGGTAAAGACCGCTGCGTCATGCCATTGATGATCCGCTGCCTTACTTCTTAATTCGTCCCTCATTGACAATAAATCCCGGATAGCTTTGACAAAAGCTTCATCATCGAAATTGGCATTGGTGATGGTCATGAACAAACCGTTAAAAACCGTATGGTTCACGGAGTTGATTTCTTTTACATCGAATTTCCCTTTAACAACGACTTCTGCTATCCCCTTGACAGTATAGATCAGCAGATCCTGCAGCCGGGCAACTTCCGGGGTCTTTCCACATACCCCTTTGACATCACAGCCTTTATTTCTGGCTGTTTCCTGGCACTGATAGCAAAACATATTCATTACCTATTCTTCCTCCCTCAGTTTATTTATAAATTGGTGCAGCTGGGATTATTGTCTCTGCCAGAAATTATAACTGAGGTCCGTACTGCGTTATGTTGCCTGGGCAACATAACGCCCACGAAATAAAACTTTTCCCGCCTTGCTGATGCCAGCCTTTTATTCCATGGTTTTATAAAGCCGGAAAGTACTTTTATTATAATCAATGAGGCCATCGGCTTTCATCCGCGACAGCTCCCTGGATAAGGCGCTGCGGTCCGCACCCAAATAATCAGCCAGTTCCAATCTTCCCATGGGAACTGTGAAATTTTTGTCATTATGATGCTGGGCCTGCTGAGATAGATAGGCCAGGATCTTTTCCCGCAATGTCTTATGGGAGATGATCTCCAGCTTCTCCATCAATTGCATGTTCTTCTGGGCGATCAGCAAGACCATATTATCTATTAGCTGATGATGGAACTGGCAAGCTTTGGTACAGGAATGCAGCAGTTTATTAAAGGAAAGGAAGAGGATCTCACAGTCAGCTGCTGCCCGAAATGAAACATTGCTGCTTCCGGAGCCGCTGATAACAAAAGTTTCTCCAAAAATATTCTTTTCCAGTATCAGTGCCATAATGTCAGTGTTTCCCCAAACGTCTTCCTTGAGCATTTGCACCGTTCCGCGCAGAACTACACCGACAGAGTCGATGCTGTCGCCAGAATGGGTTATATAATTGCCTTTTTTATAAAATTTGACATATGGTTCAAGACACACCAGCATGGTTTCTATATCAGCCGGGGCAATATTTCTAAAAAGGGGCACATCATTGAGCAAATCAGTATAATTTTTCACCATTTCCCTCCTTGGCTATCCATATTATAATGGCATAAGATTGCCGAAGCAACGCCAGGGGAGATTAAGACAGGATTTTGCTTTTGCCAATAACCTGCCCTTATTCCCCCTCGCGGCAAGGTTAATGTCTTGTCAGTTTTATAATGCTTATAATAAAATGCTCTGAGTTTTTAAGCATTAAAAACCCAGAGCATCCTGACATGCTTACAATTATGCGCCGGCCAATACAATTACCGATTTGCTGACATTTATTTATCCAATTTCTACCTCCGCTTCCTGAAGATAATATTGATTACAAACTATAATATGTTTTTAAGATTGACTTTTTCTTTTTCCGGCAGGTGTTTTACCATTAGCCTGATCTCAGCCAATTGCCCCAGGGCCAGACTCCTCTTTTCTTCGTTTATATATTCTTTGGCCCGGGCCAGGGAAAACTCTATATTATCCATTTCCTGATGGTCAATGATTATCGGCCACCATCTGGCATAATCCCCCCAGCGCGATTCCAGTTTTTTTATATTTTCCCTGGCATTTTCCCAATCATTGCTTTTAATATCCTGACAAACCATCTCGATGCGCTCACTTAAATGATCACTGGCTTCCTGCAGTGAATCATTGACCCAGAGGCCGGCACTGAAAATCAATACCGTGGAAATAATGATAGCAATGAATATTCTCATAGCAGCTCCTTACAGATCAGCTTTTATTCTGGAAAAATAGCTGTCCCTGGGCATCTTGATGAGCATAAAAGACTTTTTTACTGGTAGTGCCCTTTTTTCTAAATTCTTTTTCCAGCCAATCCAGATCCTGGTCTATCTTGCGCAGGTTTTTATGATTTACTTTACCATCGGTCACCAGCGTGACCGGCAGACTTTCGTGACCGGGAGCTATCCCCAGGTCGCCTGGTTGTATGGGTCTCTTTTCAGATTTCAAAATAACGCTTAAATTTCCGCTGGTCTCCAGAATAGCAAATTCCACATCGGCAATATTACTCACGTTTTTATCCCGCAATTGTTCCAGTAAATCATTTATGTTATAGCGCAGCTTGCGCATCTCCTTTTCCATAAGCCTGGCATTTTCGATCAAAACACTGGGCCGCCCGCAAATAATACCCCGGGCGCTTTCACTTTTCAAGGATAAGAAAGAAAGTGTCACATGGGCAGCAAAAAGTGTGAAGATAGGAATCAGTCCATTAATGATGGGAATACTGGTATTTTGCATGGGAATAGCGGCCAGTTCAGATATCATTATAATAATGACCAATTCATAGGGCTGCAGCTGACCTATCTGCCGTTTTCCCATGAGGCGCAGAAAAATTACCGTCGCCGCGAATAATATCAATGTGCGAATAATAAAAAGATTCATGACTTCCACCTGAATATAACTAATACTTAATGTTTAGTTATATCCCAGTAAGTCTTTTTCAATACCATCTGGGGAAAAAATCATGAGTCGCTACAGGCATGTGAAGGATGGAATCAATCATTACCGCCCTTTATCTTCACCAGGTGATACCTCATTAAGATAGCGCAGCAATATATATTCGAAATTCTCTATTTTATGGGGCAGCAGACATTGACTGCAATCTTTGAGGCCGTTATCCAGGGTGGTATAATCCCCGCCGCAGTCTTGCAGGGGATATAAAGGGCAGTAACAAAAAAAGCAGTTTATAAACAGCAGGTCATGGCAGGGATAATAGGGGCAATCATAGCGGCAGAAATAATGCATTATATCCACCTGTTCACCTCATTTAAGAAAGGTATCTTCCAGCCATTGCAAGGTTATTTCTTCCCGTAACTCAATCATATCAGTAAATCTATGATCCGCATTCTCAATCAAAGCCAGGGTGGAGCGGGGAAGACTCTCATGGATAGCCAGGGCATTGGTGAAATCCACCACTTCATCGGCCTGCCCATGGCAGATAAAGGCCGGTTTTCCTGATAAAACCGCCAGATTGCGCTGTAGTTCATGCTGGTCGAAATCCCTTACCAGTTCCGGTCGCAATATGTATTCCCGTTCGCCGTCCATGACCTTGATGTTTCGGCCTTCCGCCAATTCTTCGTATAAATTGCCCAGAATCCGCTGGAAGGTGTTTTTCACATCCAGAGGCGCCGACCAGAAAATACAGCCTTTGACCGAGGACGGGTGCTGCCTCAGGGCAAGAATGGTACTGCCTCCAAAGCTTCTGCCCAGAAGGATCAAAGGCAGTTTAAAGTTTTCTTCCACATAATCAATTACTGTTTTTAAATCATCGGCCTGACTGCTCAGAGTAACGGAAGAAAATTCTCCCCCGCTCTCCCCTGAACCGCCAAAATCAAAAGCCAGGGTACCCAATCCCCTGGTATAAAACTCCGCTGCCAGAGTAAATATTCTGCCCCGATTCTCTTTGGCCCCAAAAAAGCCATGGCAGACAATCACCAGGTAAAAGGGTTGCGGGGGCAAGTCCAGCCAGGCAGCCAAATTAGTCCCATCGTTTTTGCCTATAGTAATCTTTTTCATATAACACCTTTGCTTTACAGGGGTTTTTTCTGTTTATTAGCTTCATCGGATTCATACCGAACTTTGTTGCTGCAATAATCACATATGAATCCGGGCAATTCCCCCTTTTTTTCTGCCATTTTTTTATAATCCGGATGTTCTTCATCCACATTAAATACTTTGGCACACAGCAGACACCGGGCAGCAATAGATTTCATTTTACTTCCCCTCCCCACCAAAATTTATCAATCGGTTTCGGCTTCATTGACTATAAGCATGTAAAGTACCCGCTGGTAATTAAATGAACCAATAATATTTCCGTTTTTATCATACAAATAATTCAGTGAAGATCCGCCGACATAGACGGTTCCATCTTTGTCCACCCCCAGATTGTTTACATATCCGGTTAATATCTCATCATCGGTGAAGGTGATCTCAACTTTGATCAATTGATGCCTGTCATCACGCTGAGTGTAATCCTTGATATTGAAACCGCACCCCCCTATTCCCAAGGCAATCAATAGAATCAGGGGCAATAATACTCTTTTTTTCCTCATCATGGATTTCGCCTCCTTTGAGACCGGTGTACTCTGGCAGCGGTTAAATTCCGTTTTTCTCCGGCATTTACATTTTGCCTTTGTTCATTCCAATTTTGCAGTTTTTGGTCCACCAGATAATGAATACTATCAACCGGGTATAGACCCCATTCATCTTTTACCCCTGCTTCCTTCCCTGTCAGTATTTCCAGACCCTGGTCGATATGACTGACTGCCCAGAGATGGAACTGTTTAAGGCCGATAGCTTTGACGACTTCCTCGTCCAGCATTAGCTGCGCGACATTCTGTATCGGTATAATAACGCCCTGTTTGCCATTTAACCCCATGGCCTGACAGGTTTTGAAAAAGCCTTCAATTTTTTGATTGACGCCTCCCACCGGCTGGATTTCTCCATTCTGATTGACCGAACCAGTAACAGCTATCCCCTGGTAAACAGGTGCTTCCGCCAGACTGGACAACAATGCATACAGTTCAGCACTGGAAGCACTGTCCCCATCGATCCCCGAATAACTCTGTTCAAAAGTAAGACTGGCTGAAATGCTAAGGGGTTTATCCTGAGCGTATTGGGCCCCCATATATCCACTTAAGGTCAGGACTCCCTTGCTATGGATGGTGCCGCTGAGCCGCACTTCCCTTTCGATATTCACCAGTCCTTTTTCGCCCATAAAAGTTTTGGCCGTGATCCTTACCGGGCGGCCGAAAAAGTAGTCCCCCAGATCAAAAACTGCCAGTCCGTTTATTTGCCCGATTTTAGCGCCGTCAACATCGATGAGGAGGCGGCTGCCCACAATATGTTCATGGACCCGGTCTTCGATCATGGAAGAACGATAATGTTTTTCGGTGATGGCTTTTTGTACATGCTGGCTTTTGATGACTGGACTCCGGGCGGTTTTAGCCCAGGCATCTGCTTCATAGATTATTTCAACCAGTTTATTAAAAGAAGCTGACAGTTTATTTTGATCCTCTGCCATCCTGCTGCTATAATCCACCACCGCTGCTACCGCTTCAGCATCAAAATGCCTAAGGTTTTTTTCGTTGCAGACT
Source organism: Syntrophomonadaceae bacterium (assembly GCA_012515055.1). GTDB lineage: Bacteria > Bacillota > Syntrophomonadia > Syntrophomonadales > Syntrophomonadaceae > UBA1368. The sequence continues at coordinate 18,173 of JAAYZA010000362.1, read as the reverse complement.
GAGCCGATGAATTGAGCATATTCGTAAACATGTTTACGGCTGCGGGGCATCTCGGTATCAAAATCTGCCCGCATTTTGAATAGTTTTTGAAATTCTTCGTCCTGGGCATAAATTAAATAGTAATAGATGGCCTCCCCGATCAGAATTACTTTGATGCGGGCAGGGATAGGCTGGGGCTGCAGACTTTCCGTGCTGGTGATTCCCATCATCCTCCCCAGGCTCTCGATGGTTATTTCTTCGTTTTTTAGCACCCGTTTCAAGCCATCCCAGACATAGAAATTCTTAATCAGATCCCAGACATGCAGGATCAGATAACCTCCATTAGATCTATGCAAAGCCCCGGCTTTTATTTTGGAATAATCTGTTGCCAGTATACCGAACTCATTCTCATATAGAACCTGGCCAAATAAATTAGCCAGGTTGGGATTGGGTTCATAAACGACCGGGGCATGCTGAAGTTCCGAATTATCAATAAACAGATTGACCTGGTATTTTTGCAATGGTTCCCGGCGGTCAAATCGGAAGAAGGCATTGATCCCCTTTTCATCCGGCCGGATGAATGCGTCCACATTTAGCAGCAGATCCTCCTGCATTTCATCCAGATACTCCAGAACTTCATCAATCCCAGCAAAATTCAGGGCCATTTCTTCAAAATAAGGGGCACTCACCTGCCGGGCGATTTGTTTTTCCAATTGGGCAACTTTTTCTTTGACACTTTTTTCGCCTTCCCGATAGCCGTGCAATGCTTCCGTTAATTTTTCCTGGACAATAGCACTGCTGGTCATCAATTTTTGCCTTTCTTCCTCAGACATAAGCAGGTATTCTTCCTGGCTCAATTGTTCACCATTTTTGATAGGAACACTGGTTATACCGCTTTGGTCGCGGGAAATAGTAAACCCGTAGGTCCTGGCTTCCTCTTCCAATTGCAGATAACGGTTATTGGTTTCCTCCATGAATTGATTTAAAATCTGGTTCTTTTGTTGCACATAGTCCTGGCTTCCAAAGGCTTTGGCAATCTGTTCCACAATAGCCTCGATACCAGCGGCAACTGCTTTTTTCAATTTCAAGCCCTGTCCGGCCGGCAGGGAAATAGCCCGGGGCGAATCGGGGTTTTTGAAATTGTATACATAGCACCAGTCGGGAGGCACCCCTTCCTTTTGGGCCTTTTCTTTAACCATTTCTGCAGCCAGAGTAGTTTTGCCCGTGCCAAAGCTGCCGGCTAAATAGATATTATAACCCTGAATGTCGATATCCAGGGCAAATTTTAATGACCGCGTGGCCCGTTCCTGTCCGATTATGCCTTTAAGCGGCTCTATATCAGCGGTGGTGTCGAATTTGAAAACTGCTGGATTAGTTTTTTTACATAGATCTTTGTTTTTCACGCGATACTTGTTTATATCCAAGGCAGATCCTCCCCGGTTCTAAATTTTGGGAACTAATCCCACTGCTAAAAATTAATAACCGCATATATTAATTGTTCCTTCATCCTTTATTGTATGTCTTTTGAAATAATGCTGCCATTATTAACAGCTTTAGACTAATTATCCTTTTAAACAATATTCTCCTGCTTATCTCAGAACAGATTGTATAACAATGCCATCGATATGATACCTGTAATCAGGGTCCAAAACAGGCTGCGGGTCTTTATAGCGATGAACAAAGCAGGAATAAACGCCCAGATAAATATATTGTCGATACTTATGTCGATAATGCCCCGGGGGGCCAGAACGCTTAAGGCTGTCAGGGCCCCTAATACTGCCGGAGCCACATAGGACAGCCAACGTATCAAAAGGGGCGGGAATGTTACCCGGGATAATATGGCAATGGGCAGAATTCTGGGCAGCAAAGTAGCCAGGGACACCCCTATTATCATAACGAAAATGCTAGTCGAGCTCATATACTATTACTCCAATCGTTGCCCCCGCTAATGTAGCAATAATAATATTGGACATATTGGCCATTGAAGCAGGAAGTAAATAACCTATCAACAGACAAACCAGTGCCGCCGTTACAGCAGCAATGGCATCGCTTCTTTTATTAATCATCAACACCATTAGGCATATATACATGGCCGGCAGGGCAAAACCAAATCCATATTTATCGGTGTTGGTTATCAGCATGCCTAAAGCAGCACCAACAAAAGTGCTGGATATCCAGGCCAGATGAGCAGTAAGATTTAAACCTGCCATATAGGCAATTGTGGCCGGATGCATCTGGTAGCGGCTGATAGCAACTGCGTAGGTTTCGTCAGTAAGTCCATAGGATAGGATTGAAGCAGGAACTGCCGGTAATTCTTTTATATGAGGCACCATGGAAGCGGCAAAAAGGAAATAGCGCAGATTTACTAATAGATTGGCCAGGACTGCCGTCATTACGGCCCCGCCTGCTTGCACGACCCCAATGGCAATATATTGTCCCGCTCCGGTAAAACAAAGGATGGACATAAGCCCCGCCTGAAAAATACTTAAACCGACCTGAACGGCCAGAACACCAAAAGCAAAACCCAGGGGGAAATATCCTAAAACGATGGGAATGGAATCACGCATTCCCTGCAAGATCTCTTCTTTCTTCATGTCTGCCCCTTCACGCCCAATAGTTAATCACTATTATAGCGCTTTTTACCGGGGAGGCGGGAATAATTATTCTTCTGGCACCGGCACAGATAGCTCACTGTTCATCATCCCTTCCCCGACATTACTGTGTAAATAGCAAATGCCGCCGGGTTCAGTGCCCTTTATAAAAGCCATGGAATTAGTTCTTTTACAGCCTTCCACTGCAATCATGCCGCTATCCAGACATATATTCATGATATTGACATTATACGGTTTAACAAAATCCTCGGGGGGCAAACCCCTTGATGCCTCCTGCATAAAAACGGCCCATATAGGACCTGCGGCAGCACCGCCGGTTAAATCTGCCGGACGGTCAGCATCATAACCCACCCAGACAGCACAGCACAAATCAGGGCTATAACCCACAAACCAGGCATCATTAAAATCATCCGTGGTACCAGTCTTACCGGCGGCCGGTCGATCAAATACGGTCATCAGCTGGGAAGCAGTCCCTCCGGGCTGCAAAACGGCCTTTAACATATCAGTTATGATATAAGCCGTCGTCTCGCTTATGACCCTTTGCTGCTGAATCTGATTCTGTTCCAGTATTTTGCCCCGCCGATCTTTAATACTCAAAATATATACCGGCTGGCTGTACAGCCCCCCGCTGGCAAACACCCCATAAGCAGCAGCCATTTCCAGTGGTTTGACTTCTTTGGATCCCAGCGGCAGTGAAAGGACCGGTTTGACGCCTTTAAACCCGAACAAAGCAGCATATGACGCCACCGCTTTGGGCCCCAGTATTTCATTGACCTTTACTGCAATGACATTATCGGATCTGGCCATTGCTTCCCGTAGGGTAAGGGGCCGGTAATGGAAGGGTTTGTCACCATAATCGACCGGCTTGTATATATCACCGTTTTCCAAATAATATTCGTATTCCTGACACATGAACATATCTGCCTGGGTCAGGCCATAGTCAATTCCCAGTGAATACATAAAGGGTTTGAAGGTGGATCCCGGCTGACGTTCGGCCAGGGCCCTATTATAAGGAGCCCGGGCAAAATCCCTTCCCCCGATCAATGCTTTGATATAACCATTGGCCGGGTCAATGGCCGCCAGGACAGCCTGCAAATCAGGGGGGAAATCCTTGGTTCCCTGTAAATAGGCCTGATTGGCAGCCTTCTGCATGGTGAGATCCAGGGTGGTATATATCTGCATCCCATCCTGATAAATACTGCGTTCATCATAGTTCCGCTTTAGATAATCAGTGACCATTGCTATGAAATAAGGGGCATCGCCGCCTATAAAACGGGCCTGCTGATAAACCAATTCCTCCTGCAAAGCTTTCTGGTATTCGGTTTCATCGATCATTTTTTCCGCCATCATCCGGTTGAGCACCAGCTTTTGTCTGTCCCGGGCTTTATCCGGATTGATATAGGGGTCATACTGGGAAGGCCAATTGGTAATCCCGGCCAGCAGTGCTGATTGGGCCAGAGTCAATTCCATCGCCTGACAGGCAAAAAAGGTACGGGCCGCCGCCTCCAATCCATAAGCGCCCTGGCCGAAATAGATGCTGTTACAGTAAAAAGTCAATATCTCATCTTTGCTGTATTCCCGTTCCAGTTGGACAGCATAAAACAATTCCTTAAATTTACGCAGCCAGGTCCTTTCCTGGGTGAGAAATAAATTTTTTGCCGTCTGCTGGGTGATGGTACTGCCTCCGGCCATTATTTTGCCAGCCTTCAAATTAACGAAGACCGCCCGGAGGATCCCGACCGGGTCCACACCATAATGGGAATAAAAGTTTTTATCCTCCACTGCAATGATGGCCCGGACAAAGCTGGCGGGGATTTCATCCCGGGTAAGATAAATCGTATTGGTTTCACTTATTCCCCGGATTATATCTCCGTTGATATCATAAACTACTGATGGCTGAGGGATCTCCACCGGCGGGAGGTTTAAAGAAAATCCACTGCTCAGCACCAGAATAGCGATCAAGACCGCCCGGAGAAACCTGAGTCTGTTTTTCATTTGCTCACCCCCTGGAAACCAATCTGGCTTTTATATTTCAATTATTGCCAAAAACTCCCCATTTAATAAAAAATAATAGTTTTCTCATCAATGCCGGCCTGCTGAGAGAAACCAATTATGCGAAAAAGCCCCGCCGAAGGGCAGGGCTCTATATAGTAATCGGTATTATTCTATTTTTTATCAGTCTTTATAAGGCGCGCAAATAATCGGGGCGCAGATAGCTGCGATCATTTTTTCTGATGATTTCATCGATTAATGCCAGCATGCTTTCTTTATCCTCGGGCAGACGGCCTTTAATGGGCAAATAGTTGGAGGCATGGTTGCTCCTGAATTCGGTGCCGGAAACATCCAGATGACCAATCATAATACGCATTTCATCCAGAATCTCAAAGGGGCCCGGCAATTCGAATTCCCCTCTTTCCATGCGCCGGTAAAGTTCTGTCCGGGGCACCAGCATAAGGGTCAGGGCGCCGATATAATCCGGATTCATTTCATTTAATATTTTAGCGGTGTTAACTGCATGCTGTGCGGCTTGCGGGGTCCTTCCGGCCAGACCCAGCAGAACCGTTACCGACAGCAGTATACCTGCCCGTCTGATCCTTTGACCGGCCTCCACCATCTCTTCATAGGTAACCCCTTTGCGGATATCCTTTAAAAGTTCCGGGTCACCAGTTTCCACACCTAAATAAGCGATAGTCAATCCCGCGGCCTTCAAAGCCGTAAGCTCGGCAATTTCCTTTTCAATAATACTGTCGGGGCTGGCATAGATGCCAACATGCCGTAAACTAGGAAATACCTGATATAATTCTCCCAGGATCTCAATAAGATCCGTTGTTTCCATTGCCAGTGCATCACCATCAGCCAAAAATACTTTTTCCACATCATGGTAATAACGTTTTGCCATTTTGATGTCTTCTTTTATTTCCGCCATGGGCCGGACATGATATTTTTTGTCCTTATACATGGCGCAAAATGTGCAACGATTATGGGTGCATCCCACAGTACATTGTAAAATATAACTTCGCGCCTCACTGGGCGGGCGAAAAACATTTCCTTCGTAGCGCATATAATCAACCTCCTAATTATTTATAGTCTATCTAACAACAGGTATAAAGGTCAATCTTTGTTACCCGGCAGATTTAAAATCCAGCCATAATTTTATAGCTTTTGCTGCATAATAATTGATGCAGGTTATAAGGAGGTTTTTAAATTGGCCAGGCGAAACAGCAAAATGTCCGAACAACTTAAATATGAAATTGCCAGAGAGTTGGGCGTTGAACAGATTGTTGCCACCCAGGGCTGGGGAGCAGTCAGTTCCAGAGATTGCGGAAATATCGTTTCCAAAGCGATCGAAATGGCGGAACGAAGTCTTACCCATTCAAATCTTTAATACCTGCATCAAATACGGGGACTTGTTCCCCGTATTCATAATTTTTGTTCTGTTTTGCTGCGGATTTTCCATTCGGCATAGGATAAAAAATAAAATAGCAACAAAAGGAATATGACCGCCAGTATCTTGACACTGTTGCCTATTCCGATCAAAATGCCAATTATAGCAGTTACCAATAAACTTCCAGCCACCGGGAGACCTTTTACTTTACTGTCTTCTGATATCCAGATCAGACCCGTCCCCAAAAAACCAAGTGCTACAATGATCTGAGCGGCAATACGCCCCGGATCGGCCATCAGGGGCAAGGCCAGGGGCCGGAAAAACTCAACTGAAACGATGGTCAAAAGAGTGGACCCGGCAGCGATGAGAACAAAGATGCGCACATTTCTGAACCAGCTGATATATCCTAAAGCCAGACCCACCAGGGCGGCAAAAACAATACGGATAATTGCAGCGGTTCCGGTCATCATTTATAACACCCCGTAATTGGGGGCTTCCTTGGTAATGGATATATCATGGGGATGGCTCTCAGCCAGCCCGGCATTGGTTATTTTAATAAACTGACTTTCGGTTTTCATTTCATGGATGTTTTTGACGCCGCAATATCCCATCCCGGCTCTGAGGCCGCCTACCAATTGGAAAATGGCATCGGAGACACTGCCTTTATACGGCACCCGTCCTTCGATGCCTTCGGGAACCAATTTTCTGGCATCTTCCTGGAAGTAACGATCACTGCTCCCCTCGGACATCGCTCCCAGAGAACCCATACCCCGGTAAATTTTATAACTGCGCCCCTGCAATATGACGGTTTCTCCCGGGCTTTCCTCAGTGCCAGCCAGTAAGTTACCCAGCATGACCACATCGGCACCGGCAGCGATGGCTTTGGATATATCTCCGGAATATTTGATTCCCCCATCAGCAATGATTGGCACACCGTGTTTAGCTGCCACTTCAGCACAATCCATCACCGCAGTGATTTGCGGGACCCCTATCCCGGCAATCACCCGGGTGGTACAGATGGAACCGGGACCAATACCTACCTTGACCGCATCTGCACCTGCCTTGATCAGGTCTTCGGCCGCCGCCCCGGTGGCAATATTGCCGGCAATCAGATCCATATGGGGGTATTGCCCTTTGATTTTGCTTACCATGTCCAGGACCCCGACGGAATGCCCGTGGGCAGTATCAACTACGATCAAATCCGTTCCAGCTTTACATAGGGCTTCAACCCTTTCCATGGTATCCCGGGTTATGCCAACTGCCGCCCCCACTAATAACCGGCCGCGTAAATCCTTGGCCGCATGAGGATATTTGATGTTTTTTTCAATGTCTTTGATGGTGATAAGCCCCATCAGATTGAAATTATCATCGACTAAAGGCAGTTTTTCAATTTTATATTTACGCAGGATCTGCATGGCCTGATCCATGGTGGTGCCGACAGGGGCAGTCACCAATCTTTCGCTGGTCATGACATTTTTGATAGGTTGATCGAATTCAGTTTCAAAGCGGATATCCCGGTTGGTTATGATTCCTACCAATTTCCCGCCAGTAGTTATGGGTACGCCCGATATCCGATAATGCTCCATGATATCCAGTGCATCCTGGATTTTATTATCCGGTGCTAAGAAAAATGGGTCCGTTATAATGCCATGTTCAGACCTTTTAACCCGATCCACCATATTGGCCTGTTCTTCAATTGACATGTTTTTATGAATTATGCCCATTCCGCCTTCCCGGGCAATAGCAATCGCCATACGCGTTTCCGTTACCGTGTCCATGCCGGCACTCATAATGGGGATCTCCAGTTTTATATTACAGGTCAATTGTGTAGAAATATCCACATCGGCAGGTAATACTTCCGAACGCCCCGGAACCAGCAGAATATCGTCAAAGGTGAGACCTTCTTTGCCAAATCTATTATTCATTATCATGGCCTCCTTTTAAATTTAGATTATATTATCTTATTATAACTAAATTATCAAGGAGTTGCTAATCACCCCCCATTACTGAACCGATTCCATAATGCATGAAATGATGGTGAAGGGATTGGACAGTTTTAGGACTGATTGCCATTATCCGGGCAATTTCTTCTATGGTTTTTTGTTCCTTGATCAACTCAATGAACCGATCGTGATCCACCCCGGCCTCATCAGTCATCTCCTGCAGGGAAGGAATCCTGCTCCAGGGGGGGAAAGACCCCTGGTTCCTTTTATCATATTCCATAACCAGCACTCCCTTTTTATTAAATAGAATGCCCCATAAATAAAAAAACTGTGCTTGCTGCACAGCTTCTACTATCATAACTTTTATATTGAATGGTTTTTCAAACGCATATGGGTCTGATCCAGGTCTACCACAATGACTTCCCGGCCCACCTTTTTGACCGCCTCCCATGGAATCACCAGCTTTTGCCGATCAGCCCAGAAATTTAACACATTACCCCGGTTAGGAAGAATAATGGAAACGATCCGTCCGGTTGCCGAATCCACCAGCATATCGGAATCTCCTACTGTTCCCATTCGCATGCCATCAAAAATATTCACCATTTCTTTGCCGACCAGATCATTAAGGCGCATCATATTCCTCCCTTATTTTCCTGTATGGCCAAACCCCCCCGATCCCCGCAGCGTTTCATCCAGATCTGCCACTTCCACTAACTCGGCCCGGGTAACCTGAGTAAAAACCATTTGAGCGATTCGTTCCCCTCTTTTCAAAATATACTCTTCACTGCCAAGATTTATAACTATTACCTTAATTTCTCCGCGATAATCTGCATCAATGGTACCCGGTGCATTCAGCAAAGTGATGCCATGCTTGAGCGCCAGCCCGCTTCTGGGACGCAGCTGTGCTTCATAGCCTGCCGGGATGGCAGCGGCTATACCGGTAGGAATCAGGGCATGCCTCCCGGGTGCAATTATCTGCTCATCTTCGATGGCAGCATAAAGATCAACACCGGATGCCCCCTCCGTCATATAGACCGGGAGGGGCAGATCATGTGCGTGGACCCGTTTTATAGCTACTTTCATATCAAGACCACCATTTTTTAAATTCTGCTTCTGCCCGGGGCAAACTTTCGGCTGGGCCCACACAGGCTAAAGAAACTTTCTGTTGCTGCCATAACCGGGCCGCCAGATCCTTTATCATCACCTGATCAACCTGTAATATTTTTTCCAGTATTTCATCAATGGCTGTTACCTCATCATACATGACCACTGACTTTCCATTACGGGTCATACGGTTGACCACACTTTCCAACCCCAGATACAGGCTGGATTTAATCAACTGCCTGGTCCTTATTACTTCCTCTTCGCTTACCCCCTGTGTGCAGAGCTCATCTATCAGCTGTTTTAAACCCTGGAAAGTTTCGGCTATCCTGCCCGGGCTGGTACCGATATAAACCGCAAAACTGCCCGTGTCAGAATAAGAGCTGGGGAAACTGTAAACAGAATAAGCCAGTCCCATTTCTTCCCTTAATTGCTGGAACAATCTGGAGCTCATTCCTCCGCCTAATATGCTGTTCATGACATTCTGGGTGAAGCGCAAATCATTATGGTATGAAATGCCCGGCACTCCTACACAGATTTGTATTTGTTCGGTTTCTTTGGCTTGAAGCTGGATGAAATTTCCTCCGCAGCGGGCCTCGGTCGGCGGCAAGCCGGTATGATCAGTGGCGTATTTATCCATTTCCGCTGCCACCAGATCCCGTATCTTGTCCCTTTCTATATTGCCGGCTATCGATACCACCATATTGGCCGGTACATAATGCTGATGGTAAAAATCCATTATTTCCTGTCGTTGAAAACTGGCTACCGTATCCGTGGTTCCCAGAATCGGCATTCCCATGGCATGCCCCTGCCATAATCGGCGGAAAAATATCTCATGAACCAGATCATCCGGTGTATCTTCACTCATATTTATCTCTTCCAGGATGACCCCTTTTTCTGTGTTGAATTCCTTACTTATAAACTGCGAATTAAACAGCATATCCAGAAGGATATCAATGGCCATCTCGGCATTTTCATCTAAAACCCGTGCATAAAGGCAGGTGTGCTCCTTGCCGGTATAGGCATTCAACTGGCCGCCGATCCTTTCAAAACTGGCGGCAATGTCCAGCGCTGACCGCTGTTTGGTGCCCTTGAATAACATATGTTCAATAAAATGACTGGCCCCGGTCAAATTTACCGGTTCATGCCGGGAACCCACTTTAATATAAACACCAATGGCAACAGATTTTACATAGGGTATCTCTTCTACTATCAGTTTGCTTTTATTGGGCAGATTCCAAAATTCTATCACTTTCCAACCTCCAACTATAACTATTTCTATTTATTCTGCTAATGCTTCATTTTTCCCTTTAAACCACCTTTTCAGCCATTGATTCACAGCGGTTCTTTTTACCGTCTGTCCGCTGACCAGGTTTACACTGTCAATATGCCGGCCACCGGCGTAAATTAATACTCTGCCCAGTGGTTCGCCTTTTTGCACCGGCAGTTCAAAGGCATAATCCATGACAACTTCCCTTATAATATCAGGCTGTTCTCCATCATACCATAAATTTAGATTCCGGTCGGGAAATAAATCGATATGCAGTTGGTATTCCGGTAATTTAACGGTTTTAAAAGGTTGGTGCTGATCCAGCACCAATGCCGGTTCAAAACTGGTAAACCCGTATTCCAACAGCCGGGCACAATCCCCAAACCTTTGGCCCGACCGTAAGCAAACAGCGATCAATTGCCGCTGATCCCGGGTGGCAGAGGCTGCCAGGCAGCGTCCTGCGGCATTGGTGGTACCGGTCTTTATCCCGTCCGCTCCGGGAAAGGTAGTAAGTAAGCTGTTGGTATTGGTAATGGTCAGAGGCTGCCGGTAGGAAGGATGCTGGAAACTGTCCTTCGCAGTACTTACCATTTGGGCAATATAAACATCACGCAGGGCCAAGCGGCTGATCAGGGCCATATCATATGCACTGCTGTAACCACTGGCCGAGGGCAGACCGGAAGAGTTTTCGAAATGAGTATTATAAGCCCCCAGAATACAGGCTTTTTTGCTCATCAAATGGGCAAATAACCTTTCATCACCAGTAATATGTTCGGCCAGTACCACTGCCGCATCATTGGCTGAGCGCAGCAGGGCTATTTTAACCAGTTCCCCGATGGCCAGTGTCTGGCCTTCCCGAAGATCAATGGCGTATTCCGGTGTTAGCTGGGCATTACGGCTGACCACAGCTATTTCATCCAGATCGGCATATTCAACTGCCAGCAAAGCCGTCATGATTTTTGTGGTGCTGGCTACCGGCCGCTTTTCGTCCTGATTTTTGCCCCATAATACCTGGGCGGTTTCACCGTCTATCAAGCAGTAATAATTGGAGCTTATCGAGGGTGCAGCCTTGGCAAAGCCAGATTTCGCCCCCGGGGCAGCAATCAGCAGCAATACCAGCAGAATGCATTTAATTATTGGTTTTTTCATTCGCAGGTTTCTTTTCATCCACTATGATCCGGTCAAGGGTGTTGAGCTGATAACCGGCTTTTTTGATCTGAATTATCAATTCCGGCAGGGCTTCGGCAGTTGGACGGGTAGGATGCATCAGAATAATGGCATCACTGTGTATCTGGTTCATGACCCGTTTGATAATGGTCTCCGCTGTGGGCAATTGCCAGTCAATGGTATCCACGCTCCACATAATCAATTTATGATTAAGGTTTTCCGCCGCCTTGACCAAATTACTATTGAATTCACCATAGGGAGGAGCAAAATAAACACTGGTGGTACCGGTGAGTTTTTTTATGATTTGCCCGCCTTTTACAATTTGTTCCCGGGCGTCTTCACCGGATAAATTATTGAAATGGGCATGTTTATAACCATGGTTTTGTATGCTGTGACCTGCCTCATGCATTTGCCTGAGCAAATCCGGGTTCTTTTCCGCCCATTGACCGGTGACGAAAAAGGTAACCTGGACCTCTTCCTTTTTTAAAACCGTCAACATTTCCGGCAGGAACTCTTCCCCCCAGTCCACATTGACACAAAATGCCACGGCTTTTTCCCCGCTGTTACCCTGGTAGATGGCCTGGGCAGGAATAGCCGCACTCTGGATTTTTACCATCTGGAAGAACACCAGGGCGGCAAAACCTATGAATAATATCCCCGCAAACCCGCGCCCCAGACTTTTACTGCCCCAAAAATACACTCTCATAACATCCCCCCCGCAAATACCTGGCAATAAAACTATATTTATTACTATTCGGAAGGGGGCTTTACTATTCGATAATCTGACGCTAATAAATTGCTTGAAAATGAAAATAAACCGAGATTACTCGGTTTACCTTTTAATAGTTGCAGTTTTATCAGTTTATCCCTTTAAATGTTTCTGGACCTGTCTTTTAAAACCGCTTTGCGGGATAAATTGACCCGGCCCTGTTTATCTATTTCCGTTACTTTGACCTGGATTTCATCACCGATATTGACCACATCAGTGACCTTGTTGACTCTTTCTTCCGCCAGCTGGGAAATGTGCACCAGGCCTTCTTTGCCCTGACTGCCTAAAACGCCGGGGATGATTTCAACGAAAGCGCCAAAATCCATAATCCGTTTAACAGTACCCGAGTAGGTTTTACCCACTTCAACTTCAGCAATGATGGATTCGATCAATTTCCTGGCCCGTTCAGCTGCTTCCTGATCGGTGGCAATGATAAACAGACTGCCGTCATCTTCGATGTCAATCTTACAACCAGTTTCATCAACTATTTTATGAATGGTTTTACCTCCCGGTCCAATAACTTCTCTGATTTTATCCGGATTGATCTGCATCCTGATCAGTCGGGGAGCATAGGGCGAAAGGGAGGGGTTGGGCTTATCGATGGCTTCCAGCATCTTGCCCAGAATAAAGCTGCGTCCTTCATTGGCCTGGCTCAGGGCTTTCTCCACAATTTCCCGGCTGACTCCGGCTATTTTGATATCCATCTGTAAGGCAGTCACACCATTTACGGTGCCGGCTACTTTAAAGTCCATATCTCCAAGGGCATCTTCAATTCCCTGAATATCACTTAATATGGCAAATTTGTCTTCTTCCTTGACCAGTCCCATGGCAATACCGGATACTGGCGCTTTGATAGGTACACCGGCATGCATCAGCGAAAGGGTGCTGCCACATACGCTGCCCATGGAGGAAGAACCATTGGATTCCAATACATCAGAAACTACCCTGATGGTATAAGGGAACTCCTCTTCATTGGGTATAACCGGTACCAGAGCTCTTTCAGCCAGGGCCCCATGACCTATCTCCCGGCGGCCTGGGCCGCGCATCGGTTTGGTTTCTCCCGTGCTGTAAGGCGGGAAATTATAATGGTGGATATAACGTTTCGATTCTTCAATACCCAATCCATCCAGACGCTGTTCCTCACTCATGGAGCCCAGGGTGGTAACAGAAAGGACCTGGGTCTGTCCGCGGGTGAACAGTCCGGAGCCATGAGGACGCGGCAAATAGCCCACTTCACAGCTTACCTTTCTGATTTCATCCAGCTTGCGTCCGTCAACCCTTTCGCCTTCCTCCAGCATCATCTTGCGCACGATCTCTTTCAACATTCTATCCAGCTGTCTGCTGATGGTTTTTTGATCATCGGGATAGCTTTCGGCAAAATGCTCCAGGGTAAGGTCGTTAACATCATCAATATGACTTTCCCTTTCCAGTTTGTCAGGATTTTTAACCGCCTTAACCAGCTTATCCCAGGCAAAATCATGGATCAACTGCTCCAATTCTTCATTGGGCTGTTCTTCTGCAACTGCCATTTTAACCGGCGCTGCTTCGGCATAAATCGACTCCTGGAATTCGACTATTCTCTTAATTTCATCATGGGCAAAGAAGATGGCATCAGACATGATTTTTTCAGGTATTTCGTTGGCACCGCCCTCCACCATCAAAATAGCTTCCTTGCTGCCGGCCACGGTTAAATGCATCTGACTCAGACCCAGCTGTTCAACAGTGGGGTTGATTATAAATTTATCGGCGATCATGCCCACCACTACCGCAGCAATAGGCCCATTAAAAGGAATATTGGAAATCCCCAGGGCGACTGAAGCGCCAATGATAGCGGTCACATCCGGAGCATTGTCCTGTTCCACTGACATCACCGTTGCGACGATATGAATGTCATTTTTAAAACCTTTGGGGAATGACGGCCGGATGGGACGATCTATGAGGCGGGCTGTCAAAGTTGCCAGTTCGGTAGGCCTTCCTTCCCTTTTAATAAAGCCTCCCGGAATTTTGCCTACGGCGTATTGTCTTTCTTCAAAATCAACGGTTAAAGGGAAAAAGTCTATCCCTTCCCGGGGGTCTTTTGAAGCGGTGGCGGTAACCAAAACGACCGTGTCGCCATAACGCATAACTGCTGCGCCATTTGCCTGTTTCGCCGCCTGGCCGGTTTCAATGGTCAGTTTTCTTCCACCGATATCAATTGAATATTCTCGCACTAAAAACATTCCTCCTTTCAGTTATTATGCACAAAAATGAATAAATTTAAAGAGCGGCATCCCGCTCCTTATCTGCGCAGACCAAGTCGTGTGACAATGGTACGATAGCGTTCAAAATCATTTTTCTTCAAGTAATCCAATAGTGAACGACGCTGTCCAACCATTTTCAGCAAACCTCTTCGGGAATGATGATCCTTCCTGTTTGCTTTCAGATGCTCGTTCAAATAATTGATCCGGTCGGTTAAAATTGCAATTTGCACTTCGGGAGAACCGGTGTCATTTTCATGAATCTGGAAAGACTTGATTATATCCTGCTTCTTTTCAGGTGTCAAAGCCAATGGTTTCACCTCCTCTTATTATAATCGCCATAAACCAAGCTTTGCGTCGGTGAGTCACAAAACCTAGCAAATGGTTCTTTGAGCCTCCACAGGAAGCTCCCTATCTTGAATAATGTCCAACAGACCACAGGCTTTACCGCTCTTAAAATTGTCTGATCGTCTATTTAAACAAGGTAAATTGTAGCACAGGCTGATTAAAAAGTAAACTTTCCCCTGTTCAGGATGTGATTTTAATCGCCTGTTCACGATCTTTCCTGATTTGCTCGACCAATTGCTCAATACCGGCAAATTTCTTTTCGTCCCTGATTTTGCTGATAAAAAACAATTCGACCTCTTCGCCGTAAACGTCCCCGTTAAAGTCGATGATATGCACCTCAACTGTCAGAGGATAATCATCATGGAAAGTTGGTTTATTACCAATATTGATCACGGATTTATAATTTTTTTGCTGAATGGTGATAAGTCCTGCGTAAACACCGGTACCAGGCAGGATCAAATCTTCCCTGAACTTAAGATTGGCGGTGGGAAAACCCAAACTGGCACCCCGATTTTCGCCGGGCACCACCTGTGCCTCCAGCAAAGGCTGATACCCCAACAAGACTGCGGCATTTTTTATATCACCTTTGTTCAGCAGCTGACGGATCAGGCTGCTGGAAACCAGCTGGCCATCAAACTGGACGGGGTCAATTATATTTACCCCAAATCCCCATTTCCGTCCTAAAGTCGCCAATATTTCCGGATTCCCCCGGCCTTTATAGCCAAAAGAATAATTAAAGCCAACAAAAACCTCTTTAACTCCCAGTTTCCCCACCAGTATTTCCTCGGCAAAATGTTCCGGCGTCCAGCCAGCAATATCCCGGTTAAAATGCTGATATATCAGGATGTCAAGACCTCTTTCCTTAAGCAGCCTCGCCTTTTTCTCCGCCGTTATCAGCATTTTTGGAGCCTTTTCCGGATGAAGTATTTTACTGGGGTGGGGCTCAAAAATAAAGGCTGCTGATAAACCCTGGTTGTCTTTAGCTTTTTTCACCGCCTGGTCAATAAGCTGTTGGTGTCCTATATGAACACCGTCAAAATTGCCTAAAGCCAGATAAAGTCCCTGACTGCGTTTTTTATAATGATCTACTCCGTATATAAGTTCCATCTGCAACTCCTTATAAAAAGACTTTTTCCGGTCGCAGGATTCCGGCTGCGGCATCATAAAAGGCGATCGCCGCCAGTTGCTGCCCATCGTATAACCTGACTCTTTGCTGGTCCAGGAAACTTGATCCTTTAATGCCCCGGCCCTGTCTGACCACAAGGGCCTGTCCTGCTTCCAGTTCCTGTACTGCCATATTTTCCAATGGATGGTCAATAGGCAGTAAGTATCGGTTTACATCCTGGGCGGTAACTATTTCGTCCAGCATCACCGCCTGCTCCAAAACGAAATTTCCCGACCGGGTCCTGACCAGGCTGTTTAAATAGGCGCCGGTCCCCAGCCGCATACCTATATCATGAACCAGTGTCCTTATATAGGTCCCCGGTGAACAACTGACTTTAATCACGACCTGAGTGGTTTTGCCGGCTGAAGATATTTCCAGCAGTTCAATGGCTTCAATGGTCACTTCCCGGGGTTCTCTGACCACTTCCACTCCCTGCCGGGCCAGTTCATAAAGGCGACGACCCTGATGATGGACAGCCGAATACATGGGAGGTATCTGTTCAATCCTGCCGGTAAATTGCTGTAAAACTCCGGTCACTTCGTCAGTATCAGCTATAACTTCTTCCTGCTGGATGGTGATCTGCCCCGTAGCATCCTGGGTGTCGGAAACCCCTCCCAGGATGAAGGCGGCAATATATTCTTTGTTTACCCCGGCAGCATATTCTATGACCCGGGTGGCATTTCCTACCGCCACCGGCAAAACACCTGTTGCCATGGGATCCAGTGTGCCCAGGTGCCCGATTTTACATTTGCGGGGTATTTGCTTTTTGATTCGCCGGATCACATCAAAGGAGGTTAAGCCCTGTGGTTTGTTAATATTGAAAAACCCCTGCAATTTAAGCCAGCACATCCTTGACTATTTTAATAACCATCGTTCTTGCTTCATCCAGTGTCCCCTGGTAAACAGCCCCAGCGGCCTGGCGATGACCTCCGCCCCCCAGTTCAGCAGCTATCCTGGCTACATCTATATCTTTTTTAGCCCTGAAGCCAATTTTTATCTTACCTGGTTCGATTTCGCGGAACAGCATACCCACTTCCACTCCTTTAATCTCCCGGGTATAATTGATGATGCTTTCCGGATGGATTTTCAAGGCTCCGATCTCCTCGACCTTTTTATAGGGCAGTGATATCCAGGCCAGACGTCCATCATCTGATATAATCAGATTGTTCAGGGCCAGACGAATGAGTTCCATCTCTTTCCCTGTCTTGCTTTCAAATAGATTTATCCTTATAAGGTCCAGATCGGCACCGGCATTAAGCAGCTGAGAAGCAGTCATCAAAGTCCTTTCCGAGGTGCTTTGGTACATAAAGCGGCCTGTATCCATGACCAGACCGCTGTAAAGTGCCGTTGCTATATCAGCATCAATATTTACTTCCATGGTGTTCAGCAATAACAGAACCATTTCTGCAGTAGCGGCAGCATGGGGATCGACCCAGTTGTAATCGGCAAAATCATCATTGGTGGCATGATGATCGATATTAAAAGTCGTTACCGTATTATCAACGGAGGCGGCAATGGCTTCACCAACTCGCGTATCATCCGAACAATCCAGATAAATAATATTTTCAATGACCCGGTCATCAGGCCATTGTGCTTTAAAATCAGCGGTGACAGATATAAAATTATATATTTCCGGCACCGGATCAGACAATAATACCTGAGCCTTCTTTCCCAGCACCATTAGTCCCATCAGCAAGGCCGCAGCAGAACCAATACAATCACCGTCGGGAATTATATGACCCACCAGCAAAAAATTATCCCGTGCCAGCAGCTCATCAGCAATAACCTGACAGCTCTCCTGGTCCTTATTTATCCCTTTCACTTTCCCGCAACTCCTCTAATAATGATGATATCCTGATTCCATGCTCAATAGACTTATCCAGGCGAAATTCCAGTTCCGGTGCATGGCGCAGCTGAATCTCCCTGGCCAGTTCGCTGCGCAGGTAACCCTTGGCACTTTGCAGCACCTTGATGGTTTCATCCTGCTGTTCTGCTTCCCCCAATATACTGAAATTTACCCGGGCATGGCCCAGGTCATTACTCACATCCACTCTGGTGATGGAAATTGTGGAGAAATCCAGGCGCGGATCTTTGATCTGATCCTGGATGATCTGGGAAAGAACTTTTTTTATTTCCACAGCCATTCTTTCCTGACGTCGCTTGCCCATCATCAATCCTCCAGTCGCTGATTGCATTT
>JAAYZA010000242.1 GCA_012515055.1 Syntrophomonadaceae bacterium | reverse complement strand
TCCCCACATCAAACATTTGCGTATAATAAATCAGTTCTGAATAAGGTTTAAATCCCAGCCAATGCAGATTAGGATGCCGCGGTACCTCACTGACATTATATTTGGGCCCGATCATTACAAAACTATAATGGGGAAATTGGCGCGCCATTTGATCAATCAGATTAAAATCGCACCAGGTAGCAAGTACTCCTACGTATCCTATTATTGGCCGGGGCAATCCTTGCAGTTCGGCAGGTATCGGCAGAGCCCGGGTACTGCCCTGGGAAAAATAATCATAGTCGCAGCCATTTGGTACCAGGTGGGTCTCAGGGTTTATAGCTGCTGCCATATCAAATAATTTTCGGGAAGTGGCTAAAACAATATCGGCTGATCTGACAGCATGTTCGTAATAAGGCTTCCAGCCCTCAAATTCGCCGCTGGGTTCATCGACACTATCAAATACGATCAACTGCGGATGGTAATTCTTTATCATGTCGGTCTGGGCAGCAGAAGTATAATAAACTACCGGATCTATTGCTTTAAGATATGGGGCAGGATCAACATCATTAAACAGATACAGGCAGGGGTTGATTTGTTCGATTCCTTTATTTCTTCTCGTACCAAGGCCTTGCCAGTTAAGATAGTAGGAAGTTATCCCCAACTGGGAAAAACCCGTCATGATTTGCTGCGGGCGTTGGAAAAGGTAGTCAAAGTCGATGGTGGGCGGGTATAGTATACAACTGATATTGGACATTGGCTATCCCCCTAATCTTGAAAGGTT
The DNA here is from genome assembly GCA_012515055.1 of Syntrophomonadaceae bacterium. Lineage (GTDB taxonomy): Bacteria > Bacillota > Syntrophomonadia > Syntrophomonadales > Syntrophomonadaceae > UBA1368. Next base: position 753 of record JAAYZA010000242.1, on the reverse strand, counting down.
CCTTCTCATTTATGCTTTAATATGTTATGCCATTGGCAGCTATTCGGTGCCGGAAAAAACTACTGCACCGATATATAATTCCGGCCAGACCGCCAGATCTGGCCGGATCGGAAAACAATTATTTAGCATTATGATTTATTCTGACACTGTGGCATCCCGCTTTGATACTGAGAGGGCGATCCTGTCGGCCGCTGATCCCGGTTCTGGTCTTATGGCTTCTGGTTATATAAATGTTTTTCATGCCGGAATATTTAAAAGCAATCTTCTTAAAACGATTACCAAATCTTATTCCCCGCGGGTTCTGGACGGTCGGCGCTACTAATGGACCGTAGAGCCTTTCGGCCATCAAAGGCAGAAATGATTCAATCCTTTTATGATAAGTATGTCTTTCATAAACTTCCCGCTGCCCCTGTAAAGCAATCTTTTCCCGCAGATCCGGATGTGCCAGATAATAATTGACTAAATCCAGCGTCTCTTCCGCGCTTTTGGACCACACCAAATGATAATGATTGGTGAACATACTTTCGATGGCCGGTGTCCACTGGGTCAGGAAGAAACCCCCGCTGCCCAGTATTTCAAAGGTCCTCATACTCATCATGGTTGAAGAAGTGGTGACAGAATGTAAGCCTAAGACGATGGGCACACTGGCACAAACTGCCGGTAATGATTCACTGTCCAGATACCCCCCATAAAAACGCGGCTCAATGGAAAATGGACGGGAACGGTCCAGCCACCATTCATTACCATAGATTT
>JAAYZA010000323.1 GCA_012515055.1 Syntrophomonadaceae bacterium | reverse complement strand
GGGGGCCATGGCTTTGTTGGCCCGCAGGAAGCTTACGGCTTCGCCTACCACGTTGAAGTTCAGACTGGTTCCTGCGCTGTCGGCGTGGTAATTGGCGGCCCGGCTGGCATTGATGCCGAATCTGCCGGCGGTTTCCACGGCATCGATATTGGCGCCCAGGAAGATGAATTCCCAGCCGTGCTTTTCTTTCTGCTGTTCTACCAGGGCTTTTATTTTGTCATAATTGTATTCTACGCTGGCGTTTTCCATGCCGTCAGTGGTGATGACGAAGAGGACTTTTTCGGCTTTTTCTTCTTCACAGGTGTTCTGCTGGGCATTGTGGATTTTCCTGATGGTTTTACCGACGGCATCCAGCAGGGCCGTGGTGCCTCTCACGTAGTATTCCTGGTCGGTGATGGGTTTGATGCCTTTGATATTGATGCGGTCGTGGAGCAGCTCATATTCGTCGTCAAACAGGACAGTAGTAACGATGGCTTCTCCGGGCTGTTCCTGCTGTTTTTTCAGCAGGGCATTATAACCGCCGATGGTGTCAGATTCCAGTCCGGACATGGAACCGCTTCTATCCAGGATGAATACCAATTCGGTTAAGTCTTTTTTCATGTTGATGATCCTCCTTTGCTGTTATGATTTAAGGATATCAACTTTGCTTTTTTTATTGGTCGCCTGGCAGGCGACATTTTCTGCATAAAAAAACTGGATGCTGTGATCCAGTCATCCAGGCACGGAAAGGGGGGTCACGGGTCGACAGAGGCGTCGACCCCTACAGATCCAGTCATCCAGGCACGGAGGGGAATCAGGCACCCAGCAGGGCTTGATCATAATAAAACAGGGTTTCGTTTATCTCATTGATATTATAGTTTTCTTCTTCTATGAAATACTGAATGATGACATCAAATTTACTGCTGCGGGACAGGGCATATCCGGCTTTGCCCAGCAGGTCCCGGGTCTGATCCAGATTCAGTTCCAGGGCAATGGCGAAAGCAATGGCCGTTACCTTACTGGGATTATAGTCATTATTGCTGCGAATTTTGGAAAATAGTCTTCTGTCGACATTGGCTTTTTTATAGGTTTCGACATCTGTCATGTTCTTTTCATCGATGAGGCGCAGGAGCATGGCGGAAAAGGTCTCATCCAGGCGTTCCACAATATCCTCCAGTCCCTCTGCCTGGTAAGCAGAATATAACTCCTGGACATGCACCTGATGGGGTTTAGCTTTCTTGAACCTTCCCCGGGCTGCAGGGGCTTCGAAGAAATCCAGATCCCTGTCTTTTTCTCCGGCCAGGCGTTCTTCCACATAATTATCATCAATGAATTTTTCTATGGCGGTAAATAGCTTTTCACTCAGGACGAAGGCTTTCTTGTCGAACACGGTCAGGTAGACCATCATTTCATTTTCCAGTAAAAATTCGCTGATAGCAGCAATGGCGATCTTCAGGGCCTGGTCACTGGGATAACCATAGATCCCTGCTGAAATCAGGGGAAAGGCGATTGACTGCAATTCATGCTCTTTGGCCAGTGTCAGGGAATTGAGGTAGCTGTTATGCAGGAGGCGGGCTTCATCGGCCTGGCCTCCCTGCCAGACGGGTCCCGGGGTATGGATGATGTATTTAGCCGGCAGGTTATAACCGCTGGTGATAACTGCTTCCCCGGTCGGGCAGCCGCCGATGCGGTCGCATTCTGCCTGTAACTGTGCGGCTCCGGCAGCGGAAAATATGGCGCCACAGACCCCGCCGCCTTTTTTCAATGCAGTATTGGCCGCGTTGACGATCACGTCTACTTTCATCCTGGTTATATCCTGGCGAACTATCTGCAGCGGCATAATAAATCTCTCCCTTCCCTGGTACTATCCCTGCTGATGGCGGGTCTGGCAGGTCTATTCCTCCAGATATAATTTGCAGTTATGTACTCCGTCATCATAGTGAATACCTGCTGCTGTGCCTGCGCTGTCGAAAACCACCATTCCCGTTAATTCTCTGGTGTCAGGACTGCTTCCGGCCGCTAAATAGAAATCCTGCTCCCGATAAATAATCTTGAAGGTTTCCGGCATATTGGCAGAGTACTGCATAATATCCAGGGGTTCAAATGTTTTTGCGTTCTGGCCGCTGATCCCCTTGATGCTTATTTTGGTTATGTCAAGGGCCTTATCCGTTTTTGACCCGTCTATGCCCAGGGTTATCCCCTCATAATTGCTGTAAGCCACTTTGTGTTTGGGGATGGCAGCAGCAACCCCAAAGCCATCCGAGAAGTCCACCCGGTAAAAGGTCCCCCGCATCTGCTGGACTATGCCCTGGGTCGTAACAGACACTGCCGGCCGGGTCCTGCCGGTATAGCGGACTTCATTATATTCCACCCCATTGATGTATTTGGCGGCATACTCTTTGTAAGGGGGGATAGCTTCATACCCTCCCGGGCGCCATTCGATGATATTGTCCCGGCTGATGAGGATCAGCTGCGGTTCCCCCACCCAAACCACATTGTATCCCAGGCTGGCGGATAAAAACCGGAGAGGTATCAGGGTCCGTCCGTCGATTATGCTGGCGGGGACATCTAAAATTTGTTCCTGACCATTTACCAGGGCTGATTTTTGCCCGATAGTAAAGGAAACGGCATGCTGATTGTCATATCCGACGGCGGTCCCGGCGGCCTCATTCCAGGCTACCTGCAGGCCGAAGCGTTCGAAAATAGCACGCATGGGGACCAGGGTGCGCCCCTCTATTATTCGGGGGGCCACATCAAATTTCACCGGTTTTTCATCGATGATAACCCTTATAGCCGTGGATTTTTGATAATCGATATTTTCAAACAGCCGGTCCTTTACCGGTTTGGGTTCGGGTAAAAGAGATGTTTTCCCGCTAGTTTGCGCCAGGAGTACAGTAAAATGCAGCTCATCGATCCCCGGGTCAAAACTTTTTAATTCCAGCCCGGCGGGGTCGGCCAGATGGGATGAAATGATATATGCATAGACTTTACCTTCATAGTCCAGCCTTACATAGACCCTTTCACTGCCGGCCACCTGCTGCCAGGAATTTTGCAGGCATTGATTCAAAAATGATATCCGGTCTTTATCGGTAAGCTTTTGATAGTTTTCAAAACTGTTCTGGTCTGCAGCAGTAAGGATCATCATGGCTTCATCAGCATTTATACCATAGGAATCAGGGTATATACCATGTATGATCCGGCTTTTTACCTGGATAATTCCGGATGGTTCGGCCTGTACTGATGAAGGGACAACTGCCATGAAAACCATTAAGGCCAAAATCAGCCAAATTGCCCCGTTTTTTTTATACATAACCTTCTCCCCCACTGGATTGCAACTAAAATTCCCGGCCTTTTCTGCCGGGTTAACTATAATCCCTTTAATTCTCTTTTCTTTATATTCTGCAAATATGGCATTATTTCCTGCCTGCTGTTTTTCTACTGTAGTGCGAAACTTCCCACGAATCTATTTTCCTTAGCTTGAATAGATATCTGATTAAAAAAGGGCTGCTGGCATTATGCCAGTAGCCCGTAGTTTTTGTCGTTTTAAAAGTCTTGCATTTAGCCCAGGGCCTGCAATGCTTTCTTGTCAGCTTTACCGACGGCAGTCCGGGGCAAGGCTTCCATGAATTCTATCTGGGTCGGCACTTTATAGGGTGCCAGTGATTCCCGGCAAAAAGCGATGATTTCTTCCGCACTCACGGTTACATCAGGTTTTAAAACCACAAAGGCTTTAACCGTCTCACCCCGTTTGGGATCCGGGACCCCTATTACGGCAGCTTCCACAATATTGGGATTGGCAAACAGTACTTCTTCAACGTCCCGGGGGTAAACATTAAACCCGCTGCAGATGATGATGTCTTTCTTGCGGTCCACGATGAAGACGAAACCTTCTTCATCAATATAACCGATATCGCCGGTGTATAGCCAGCCGCCGCGGATGGCCGCTGCAGTCTCTTCCGGTTTCTGCCAGTATTCACTTATCACCTGGGGTCCCCGGGCTATTATTTCTCCAAATTCTCCCCGGGGCATTACTTTGGTACCGGTTTCGGCATCAACTATGAGCAGATCGGTATCATGCCAGACCAGGCCCACACTGCCATATTTACGATTCCCAAATGAATTGGCCGTGATTATATTTATTGTCTCTGATAATCCGTAACCTTCAATTATATGCCCGCCGGTCAGGCGCTCAAATTCTTTTAAGGTCTCCACCGCCAGGGGTGCGGAGCCAGAGAACATTCCTTTAAGTGAACTGATATCTGCATTGGCTATATCTGAGTGGTTTATCAAACCTATGATCATGGCCGGGACAGTAGCGAAGATATTAGGACTGTGTTTTTGTATGGCAGCCAGTAAATTGTCAGCATTGGGGACTGCCACCAGCACGATATTACCGCCGGCATAAAGATTAACACTGACATTGAAATTAAATCCATAGACATGGTGCAGGGGTATGGCTCCCAGACTGCGGTAATCTTCCCGGGCTACCACCTGAAAACCTTTGGAACTGACGGTGGATGTGCGGATGGCCTGGGACATTATCATGGCATTAGTCAATACACATCCTTTGGGGATGCCGGTGGTGCCGCCGGTGTATTGCAGTCTGGCTATATCCTCAGCAGTGACTTCAATGTCCGGCTCGGCATTGCTGGCATTGCCCATTAAATCATTTAAGTCATAGATCCCTTCGCCTTTCTCTATTTCTATGGGATTACTGGGTATCTGGAAACAGATCACCCTTTTCACCGGGGAATTCGGATCTTTCAGTAGTGTAATGGCATGAGCGGCAAACATGGCCATGACGATAATGGTTTCTGCGCCGCTGTCTGCCATCTGATGTTCCAGTTCAGGCAAAGTATAAAGGGGGTTGGTGGGGACTTCTATCATGCCGGTTTTAAATAATGCCTGCAGGGCCAGTACATACTGGGGTACATTGGGGGCCATGATTGCTACCCGGTCGCCTTTTTTCACTCCCAGGTCCAGCAGGGCATTGGCTATGCGGCGGCTGATGTCATTGCATACCTTATAGCCAAGGACGATATCGCCCATTAACAGATAGGGTTTTTCCGGCGTTTCTTCCGCCCATTTGTTAAACCACCATTTAGCCGGGTAAGGAGGATATTCAAAGTGGATGGGTGATTCCGGATCCAAACGAGATTCCCAGGTGTGACGCCAGTTTTTTACATCTTCATCGAAGTCTTTCAGCCAATTTTTGTCCATTAATACAACCTCCTCCAAATTAAATATTGCTATAATTTAACCTTTTTAGGGGTTTAGCCCCACATCCGCCTTAATCATTATTTCTTAAAACCATAGATCCTATCAGCGGTATCCTTGATGATATAATGGGTGCTCCATTCATATTCAAGACCCTCGGCCAGAGACATCCCCATACCTTTATTATAGAGATCCTTCATGGCCGTTATGGCTTCTCCGCTGTTTTTGATGATCTGCTCGGCAATAGCAATTGTTTCGTCTTTTAATTTATCCGCCGGGACAATTTTATTGATCAGTCCATATTCTCTGGCTTCTTCCGCATTAAAAGTCCGGCCGGTGAAAGATAATTCTTTAGCTCTCATCGCACCTACTATTCTGGGCAGATGCTGACTGAGCCCCCAACTGGGCCTTATCCCCCAGCGGGCATGAGTATCGGCAAATTTCGCTTCCTCGGAAGCTATCAGTATATCAAAGACCAATGTCAGCTCCAGACCGCCGGTCATACAAGGGCCATTTATCATCCCTATAACCGGTTTGGGACAATTGGAAATGGCCGTGACCAGACCCTGGCCGCAGGCATCTATTTCGCTGCCCACCTCACCATTCTCTATTTTAGCATCTCCCAGTGATTTTAAATCCATGCCGGCGCAAAAGGCCCTGCCGGCTCCGGTAACTACCACCACCCTTACGGCATCGTCTTTCCCGGCAGCTACTACGGCGTCCTTCCATTCATTTAACATCACTGCACTCAGTGCGTTCATTTTCTCCGGACGATTTAATGTGATCCAGGCAATATTATTGGATACTTCATACAAAATATCACTATAAGCCAACTTTCACACATCCTTTCTCATTTTAACCGACATATTGCTTCACTGTTAAGCAGCAATTCACATCATATAATTGTATATTAGCAGATTTTCAAAATTCTTGTCATAGATCCTTATTATAACTAAAAAGGCCATTAAACAGAGTGAAGTTAATATAACCCATCAGTGGAACCTTTTGGCCCGCTGACCAATAAAATGTATTAAGTAATGAAAGGAGGGTTGTAAATGTGCAGTGAAAATAATATTACCAGCCAACACCATCAGGGCTGCTTTTGCACCGTGATCTGCTTCAATCCCAGTCAGGATGCTTATATTGCAGAGTTTTACCCCCATACTAATTTTGGTGATAGTCCGTATCTGTATGTGAGTCAGTATGATTGCCTGCCACAGGTTTGCCCGTGTAACGATGATTACCGCAGTCTGCTGCAATTTGATCTGTGCAGTCTGGGATGTAATTATATTCCGCCCAATAGTGAGATCTGCTATGCCTATCTGGAATTAAGCATTTACCGTAATGAAGTACCAGTCCCTATTGAAGTCTGTCTGTATAATGTTGTGGCACCATGGGATGAGGGCAGTGTTACCTGGTGCAGTCAGCCGCCGATCCATTATTGCCCCGAATACTGCAGCACCGTCTGTCCGGGGGATTCCGACAAACTCTATTTTGATGTCTGTTCACTGGTCAAAGGATGGTATTCCGGCTGTATTGCCAATAATGGCCTGATGCTGATAGGCAATGAATTATTCAATAGTCTGGTGGGATTCTATAGTTCAGAATTTCCCAATAGTATGCTGCATCCCAAACTGGTCATAGGTTATATCCAGAAATGCTGTGTGCCTTTTTTCAATGGTGTCCCGAGCGCCGAGTAATCAGATGATGGACCAATTAGTGGGCAATCTATTTTTACTTCCTTTGTGGGCAATTTCGTCGGCAAGTGCTTTTTCACTACCTGCCCACCAAAAATACCGGGGCCATAAACCCCGGTATTGCTTACTTTATATGGTGGGCGCGGAGGGTTTCGAACCCACGGCTTCTACCGTGTGAAGGTAGCACTCTCCCACTGAGTTACGCGCCCGTTAAGTAATTATATCACTTTCGGTTTCTGAATAAAATAAGTACTGCCCCGGATTAATCTAAAACAAGGGGCTTCACCTTAAAAAAACTCCCTCCATAGCAGGAGGGAGTTTTCTCGGGAAGTCGATATCCCGGACTCTTTTAAATCAGCTTATTAATTCGCTGATAGTGGATGTTCGGAGGGCAGAAAGAGTACTGCTTCCTGTTTGGCAAGGTTTTCAGGCCATACAGTTACCAGGGTTCCATCAAAGTACTGGTTAATAAATGCACGGGCTTCGTAGTTCTGACCAGTGTGTGCATTGCCCAGCCAGGGGTCAGTCCAGGGTTTATCCGGGGTGGAGAATTTGGCCCCATGACCCATCAAACTATTTTCAGCTGGTACATTGGCATTTCTGATTGCTTCAGCTACAGATGCAGCGGTAAACTCACCGGATGCTTCGATAGCTGCTGGAACGATTTCATTGAAGAAAAGCATGGTCTGAGCAAACTGGCGATATTCAACATGATGATAGGGAGGTACGCCAAATTTGGCTGTCC
>JAAYZA010000413.1 GCA_012515055.1 Syntrophomonadaceae bacterium | reverse complement strand
TGCGGAAGTAAGTATTGAAATTGTGGAAATCCCGGCCGGCTGCCCCCATGATAATAATTCTTTTTTTCATTTGCATTACTTGCCTTTCTTTTATTGGTATTAGTTTGCCATTATTTATTCGTAAATATTATATCTCAGTACGGCAAAAGTAGATAGAAAAAATTCGGGGTGAAGCGGCATTTCCGTAATAGTCCAGCCAAAAGACCGGATGATCGCGCAGGACATACCGGGGGAAATCACCCTGCCGTGAAATCCCGGATCCGGATTGAGGTTTAAATTTAAAAACCGGGGTTTAATCCCCCGGTTTTTATCTTATATCATTTTAATCATGCTTTATTTACACTCCGGCTGTTTATATCCTGAACCAGCAGTACCTTCTTCGAAACTGGGCTTTAGATTCTGCAAATCCTCATTTTCAATGGTTTTTAAAGTTAGTATATGAATCGTAACACCAATTCCTGATGCCAGCAGAAATATTCTGATATGGAGTATGGGCACCAGGATCGTGGAGATTGTCAGTATGAGCCACATTGTAGTGAGGATAACCTTTTTGGTTTTCCTGGTGACGGCTTTGTAGGTCATATAATTATAAATATAGGGGCCAAAGACTTTGTGACTCAGGAGCCAGTCATACATCTTTTTGGAACCGCGCAGATAACAAAAAGCAGCTAACAGCAGAAAAGGGGTGGTAGGCAAAACGGGCAGGAAAATACCGATGACGCCCAATGCCAGGGAAATTGACCCCCCCAGAATATATAAATATTTTTTTACAGAATGCAATTTCAAATTCGCCGCCTTCCATTCTATAAAGCCATATTTTAATCGCCTTTATTGGGATTAGCAGGAAACCATCCTTTTTGCACCCGTTCTTCCTGTTCAAATATCTCCAGTATGCTCCATAATGAAGCAAAACCGGCTACACTGATAATGGCAGATAAAATTACGTTGCTGACGAATATCGACAAGGCAATGAGCAAAATTCCCGCCACTAAAAAAACCGGCCAGATCTTTTTCCCCACATAGTATTCCGATTTAATTACTATGGGATGGAATACCCCTATAATTATAAAAGCACTTATACCTATTATCAATCCTTGAAAATTCATAGTTCCCCCCCTTGCCAGGCAAATATATGCACCACCGCGCTGGCGGTTAAATTTGTGTTTCAGTTATACATTATAGCAGACAAATGCAATCCAGTCTGCATTCTTCTCTCATTTCTGATTTTTTTCCCCTTCTCCTTCAATGCTGGTATTTTGAGCCTGGTGCGACTGAAGGGTATCGCCTTTTTTGTAAATAAATGTTTTTTAAATATTACATATTTAGTATATTTAAGGTATAATAATTATCATATGCTGGAATATTCCGGCAAGTCATAATTTTCTAATTAATTGTTTTTAAAAAGGGGAAGGGGGATTTTATCGATGTTAGTTGAAGATGCACTGGATATTAAGATTGAGGATTATGTTGCCTGGGTCACCATGAAGGAACGGACTGTTACTCCATCTCTTGCTTTTGCGACGCATAAAACATTGAAAGAGTTTGCGGAAAACCCGGAGGTCAGAGTGGTGGTATTTGTAAACAACCATCC
>JAAYZA010000227.1 GCA_012515055.1 Syntrophomonadaceae bacterium | reverse complement strand
GAGGCGCATGGTGATAATCTTTTGCCAGTCACTTTCACTGAGATTGGTCAAAGTTATAAAATTACCGTACCAGAATGAATAGCGGTAATCATCATCCTTGGTGTACAGAGTTGAACGCATATTGCCCGGCAGTTGATCAATAAAACAAAAAACACATTTATTCCGACATCTTTTCATCCGGTCAAAAACGAAACCTTCAAATTGCAAACCCAGGTCTTCATCGAAATCTTTTTCGATCTCTATTTCCCATTGATCACCATCAGCTTTTTCAATCAAGAGAGTAAATTCCATATCACTGGTAAGAAATTGATAATCCAGCATATCATCAACAGGCAAATCATTTATGGAGAGCAGTCTGTCACCGGCTGTTATTCCGGCCTGCTCCCCTATGCTTCCTGGGCTGACTTTCTCAATTAATGCCATTTTATCCTCCCCGGGCACTGATTAAACTTTTAAACATTATCCATCAAAACATCTGGAATAGGCAAGGTTTAAAAAAACGGCAAATTTCTATCTGCCGTTATGATAATGGTATCCCATCCTTATTTAGTTTTGCTGCAGCTGTTCCTGGTATTTATCTACCTGGCCTATTATCAGGGGGATCTCCTTTTTAATAATATAGCGGCTGCAATTATAATACCACTGACCTGCTCCGATGAAACCGGCAATGACCGTAAGCCACAACAGGAATTTCTGGCGGGGGATGGTAATGGGCCAAACCAATAATTCACCAGTTTCCCCTAAAACTGCAGCCAATTCGTCGATGGTCCTTTTCAAAACCAATATATCAGTTTCTGAACCCAGGGCATAAATCAGGTTATTATTTTTGTCCTGACCCAATAAAATAGGAAAACCAGTCTTTTCCAACTCCAGGTCGGCGAATCCTTCCAGGTCCAGATTTTCTACAGATTCCCGGTCCAGATAGTAATAGCCGGCGGCCAGAGCCTGGTGAACACCCGTCAATCCCAAAAAAATAATCTTCATTGATATTGCTGCCTGTTTAATATTCTTAATTTAGTCATTTCCACCAGGTTGACCAGATCCCAGAAGGCCTTTCTGGTTCCTTCGATGACAACGGGCCGGCCCATCCCGGCGATGCCAATCCTCCGGGAAGTAAATCCCCCTAATTTCATGCTCCAATTGACCCGGCCCATGGTATTCACAGCTATTACCTCTTCTTTTTTTCCCAATAAATCTGCCACGCCCAGCAAAACATTGCTGAATCTATCGGATTGACTTTTCTTCCCCAGGATATAAACAGCATTATTTTCCCGGTCAAAACCCATAAAGCGCAGTGAACCAAAGTCATTTTCAGTGGTTTTATCAAAATACGGCAGTGCCAGCATTTCCTCTTTAGCCGGGGGTTTATCACTACGTAACAGATCCAGGTGGATGGCAGCAGCAGTGACTGAAGAATGGGATCCCCCGAAACAATGGTAGATAATTATCATCAATTTGCCTCCTTAATGCCCGCTGATCAGAAAAACGCCGTTTTCCAGATCATGCACCATTCCGCCCATTATTTTAGACAAATACAAACTGATCTTTTGCTGCTGTTCTTCATCGGCAGCGATAAAAACCGGGCATCCGCCGCCCCTGATCAAGGTCTCATCCAATGTGACAATGGCTAAAATCATGTCATTGATCTTAATTTCCATCAATCGGCCGCCTTTCTGCCATAATAGGCCTTGAGTGCCGTTCCTTTGGATGATTCGATGACCGGAACCCTTTTGATGACTTCTATCAAAAATTCGATATCCGGTTCATTGGCTATGATGTAAACAGCTATATAACCCTGATCGATTTGCTTGCGAGCCATAGGCATGTACTCCGGTTCATTGACATCCACCTTGGTACCTAAAATGGCTACCGCATCATGAATGATGGCCTGGCGCTGTCCCGGAGAATCCAGGGTGATCCTGGCATCATCATCTTTCGGCTTGATCAGAACCCCCATACCTTCCCGCAGGATCTTCTCCCTGACTTCCGGTAAACCTACATTACTAACCACCACATCCTCAATTTTAAGCATGGTGCCGGAAAAACTGATTTTTGCTTCCTGTATTTCAGCAATATCGCCGATGACTTTGCCGCTCATAAACTGCAGGGAAACCATTATCATCAACGGCGCAGCTATAAAGGCATAGTGCCAGCTGAATATTTGTACTACTGCACCGGTCACCAGGGAGGTGAAAATCACCAGATAATTACGAGCTTCAAATACCCGGGCTATCCCCTCGATATAATCTGTTCCCCGGCTTATCAGCTTGTTTTCCTCCAGCTTCCCCAGTGACTCCCTTTCCATGTTTCTGATTTCACGGAACTCCTGTGCCGCCAGGACTAAAAATGTAACCGCCACATAATCCGGTTTGGCAATGGCTACTACCGCTACTGCCCCCAGACTGGCAGCAATAAACCCCAGGGCCAGATGGGTCAGCTGGCCGTGAGGATAAGTGGGGTATTGCCGGTAATCCCTCCTCAACAGAATGATTCGATTTAAAAATCCGGCCGTTGTGGCGGCCAGTAATACAATCAAATATTCTTGCATCAGCGATTTAGATTTCCTTTATTCAGCAAGTAGAATCCCCCGGCAGCTGCTGCGACTATGCCCAGTATAACTGCTATAGTGATCCCAGATTTTTGGTTATCACCGGCAAATGGTTTTCGGGCGGCCCCCTCTTCACTATTATCAGCCACACCAAGTGCCGCCGGCAGTGTTCCGGCAAACAATGCCACACCTTTTTCTGCCTGGGCCTTATCATTGGTGTGGGCCCCTACTTCGATCAACAGGGCCCGGGGATGCAGGTCCTGGTTGAAAGCGGCTTTACCCATAAATATTCCATTGGAGAGCCCAGGTTCTTTTTTATCCATCAGGGCCTTGACCCTTTTGGCAAACTCCAGATTGGTATTCATCTTGGGATTTTGCCGCCCGATTACCAGTTTTACTTTGGTGACTTCTTCGCCTTTG
>JAAYZA010000182.1 GCA_012515055.1 Syntrophomonadaceae bacterium | reverse complement strand
TGGTTCCGCCTTTATCCACCAGGCCCCCGCCCTGAAACAATCCGCATTGATGAATTGCCTCCGGTGCGTATGCATCCGGTTCCAAACCCTTTTTGCGCGCTTCCTCGCATAAAAGATACAGCCACAGAGCCCGGTGCTCTAACTGCTCCCGCACTGCCTTGATGACAAAATTTTTGTTTTTGGGTTCATTTTTGACTTTGGACATTTTTCTTTCCTCCCCCATGCAAATATATCGTTCCCTGTTCTTCCCGGGCTGAGGCCTCAACTGACAGCCCTACCATCCCATTACTACTCCAACCCATTACTGCTTGATTACAGATGTCTTATGCGGATCTCTTTGCTGGTATAATTATCCTTCATATATTGAGCGGCAAAACTCCGGTGACAGTGTTCCGGTTTTTCCTCTGCGCAGAGCAGACAAATAGAATCCGGCTGGCGGCTCAGGTCAAAGCTTTCCAGCGGCTTTCTCTCCAATAACAGAGCAATGTACATATCCCGGAATTCTTCCCGGGTGATTTTCTTGCTGCGGTAATTTTTCATTAGTTCTTCCGTCGGTGCCAGCTCCAATACATGCTCATAATCGATCCCCACCAGTTCCAAAATATACTGCAAATCCTGTTTCTTCGTGTATCCAGCCAGCTGTGATGTGTTGTGCACCCGCACATCGATAACCTTCTTTACACCTGCCTCTTTCAGCAGTCTGATAAAATCTCGCAAATCTTTTTTTGAAAACCCTATCGTACAAATTTCCATCTTGTACCTCCATTATCCTGCAGTCTGCAGGGCAAAACCATTTACGTTTGCCATGGGGTATGCAGCACCAGGACCAGGACCAGGACCAGGACCAGGACCAGGCCAGATTACCCCTTCGCTCACCGACAAATCTAGCGATGTTTCACCTTGCCTGCATACATGCTGTCGATAGCATCCACATAGTTTGACAATATCGCTTTTTTCTTGGTCTTCTGGGTGGGGGTGAACTCACCTCTTTCTTCAGTGAATTTATTGGTCAGGATGGTATAACGTCTGATCACTTCGAATTCTTCCAGTCGAGCATTTACTTTTTCAATATCAGCAGCAATCATCTCCTGCAGCAGAGGAACGGCAATGAAATCTTCCCCCACCTCTACGCAAATAGGAGCCCCGGCGGCATGGGAAAATATCAGTTTTTCCCGGTCATAATCGATACTGTTTTTCTCGAAAAGATCGATGAAGAAATTATAATCCGGCACCACCAGGATGCTGATATAATTCCTTTCATCACCGATGACAAATATTTGTTCAATGGCCGCACTGGTTGAAAACAGATTCTCGATCTTGGCTGGCGCAATATTTTTGCCGGTAGCCAGACAGATGATGGATTTTTTGCGGTCCACGATCTTGTAATAGCCCTGCTGGTCTTGTTCCACCATGTCACCGGTTTTAAAATATCCGTCTTCAGTAAAGCAAACCGCGTTTTCTTCCGGTTTATTAAGGTAACCGATAAAAATACCGGCTGAGCCGATTTCCAGTTCACCATCCGGCGCAATCCGGGCTGTTGAACCATTGGCAGCCGGCCCCACATAACCCGGTTTGCAGGCGGTCAGCTGGTTTAATAAACAGGCATTGGTGGATTCTGTCGAGCCGTAACCTTCGATGACGGGGAAACCCAGAGCATAGA
>JAAYZA010000260.1 GCA_012515055.1 Syntrophomonadaceae bacterium | reverse complement strand
CCATGCTGATTTTGGATGAACCGGCAGCAGGTATGAATCCCCAGGAGACCAGGGAACTGATGAATTTGATTGCCCAGATCAGACATGATTTCCAGCTGTCGATTTTGCTGATCGAGCATGATATGTCACTGGTAATGGGTGTATGCGAACGAATTTACGTGCTGGATTATGGGCAGGTAATTGCTGAAGGCAAGCCGGAAGAGATTAGGAGCAACAAGAAAGTGATTGAAGCTTATCTCGGTGAGGAGGTAGAATAGGTGCTCAAATGTGTTGATATAGAGGTTTATTATGGGGCTATCCACGCCCTTAAAAAAGTATCAATAGAAGTCGAGCAAGGTAGTATTGTAACCTTGATCGGTGCCAATGGCGCAGGTAAGACCACTACTTTAAAAACTATTTCCGGTCTTTTACGTCCCCGGCAGGGCTCCATCATATATAAAAATAGTGATCTAACCAAAATAGCACCGGAAAAGATAGTTGAAATGGGCTTATCCCAGGTGCCCGAAGGCCGGCGGGTTTTTGCTTCCATGACCGTTCTGGAAAACCTGGAAATGGGTGCCTATCTGCGTAAAGACAAAAAAGCCATGGCCGATGATATGGAAAATGTCTTCCATCGTTTCCCGCGCCTGCTGGAAAGAAGGAAGCAGCTGGCCGGGACTTTGAGCGGCGGCGAACAACAAATGCTGGCCATTGGCAGAGCACTGATGGCCAGACCGCAATTGATGCTTATGGATGAACCATCAATGGGACTGGCGCCGCTTCTGGTAAAAGAAATATTCGAGATCATTAAAGATATTAATGAAAAGGGCACAACTATACTGCTGGTGGAACAAAACGCCCACATGGCACTATCAATTGCCCACAAGGCATATGTTATTGAAACCGGGGAAATAGTCCTGGAAGGTGAAGCCCAAACCTTGATGCACAGTGAAGAAGTAAAGAAAGCCTATCTGGGCGGATAATTCCTTGAAAGTTAAAGGGGGGTATGGCCAATGAAAGTAAAAGATCGCATGACGACCGGGGTAAAAACAGTCCAGTTGGATACCAGTATTGCAGAAGCATTTCGCTTGATGAAAGACCATAATATACGCCGTCTGCCTGTTCTGGAAAAGGAAAAAGTAGTGGGGATAATCACTTTAACCGATTTGCATCAGGCGACACCTTCTACTGCCACGACTCTAAGCGTCCATGAACTCAACTATCTTCTGGCGAAAACAAAAATCAAAGATATCCTGCCTAAAAAGCAAAAAGTAATTACGGTTACACCGGATAACTACATCGAGACAGCGGCTAAAATAATGCGGTTTAATAAAATTAGCGGCTTGCCAGTGGTAGATAAGGAGAAACTGGTAGGAATCGTAACAGAAACCGATATTTTTGATGCCCTGATAGATATTCTGGGTGTTAAAAGAGCCCATAGCAGAATTGATTTATTGGTCAGGGAACGGCCGGGTACACTGGCGGAGATTATTTCACTGGTGGCAGAAGCCGGCATCAATATTTTAAATACAGTTGTATACTATGAAGAGAAAAAGGAACGTTACAGAATAATACTGCGACTGGAATCTCTGGAGAATGATGAATTGATTAAAAAAATTACTGCCAAGGGATATGAGATCGAATCAGTGATCGTCAAGGCGGAGGAAGATCGATAAACCCGTAATCCCTCATCTATTTGACAACAAATGATTATGGTTATATACTCATTTACGCACGGAGGCGGATCGGTCCTGGTGGGCCGCCTGGACTTCAAATCCAGTTTGCGCCGTAGTGATCCTGCGGTGGGTGAGTTCGATTCTCACGCGCCTCCGCCATCTTTATTTAAGCCTGAACCCCTGTAAGCATCGTATATGTGCGATATTGCCGGGGTTTTTTATTATTTGCGCGCCTGTTTAAAAGTGTTCGTTTTTATATGGTTTTGACTACAAATATATACAGTATCTACACAGTTAAAAAATATTTGCCGCTTCATCAAGAAGTGCCGCCTGGATTGATTAATACCAGGAAAAACTATATTTATCGTTGTTAATAAACCCCTTGCAAGGACTTTCGTCAAAGAGGGGTTTAATGCTTTAAATCTTTAGTTGGGCAGCTATTTTCCGGCAGGCGTTTATATTTTTAATCCCTGGCTTGATAAACCCCATTTTAATTTTATGAAATACTGTAAAGAAAACATAGAAAAGATCCCCCCGGTGACAATGCATTTTCCTTGTCGGAGGTCTTTTTCAGAGGGGAGATATTTTAAGCCCCCAATTTCGCCGCGTAACAGCCGCAAACATTTTACCCATGCATTTGCTCTCAGCTAGAATCAAAGCCCCCTTAAAACGCAAAAAAAGGGCCCGGCCCGGTGTGAAGTCCGGGAAGAAACAGGGGAATGACAGTAGCGGATTGATTAAGCATTAAATCATGCAACGGGTTAAAAACATCTGAGTTGGGACCCGGTGTTTTTGTTTATATAAAATTCGACATAAAAATATTTCCCGGGAAATATCTACAAAAAATTTAAGAGAAAAGTCGGTGCTGACGAAAAGAAACTAATCAGGCTGTACGTCTGCGGCTATAGTAATGGCCGGCAGCTGCTAATGCAATGGTGGCCCCCAATAATATCAGGGTCAGCCTGATGTCCTTGTACTTAAATAAACTTATACCCAGGCCGGTATAAAGTATGGCGGTGGGGATTTTCCCCAATGCAGAGGAAAAGAAAAAATTCCAGAATGATACCCCGGTCAAAGCAGCGGCAGCATTTATAGCCGGTGTTGGGATAACAGGGATTATGCGCGCCAGTAGAATGCTCCAAAAAGCCATGCCGGTATCGATACGATTAATATCGTAATTAAAGCGTCTTTTAATAACCCTTTGGGCCCAATCTGCCCCTGCATAACGACAAAGCCAATATGCCAGGCATGCCCCGGCCAGAGCACCCAGCCAGGAAAGAAGAAAACCCATTTTCCAGCCAAAGAGCAAGCCGCCGGCAGCGGCCAGTATAATATAGGGGAAAATCGGCAGTGCCGCCTGTAAAACAAACAGGCCAAAGGCAACAAAGGGAGCAAGAAAGCCGAATTCTTTTAAATAGGCACTCATCAGGTATAAATTGTTAAAAATGTGTACATCCATCAAGGCACCTTCTTTTCAAGAATAACAAAGAAATTTTCTTCTCATTACCATATACAATAATTGGGCAGAATCTGCAACTGTTTTTTTCTGCCAATTGCTGTCAAAAAACTTGCTTTATCTTTAAAAATCATTCCCTGGCACCTGATACGGGGAGTGATATAATTAAAATAGCTGATCTAAAGGGATGGGTTTATGCATTTTAACATTGTCGATTATATTATTTTGAGTATACTGACAATCAGTGCCATCAGCGGTTTCAAACGAGGTTTTTTCGCTTCGCTGGGACGGATGGCCAGTACCATTATGGCCATCGCTGCAGCCTTTTATTATGGAAAAGATTTTTTTATTTATCTTAATAATAGATTCCAGTTAGTTGATGCTGTGGCTGAATACTTGAACCAGAAGCTGCCGGTTTTAATTATGGCCCGCGATTCGGCTCCCTTATCCTTTATTCTTTCGCCCGAAAATGTAACAGAACTGACCCCGCAATTAGCCCAATTGCTTGTCGAACCCGCTGCTTATATTATACTATTTTTTTTATTTAATATTATGTTATCAATAGTATTTTTATCCTTAAACCGTCTGTTTTCTGGTCGTTTCCTGGGAGGTATCAACCGGGTTTCAGGCCTGGCTTTATTGGTCCTGCAAAGTTCGTTAATTATTACGATACTTTTAGGGATAGCTATGCCGCCATTGGAGTTTGCGGCCCGATTAGATATAATGGGAACGTCTGGACTATATTATCATCTCCAAGATTCCTGTCTGGTCAACTATATGACGGGATGGTTTGATTATCTGAAAAATATTATTGGAAACTATGCATAAACAATGATCATTGGCGGTAATGCTATGAAAATAATTAAGGGAGGCGAAAGAATGGCAGCCAATCATGCAAAGAATGGTAAAGCCTGGGTTAATTTAAACAATGACCAGTTAAAAACAGTTGATGAGTTCAACAGGGGTTATCTGGAGTTTCTTAATAGGGTAAAAACTGAGCGGGAAACGGTCAAATTTATAGAGGAGACGGCTTTAAGTCAAGGTTTTAAGCCGCTGGAACAAATTGAAACCATCGAGCCGGGGACCCGGATACTGATAAGTATGAAAAACAAGGTGGCAGCGTTGTTTATTGCGGGTAAAAGACCCTTGTCCGATGGATTTAACCTGGTGGCATCCCATTTAGATACTCCGCGTATCGATCTAAAAGCCAATCCTTTATATGAAGCCGATGGACTGGCTTTGTTTAAAACTCATTATTACGGGGG
Source organism: Syntrophomonadaceae bacterium (assembly GCA_012515055.1). Lineage (GTDB taxonomy): Bacteria > Bacillota > Syntrophomonadia > Syntrophomonadales > Syntrophomonadaceae > UBA1368. Next base: position 3,981 of record JAAYZA010000260.1, on the reverse strand, counting down.
TATTAAAAAGTATCAATGGGTGGCCATTCCTCTGGCTTTGTGCGGGGTAGTCTATAAAAAAGATGGCCGGGCCATAAACATCAATATTGGTTTGGATGAAGGTGATCCGGTTTTGACCATTGCGGATCTTTTGCCCCATCTGGCCAAAGAGCAAATGGAAAAGAAAATGGCCGAAGTGATTACCGGGGAAAAGCTCACACCCATTGTGGGCAGCCGGCCCGGGGCCGAGGAGGAAAATCCGGTTAGAGAGGCTGTTATTCAATATTTCAGGGATAAATATGATATAGATGAAGAGGATTTTACCAGTGCAGAGCTGCAGTTGGTACCTGCTATCCCGGCCGGCGAAACTGGTCTGGACCGCAGTATGGTGGGTGGATACGGGCAGGATGACCGGGTTAGTGTCTATGCCTCATTACAGGCTGCCCTGGCAATAGAAAATCCGGAAACAGTAGCTTTATGCCTTTTTGTTGATAAAGAAGAAATAGGGAGTACCGGCAACACCGGTTTACAATCACTCCTATTGGAAAACCTGGTTGTCAGCTTAATGCATCTTGACGGACCGGTAGATTATTTTGCCGTACGTAAATGTCTGGCCAATTCATTTGCTTTGTCAGCTGATGTAAATGCGGCCATCGACCCTAATTACCCCGAGGTTTTTGAAAAGGACAATTGCAGTTTTCTGGGCAATGGGGTGGTCTTGACCAAATATACCGGGTCCCGGGGCAAAGCAGAATCAAATGACGCCAACCCTGAGTTTTTATGGCGGATGAGAAAACTTTTCGATGATCACGGGGTGGTTTGGCAGACCGGTGAGTTAGGCAAGGTAGATATTGGCGGCGGCGGTACAGTCGCGCAATATATCGCCCGTTACGGAATGGAAGTGGTGGATTGTGGTGTGGCAGTACTCAGCATGCATTCTCCCTTTGAAGTGGTAAGCAAAGCGGATGTGTACATGTCGTATAAAGCCTATCGGGCCTTTATGCAAGTATTTTAGACAAATATCGGATAGTCGGGAAGGGAGGGGTCAGAATGAAAGTGCGGTTAACGGAAATGGTCAGGGCGGCTGGATGAGCGGCCAAAATTGGTCCGGGGACCTTGGAAAAATTACTGGAAGATTTTATAATTCCTGCTGATGAGCGGCTTTTGGTTGGACTTGATACCCGGGATGATGCGGCAATTTATAAAATCAATGATGATACCGCCATAATACAGACATTGGACTTTTTTACCCCCATGGTAGATGATCCCTATGTCTTCGGGCAGATAGCGGCTGCCAATGCCATAAATGACATATATGCCATGGGCGGGGAACCGCTGCTGGCCATGAATATCGTTTGTTATCCTGATTGTGAAGAAATGGATGTTTTAAAGCAGATTTTAACCGGCGGGCTGGATAAAGTTACAGAAGCAGGAGCCCTGCTGGTAGGAGGGCATACCATTGACGACAATGAACCCAAGTATGGCTTATCAGTTTGTGGACTGGTTCACCCGGATAAGGTCATAACCAACAGTGGTGCTGAACCAGGGGATATATTATTACTGACTAAACCACTGGGTAATGGAGTCATCGCCACCGCTATCAAGGCGGATCTGGCTTCCGCAGAAGCCTGCCGGGATGCAGCAGAATGGATGGCGGGGCTGAATAAAAAAGCATGCAGTGTGATGCAAAAAATAGGGGTCAATGCAGCAACTGATGTTACCGGTTTTGGTTTTCTGGGACACCTTTTTGAATTATCGGTGGCCAGTGATGTTGCCGTAGAAATCTTTGCCGGGCAGATTCCCTTCATGACGGGGACCCTTGAATACGCCAGTATGGGATTGATGCCGGGGGGAGCTTATAAAAACCGTGATTACCTGGCCGATAAAATAGATATTGCTCCGGGTGTCGATACTAATATCAGGGATCTGCTTTTTTCACCGGAGACTTCAGGAGGCTTATTGATTTCAGTGCCCGGGGAAAAAGCTGCAGCAATGGAGGAGACTTTGCAGCAGGAAGGGTGTTTTTTCGCTCAGGTGGGGCGAGTGATAAGTACAGGGTTTCAATCCATAAAAGTATTAAACAGCAATTCTTGATTACATATGACAGGGGGAGGAACTTGGAGCGCAAACAGTTCGAACTGGGGGATATCGTAAGAATGAAAAAACAGCATCCCTGTGGCAGCTATAACTGGGAAGTAGTTCGCATGGGTGCCGACATAAAAATTAAATGCCAGGGGTGTGGGCGCCTGGTAATGTTACCTCGCAGCCAGTTTGAAAAGCGGATGGTCAGGGTTGAAAGCAAGGATACCGGTGGCCAAACCCGCCAATGATGCATAATATATAACAGCTAAAAGGGCCGGGGGGTGAAAAGAATTGAGATTAAAATTAGTTCCTGCTTCCCGGTTTGCCTGCGGGGATCTGGTAACGGTCAGATCCCTGGGTGAAAGCAAACATTTTTGCATTATTGCCATCCGCCGCGAGGAGAATCAAGAACCGACAGCGGTTTTAAAAGCCCTTTTCAATGAAACCTATATTATCGAACAGCCCCTGACAGAATTAAAAAGTCTCCTTATCAGAGGCAGGCTTTAAATCACACCAGAGCTTTAAATCACACCCCTTGCATCGGAATTTTATTCTTGATATAATCAACTGAAGTCCCTGCTCCGGTTTAACGATCGGGGCCTTTATCCATTTTTGGATTAGTCCGTAGGGAGGAGGTGTATTTATGCGCTCGTATGAAATGATGTTCATTTTGAAGCCGGATCTATCTGAGGAAGTGGTTACAGAAACCAATGACAGATTACAAACGATCATCGCAGAATTTGGTGGGGAGTTCACCAATCAGGCAGATGGATGGGGAAAGAAACGCCTGGCTTATAGCATCCAGGACTACCTGGAAGGCATATATTTCCTGTGGTTCTTCAAAGGCACAGCGGATACTGTTCAGGAATTGGACAGGGTTATAAAACTATCCGATAAATTTCTACGTCACATGATTATTCGTCAGGATGAGAAGTAGCTGAGTTGGGGGTGGAAAACTTGCTTAACAGAGTTATTTTGATTGGTCGATTGACGCGTGACCCGGAGCTCAGGTATTTACAAAATGGAACTGCCGTTGCTTCTTTTACTCTGGCAGTTAATCGTAAATACAACAGAGAGGAAACCGATTTTATCGATATCGTAGTCTGGCGCGGACTGGCTGAAAACTGTGCCAATTATCTTGGCAAAGGAAGATTGGCGGCTGTCGAAGGCAGGTTACAGATCCGCAGCTATGAAGACAAAGAGGGCATAAGGCGCAAAGCTATAGAGGTGGTTGCAGACGATGTGCGTTTTCTGGACAAACAAGGGACTGGTTCTGTAAAAGGAACGTCATCCAGTGGCAATGATGATTGGGAGTCACTGGGCCGGGAAGTCAGCCCTGCAGAAATCGATATAGTTAACAATGGAGAAGATGAGATACCTTTCTAAAGTCTGGAGGGAACATATTTGAAAAAAGATAGACGTAAAAAAAGACGTCAATGTAATTTCTGTGCTGATAAGGTCGAATATATAGATTACAAAGAAATACCCCGGCTGCGCAGATACATTACCGAAAGGGGAAAAATACTTCCCCGCAGAATTACCGGGAATTGCGCTAATCATCAGCGTCAACTCACAGTAGCTGTGAAAAGGGCCAGAGTGGTAGCGCTCCTACCGTACACAGCAGAATAAGCAAAGAAATAAGCCCTCTTTTGAGGGCTTATTCTGTGTTTATAGCATGGAAGGATAATTATCGGGCAGTGAAGAAAGAAAAGTCAGGAGGTGGCCATTGCTGGATTCCAGCAGATGAATAAAAATTATTCTGCACCAATAGGGAAGTGCAGTTTTAGCAGAATGAGGGAATTCTGATCGGGAGAAAGCGGCAGTATTATACAGCGAAAAGGGGTGGTAAGTTGCGGAACTGGGCAGCCTTTTTGATTTTGTCGGCAGCAGAATGTGTTATGTTGACAATCTATCCGGCCT
>JAAYZA010000116.1 GCA_012515055.1 Syntrophomonadaceae bacterium | reverse complement strand
TCTGCCGGGTTAAAAATGATTGCCACATAAAAATAGGTAAAGAATACGATCAACAACGCATAAAACAGATTGTAAGCTATACTGCCCGTATTAAAATAGGTGTTTAAAAAGATGTTGACGGCTGAATCCTGCGCTGACCAGGAGGCAATCGTTGCCGGGAACATCATCAGGGACATGGCAAAAATGATGGGTATAACACCTGCCGCGTTTACCTTCAAAGGTAAAAAAGTGCTTTGCCCGCCATACATTTTCCGTCCCACTACCCGCTTGGCATATTGAATGGGCAGTCTGCGCTGTCCTTCATTAACAGCAATGATGGCTGCGATAATAGCCAGGGCCATAACTATAAAGAGCAGGATATTGAAATAACCGATTATGCCTCCGGACAGTTCCTGCCCCACTCCGGCGATCTGGGATGGCAGCCGGGATACTATACCGGCGAAGATAATGAGTGAAATACCATTGCCAATACCCTTTTCCGTGATCATTTCACCGATCCACATTAGAAAAGCGGTTCCTGCTGTCAGGGAAATAGCAATTATCAAATAGGAGCCTATGCCTGGATTGGCAATTGCCCCTGTTCTGGACAGTGCAAAAGTCATGCCGATGGCCTGTACAAAAGCCAGCACAACAGCAAAATATCTGATATACTCTGCAATTTGCTTTCTTCCTTCTTCGCCTTCCTTGGACAACTCTTCCAGGCGAGGTATGATAACCTGCAGAAGGTTCATGATGATGGAGGCGTTGATATACGGCGTTATGCTCATGGCGAATATACTGAAACGTTTAAAAGCGCCGCCGGAAATAATATCAAAGAATCCAAACAATTGTCCGCTTAAAAGCTGGGCAACCGCTTCTGCATTAATAGCAGGAACCGGTATATGGGCACCCAGCCTGAAAACTAACAGCATCATCAGGGTAAACAGTAATTTGGTTCTGAGATCCCCTACCTTTAACGCCTGTGGCAAGGAGTTAAACATTAAATCACCTCTACTTTGCCACCCCGGGCTAAAACTTTTTCTTCAGCCTGTTTACTGATTTTATGGGTTTGAATAAAAAGTTTCTTATCCAAGTCGCCATTGCCCAGAATCTTGACGCCATCTTTTACCGCTTTGATGATCCCTTCTTCCAGAAGAAAATCGGGGGTAATTTCAGTGCCATCATCAAAACTGTTTAAGTCTTTTAAATTGACTATGGCATATTCTTTTTTGAATATATTGGTAAATCCGCGTTTGGGAATACGTCTTTGCAGCGGCATCTGTCCGCCTTCAAAACCGGGCCGTGTGCCGCCTCCTGAACGGGAGTGCTGGCCTTTATGGCCCCGGGTCGATGTCTTCCCGTGACCGGATCCGGTTCCCCGACCTACTCTTTTAATGCCTTTATTAGCACCCGGCGGAGATTTTATTTCATTCAGCTTCACCAGTAAAACCTCCTTATTAGTCTTCTATTTCTTCTACTGCAACCAGATGACTGACCTTGTTGATCTGCCCTCTGAGCTGCGGTGAATCTGGTTTGATCACACTATGGTTGAGCTTGCGCAATCCCAGACTTTTTATCGTTTTACGCTGAGTTTCAGGATAGCCTATAAAGCTTTTGGTCCATGTTATCTTAAGCTGCTTGGACAAGTCTGATCCCTCCCTAATTCATGATTTCGTCGATGGTTTTGCCTCTTTGTCTGGCTACATCTTCAACCCGTTTGAGGGATTTCAGCCCTTCCATGGTGGCATGTACCATATTGTTCGCATTGGCAGATCCCAGGGATTTGGTCAAAATATCGTGGATCCCTGCCGCTTCCAATACGGCCCGGGCCGGTCCACCTGCTATAACCCCGGTTCCCGCCGATGCAGGTTTTAATAATACCTGTCCGGCACCGAATCTGCCCAGGATTTGATGGGGTATGGTTCTTCCCTCGATCAGCGGTATCTCTACCATGTTTTTCTTGGCGTTTTCAACTGCTTTTCTAATGGCTTCCGGAACTTCCGCGGCTTTGCCTTTACCCGTGCCAACTTTGCCGGCTCCGTCTCCGACTACCACCAGGGCACTGAATCTGAACCTCCGTCCGCCTTTAACCACTTTGGCGACCCTTTTAATAGTAATAACTTTTTCTATTAATTCCGGGGCGGCCTGTTCTCTGTCTTGCATCATTTCCCTCCTAGCTTGAGAAAATTATCCATTAAAAATCCAGTCCGTTTTCACGGGCTGCCTCGGCCAGGGCTGCGACCCGTCCGTGATATTTATAACCATTACGGTCAAACACTACCGTTGTGATACCCTTCTCTTTCGCTTTTTCGGCGATCATGGTTCCTACTCTTTTGGCTGCTTCCATATTAGTTCTGGAAGTCAATTCTCCGGCTTCCTTATCCAGAGTTGATGCAGCGGCAAGGGTGACACCATTTTCATCGTCAATTATCTGGGCATAAATATGATTTAAACTTCTGAAAACACATAGTCTGGGTGTTTCACTGCTGCCAGCCAATTTTTTACGAATTCTTTTGTGCACGCTTTTGCGCAGCTCGTTTTTACTGGTTTTTTTAATCAACGCTGGTCACTCCTTTCGCTTTATTTAGCACCTGATTTACCGGCCTTGCGCCTGATGGTTTCGTTTTCATATTTGATCCCTTTGCCTTTGTAAGGTTCAGGTTTCCTTATTGCCCGAATATGTGCAGCGGTATTGCCTACCAGCTGTTTGTCAATTCCTCTGACAGTTATTTTCGTGGCAGCGGGAACTTCAAATTCAATGCCTTCCGGTGCATCTACTTCCACCGGGTGGGAAAAGCCAATATTAATGACTAATTTGCTGCCCTGCATCTGGGCCCTATAACCTACTCCTACCAGTTCCAGCTTCTTTTCAAATCCGTTGGTTACTCCTTCAACCATGTTGGCGACCAGGGCGCGGCTGAGGCCATGGAATGCACGGTGCTGTTTATTGTCCGTAGGTCTGCTCAGTATCAGCTGTCCATCTTCCTGCTCTATGGTGATATCAGCAGGGATCTCCTGGGTCAGACTGCCTCTGGCACCCTTGACGGTTACCACATTGCCTTCCATTTTAAACTCCACATCTTTGGGTAGACTGATAGGTTTTCTACCAACTCTTGACACTTATTTTCCCTCCTTCAGCTACCAGATATAACATATTACTTCCCCGCCGACACCTTCTTTACGAGCCTTTTTGTCGGTCATTACGCCGCGGGAAGTTGAAATAACTGCTGTCCCTAATCCGCCCAGGACTCTGGGTACCTCGTCCTTTTTGACATTGACCCTTAAACCAGGCTTGCTGATCCTTTTGAGTCCGGTGATCACTCTTTCCCGGTTGGGGCCGTATTTCAGGTAAATCCTTATGATACCCTGTTTTCCATCTTCTATATATTCATAATCCTTGATGTACCCCTCATCCTTCAGAATCCCGGCCAGGGAAACCTTAATTTTGGAACTGGGGACTTCAACGGTTTCATGCATGACCATGTTTCCGTTTCTGATTCTGGTCAGAAAATCGGCAATGGGATCAGTCATGACCATGTTTATACCTCCTTTACTAACAAACTACCAACTGGCTTTGGTTACGCCGGGAATCTCACCTTTGTGAGCCAGTTCCCGGAAGCATACTCTGCACATGCCAAACTTGCGCATATAGGCCCGGGGCCGGCCGCATATCTTACATCTGTTATATTCACGAACTTCATATTTGGCTGGCCGCTGCTGTCTAACGATCATCGCTTTTTTGGCCATTGAACATTTACCTCCTATCTGAATGGCATTCCCATATTCTTTAATAATTCTCTGGCTTCTTCATCAGTTCTGGCAGTAGTCACAATGGCAACTTCCAGGCCCCGGATCTTATCCATCTTGTCATATTCGATTTCCGGGAAGATGGTCTGTTCCTTGATCCCCAGAGAAAAGTTGCCCCGCCCGTCAAAGGCCTGGGGGGAAATCCCTCTGAAGTCCCTGACTCTGGGCAAAGCCAGATTGATCAACCGGTCAAGGAACTCATACATGCGCTCACCCCGCAGGGTAACCTTACAGCCGATGGGCATCCCGGTGCGCAGTTTAAATCCGGCAATGGATTTTTTGGCTCTGGTGATGACCGGCTTTTGCCCGGAAATGACGGTCAGATCATTTACTGCCCCATCCAATGATTTCGGGTTTTGAACAGCTTCTCCCACCCCGATATTAAGCACAACCCGCTCAATAGTCGGGACTTCGTTGACATTTTTATATTGAAATCTGTCCATCATCCGGGGTACTATTTCCTGTTTATATAACTCATACAACCTAGCCATTAAATAGCTAGCCTCCCTTCCTGGAGTTTTAGTCTAATAT
>JAAYZA010000069.1 GCA_012515055.1 Syntrophomonadaceae bacterium | reverse complement strand
TCCGGCAGGAGGTTAGCTCGGTTTATCGCATCGGGGCCGAAGCGGCCTCTTATTTCATCCATGAGCAGGTCGATTTCGTTATGGGCGGAATTTGTCGGCGATTCGAAAAGGGTTCCCTGCTCTAAATCTGCCCGGGACGACAAATGACCCAGGGATAAGCCAAAAAGCCGCAGGGGACGCTTACCATTATAGGCATTATGCAGCAATTCCTCGGCCACCTGAGTAACCACCAGATCGGAATTGCAGGGTTCGATGGTTTTGCTGCGGGTAATGGTTTTAAAATCACTATATCTCAGTTTAATAGTGATACTGGCGGTTTCTAATCCTTCCCGCCGTAGTTTTGCACATAATTCGGCAGCAAAATGGGTCGTCAGTTTTTCCAGATAAGAAATATCATTAATATCCTCAGGAAAGGTCTCCTCCCGGCTGATGGATTTTCTTTCCTGCCCGGTTTCCACCGGCCGGTGGTCGATACCATGAGCCAGTTCCCAGAACAAACGCCCCGCTGAACCGAATCTGGTTTCCAACCACCCCGGAGGCAGCGCCTGAATATCGCCGATGGTCTTTATACCCAGCCGATGCAGACTTTGTTCGGTCTTCTGGCCCACACCCCATATTTTCGACACCGGCAGCGGTTTTAACAAATCCACGGCTTCCTCCGCAGTAATAATAAGCAAACCATCAGGTTTATCCAGATCCGTAGCCAATTTAGCCAGGAATTTATTATAGGAAATGCCCACGGAAATGATGAGACCCAGCTCAGAATAAACCTGCTCCTTGATCAGGCCGCCGATTTTTTTCGGACTGCCGTAAAGACGGAAACAGCCGCTGATGTCTAAAAAAGCCTCATCGATAGAGATGATCTCCATAAGGGGGGAAAAGCGGCTGAGAATGGTGAAAACCTGCCGGGACAATTCCTGATAGCGCGCCATATTTACCGGCAGGAATATCGCCTGAGGGCACAGCCGATAAGCCTGGGAAACAGGCATGGCCGAGTGGATGCCAAATTTCCTGGCCTCATAGGAACAGGTGGAAACCACACCGCGGGAATGACGGCTGCCGCCAACCACGACCGGTTTACCCCGCAGTTCAGGATTATCAAGCTGTTCCACCGATGCAAAAAAAGCATCCAGATCACAATGCAGGATATTAGTATTCCCCATCAGTATTTCCTCCAGGACGCAAGGATTTATTTAATTATAGCAAAGATAGTGACAGTAAGGGGCCGGGGGTCAGGGGCAAGGGGTCGGGGGGCGATTTTTTGTTTGCAGTGTAGCGGAGTAGGTGAGGCGGAAGGCGTGAGGAGTGAGGCGACCCCGCGCCGCGGAGCGGTTGTAGGGGTCTGTCCCACTGTCTAACAACCATAACACGAGAGCGAGCGAAGCCGAAGCGCGACTGTGGGACTGAACCATTGTCCGGAGCGAAGCGGAGCCGAAGGGAAGACAAGGGATCGGTCCCACTGTCTAACAACCATAACACGGGAGCGAGCGAAGCCGAAGCGCGACTGGGGGACTGAACCATTGTCCGGAGCGAAGCGGAGCCGAAGGGGGAGAAGTGAGGCGGAAGGCGTGAGGAGTGAGGCGAACCCGCGCCGCGGAGCGGTTGTAGGGTCT
>JAAYZA010000310.1 GCA_012515055.1 Syntrophomonadaceae bacterium | reverse complement strand
TCATGATGGGGGAAAATCAAATCACTGCCGCCGCCATGAATATCAACGGTTGCGCCCAGATAGCGGGTGGACATTACCGAGCATTCGATATGCCAGCCCGGTCTGCCTTTGCTCCAGGGGCTTTCCCCATAAGGTTCCCCAGGTTTGGCTGATTTCCACAGGGCAAAATCCGCTGCCTCTTCTTTGCGTGTATCGACTTCCACCCGGGCGCCAGCCAGCATTTCATCCAGGGAACGCCCGGAAAGTTTGCCATAATCAGCGAAAGCCCTGACCCGGTAATAGACATCCCCCTCCCTTTCATAAGCATAACCTTTATCGATGAGTGTCTGTATGGCGGCTATAATATCCTCGATATGCTCACTTACCCGGGGATGGATGTCGGCTCGTCTGATCCCCAGTTTATCGGCATCGGCGAAATATTCCCCAATATAAAATTCCGCCAGTTCCAGGGGGTCCTGCTGCAATTCATTGGCGCGCTGAATGATCTTGTCATCCACATCGGTGAAATTCTGGATATATTTGACCGTAAACCCCCGGTATTCCATATAACGGCGGATGGTGTCAAAAACCACCAGGGGTCGGGCATTGCCCAGGTGAATATAATTGTAGGTGGTAGGTCCGCAGACATACATGCTCACAACTGCATCAAGGTCCATTTTTTGTTTTTCCCTGGTTAAAGTATTATAAACTTTCAATTTTTCTTCACCCCTCTTACTTGGCTCTTGGCTGCCTCAGCCGTTTCCATTTTCCTGTCAGCATAGATAAGGCCTATAAACCTGCTGCAACACTGCCAGTTCAATTATTGAACTTAAATAGCCCGGCATTAAATATTTATAAAATAAAAGCCTGGCGTCTCACTAGAGACGAAAGGCCAGGCTTCCGTGGTTCCACTCTTTTTGAATGCCATTTTATGCATTCCCCTCGTAAATGATAACGGTTTTAAACCGGATATACCTGCCGGACGGCAGGCATCTGCTCCAGGGCGCACTTTCATTACCCTCCTGCTCAAAAGGCTTACAGCCGTGACCTTTTTTCTCTGTCAGCACCAGGCAGTTACTTTTCCCCTTCATGGCATTTGCTATGATTTTAAATTATTATAATTACGCCCCGGCCCAAATGTCAACCGGGAAGATATCCATCAGCCCTCTACAGCTGTTTCGATCATATCCAGAGTGTGATCGATCCTTTTGATGGTTTCCTCTCTGCCCCAGATACTGATCAAAAAGGGCAGTTCCGGTCCATGGGTAACACCACTTAAAGCACATCGCAGGGGCATGAAAACCTCTTTGGGTTTCAATTGGTTTTCTTTGGTAATTCTTTTGATCAATTGCTTATTAGCTTCCACATCATCGGCAGCGGTCAATTGTTCTTTAAAAGCTTGCAAAACCGGTATAACAGCCGGCTGGCTTAAAACCTTGCGGGCTTCCTCTTCATAGCTGTCATCCCCCAGGGGAGCAAAAATAGCCGCCGCTTCCTCTTTTATATCTTTAAGGGAAACCAGCCGTTCCTGTACCGCCGACACCAGCAGCAAATACTGTTCCTCGGTGAGCCGGTTCAATTCCTCCTGATAGGGGAAATCCTGCAAAAACGGCTTTAATAAAGGAGCCAGTTCAGAGGGGGACAGTTTTTTGATATACTGGCTGTTGAGCCAGTTCAATTTATCCACATCAAATACTGCCGGACTTTTAGATACCCTTTTCAGACTGAATTGCTGGATGATTTCCTGGGCCGGCAGGATTTCGTTTTCCCCTTCCGGCGACCAGCCTAAAAGGGATAAAAAATTAAACAGGGCTTCCGGCAAATAACCATTTTCCCGGTATTGTAAAACGGAAGTTGCTCCATGGCGTTTGCTCATTTTTAGCTTATCACTGCCTAATATCAAGGAAATATGTGCAAATTGCGGCAATTCAAAACCCAGGGCATCATAGATCAGCATCTGCCGGGGGGTGTTGGATAAATGTTCTTCCGCCCTGATGACATGGGTTATTTCCATTAAATAATCATCGATG
>JAAYZA010000160.1 GCA_012515055.1 Syntrophomonadaceae bacterium | reverse complement strand
GCCTTATCCAGCAAGGCGATCAGCCGGGCTTCTTTTGACTCCAGTACCTTCAGGCGGGCCTGGGAATCATAGTATTCTTCTGTCACATCTTCGGTATAGGTGTCATTATTGGTCACTTCACCAAAACCGCTGATGGTGTTAACAGTGTCATTCAGTATTTCCCGGGGGATTTTAACTGTCAATCGGGCGCGAAAATATTCTTCTTGTTTGTAAATACTGCTGCCAACTATATAACCTTTATTCTCGTCCGTAAGCTGGATGATTTTATCCATGACTGACTGGACATTGTCGACCTGAATGGTAAGATCAACTGTCTGGATGATTTTTCTCTCCACATCACTGGGGATGGCAGGGGGAGCCCCTAATCCGCCGTCTTCTTCTCGGGGTGCCTCAGATTGGTCATAACTCACATAGCCGATACTGTCAGTTTCCTTGCTGCTGCTGCAGCCGCTTGCTGCAGGCAGCAAGAAGGCCAGTAACAAAAACAAAACAATGAATTTATTCCCGGGGATATGCTTAAACATGTGGCCGCCCTCCTTTTGATTATATTCTGGCAGAATAATTTGAATGAATATATACAATATACCACTAAAAAATCACTTTCTTGCATAGCTCCCCTTCATTCCTATTTGTTTTACAGGATGGACGTAAAGAAAATCAGGCGGAGTTTTTCATGTCTGTCTGATTTTTGCTGGTGTTTTGTACTATAATGGAATTAAGGGATAATATTGAATATTTAGAAAATTAAATAGGGGGGGATTAAATGGAAGTCAAGTGGTATGGGACCGCGGGTATTTCTATAACTGTTGCCGCTCAAAAGATTGTTTTTGATCCGTTCATTTCTTTTAATGAAGCCAATCGTTTTTTGCCGCTGGAGGAAATCGCTGCCTGTAAGCATATATTTATTACCCATGGGCATTTTGATCATTTGATGCATGTTCCGGATATTCTTGCAAGAGGGCCGGGTAAAGTCTATTGTGATGAAATTGCGGCGGGGACCCTTATGGATAAAGGAGTCCCTGCCCGGAGGATAGAGGTAATCAAACCAGGTGATACTATAGAATTGGATGATTTCACGATAAATATATTAAAGGGGGATCATGTGGTTTTTGATCTTCCTTTGATAATAAAGACTTTGATTAATCGGCGCATGGTTAAATGGGCTAAAAACCTGGGCAAAGTGATAAAGGGTTTTGTTAAATATCCCCGGGGGCAGGTATTAATTTATGATATCATGGCCGATGGCCAGCGGATTTTGCATATGGGCAGTCTGGGGATATGTTCTGATGAAATCTATCCAGACAGTATTGACATTTTGTCACTGCCTTTTCAAGGCCGTTCCGATATAGAAGATTTGGCAGTGCAATTTGTGGGTAAAATAAATCCACGGGCGGTTTTCCTGCAGCATTTTGATGATTCTTTTCCGCCTATCTCTAATGAAATCGACACCACCGGGTTCCAGGGGATAATGGCAGAAATGTTTCCGGATATAAAGGTAATCAAACCGGATTACCTGAAAAGTTATAAGTTTCAAAAGCAGCAAAACCGTAAAATTATTGGGTGACGCTGAAAAAAATGGAGGCCGGCTCATTAATAAAAAGAGGGTACTATATAATGATATAAAACAGTGCCAAAGGGGACTGGTATTTCCAGGGCAAATCTTTTATAATACCCTTATAGGGTATAAAAAGAAAGGTAGTGGAAAAATGTCGGCATTAAAAATTAAAGAAGATATTTATTTTGTGGGGGTACAGGATCCGGGTTTAGAGATATTTGATATTG
>JAAYZA010000303.1 GCA_012515055.1 Syntrophomonadaceae bacterium | reverse complement strand
TTCTGCAGCATCCCAAGTTAATCCTGCCGGCAGACTTTCCTCACCATTCAGTTCATATTCTGTCCCACTCACATTAATGTACTTAGGAAAGTTATATATAGCATTTTCATTGGGAGTTACTTCTAAATCTCTATTACTAGCCAATTTATCAGCAGGTATTTTAATTGATATTTCCTTCTCTATTGCTGATGTTGGCGTTCCTCCTACGTGGATTTGTATACTGTTAGCACCGTCGTTGACAGTTTCTTTTGCTTTAGCTGTTAACTCTGGAGGGAATCCAACAAACCAGCTTGCCAAATCCTCGTCTTTAGATATTTCGTTAAATGTAGTACCTGCTAAAGTAATCACCACTTCTTTATCCTCTATTGGCTGTCCGGTCTTACCTTTTATTTCAACATTACCAATAGCTGCACTTTGGTCTATTACCCTAACTTCACATGTGGCAGTTTTGCCTTCATTTTCCGTTGTTACTGTTATGACAGCAGTCCCTGGTTTTATTGCCGTTACTTTCCCATAATTGTCTACTATTGCAATATCATTAGCTGATGATTTCCAGCTTACATTTTTATTAGCAGCATCAGCAGGAGTTACTGTGGCCGTCAGGGTTTCAGATTCACCTATTTCCAGAGATAGTTCCACCTTATCCAGACTTACTCCTGTTACCAGGGTTGCTGCATATTCCTCCAGACTTATTTTATAGTGTTTTTCGCCATGCTGTGCATATACTGTTGCTATTCCATCTACAAAGGCAATTTCATCCTCCGGAGCAATGGAAGTTTCATTAAAACCATTAGCCCATAAGGCTGCTACTCCATCGGCTCCCAGACGAATATTTTTACCAAACAAGTCCGCACTATCTGGTACATGGTAACTTATTTCTATAGGCTTCTCAATTGTCCCGCAACTTGCACTCCAAGCTGCTGTTCCTTTATAGGCTGCTGCTCCATTGCCTATGTAAGGAATACCGTCACTTATAGCTGCTGTTCCGCCTCTTTTATTCTCTACGGTTACATCAACTTTACCGTTGCCCTCTAAGACTATTCCATCGCTGGAATTAGTCACACCCGTAATTGTTACATTGTCAAGATTATCCTGTGTTGAGTTTATCGTTAATTGAGCATCGTCTTTTATATTGACACTATGGGTAAAATTAACTCCGCCTTTCTCACTTTTAGCAGTTGTTATGTTGACCTTTACATTATCCTCAAGAATCAAAGTGCTGCGTGAATTAAATCCTATCCCCACACCCTGGCCGGTATTTTTAATATTTAATGTGCCCTTTCCTTTTATGGTAACAATACCTCGGGGACGAAGTGCAGCTTCAGAATTGGTACTGGATATTGAGTTTTCATTTATTAGCTCAAGATCAAATCCAAAATCATTGCCCTGGACAAAACCCAAATAAGACCCTTCAAATCCATCCATAGTTAAGGTGTTAGTAAAGTAACTCCAGGATAAGCCCCCAATATCATCATTATTATTATTTTTTAATTGTCCATTTGTAAGTGTAATGTAGCCAAAACCAATATGGCCCTCATTGATATTGAGCTTTTTATTCGGCATCCCAACGGTTACCTTAACATCAACATCTGCCGCTGGCATGGTGAAGGTGAACTGTTCGCCGGTCGTCTCCTCTGTTACCTCGTCTTTGCTGATGCCCTTTATTACGGCACCAATTAACTCTTCTCCTTCATCTCCAGGAGTTACTGTCATAGTTACTGTGTCTCCTTTTTTAGCAGTGGTAACAGGAGAATCATTTACCTTGAATTCAACTACATCATCACCTGATGAAATTAAAGCATATTCGCCAGTATAGGTTACCGCTATTATTGTATCTTCTGTAATAGTGAAAGTATATTTGTTGTCCTTCAGTTCTGTTATCTTATTTTCACCATTAACTGTAAAGGTATTAACTTGCTCTCCTTCCTCAGGAGCTGCTGTTATAGTTACTTTTGTGTTTTCTGCAATTTGATTTCCTGGCGGATCAGAGGTTAAACCTCCGCCATCCAAAGTCAATGTGTATTGAATTGCTGCTTCGGTGGCCGGGAAGGTTATAGTTACAGTTCCTTTTGCAGCATTATTGTTGGCTACTTTTTCAAACGATACACTTGGCGCATCGGTGTAAGTAAATACTGTGTCATTGTTAAATGAATAACCTTCTTTTACGGTCAAAGTAACTTCGGCAACATATATTGTTCCAGCTTCGAAATTGCCGCTGCCATATACTATAGTTTCCTCATCGCCTATCTTTTTGTACCATCTTATAGCATCTGCTGTATACTGTTCGCCTGCTTCAAACACTCTGTCAATGCTTGCATATTTTACCGGTCTGGTTACCTTTGTGGTCAGGTCTAAATCCGTAACTGCCTTAAATGTCGTTACTTCTTTCATCGTATAAGCTGTTTTGTTGCCGGCATAATCAGAGACTACAATATTAGTATAATACGTATTGGCCGGTACTAAGTTAGTTAGATTACAGCTGGCGATGTTATATGTCCCCTCCTCGTTTAGCAATTCCCCATTTTTCTCAGCATCTTCCACTGTACTGATGTTATTGCTGGGAGACCTGTAAACATAGTATCTTAAAAAGTCAATCGGTGTTAAATTGTCAGTCGCCTTATTCCAGCCCAGTGCAACGCTTATATCCGTAATGTAATCAGCTGTTATTTCACTATCAGCAACAGTCGGAGGGGTTGAATCTACCTCAGGTTCTAGCTCTATAAATACCGTTACATCGCTGGCGGGCATAGTGAAACCATGGACTATTTTGCTGGATGTTCCGGCAATATCTGTAATGTATCCGTCAGCGTCCTCTATCGTAGCTGATTTGACTTTCCAAGCCTCAATCGTGCCGGGGAGCTCGGTTATAGCTATAGTAACATGCTCACCTTCTTTAGCTGTGTTAATTAATGCATTAAATTGACCATATGCCGCTGCTGTTTCGCCTCCAAATCCGCCTGTAATTTCTGCCACTGTAATATTATAAATAGCTTCATTGGTTATATCTATTCTCAAATCTCTTGTGTTGCCTTGATCAAAAGCAATAGTTAATACCGTGCTTCCTTTAGGTTGAGCCGCAAGGTATTCTTTTTTAATAGTTAAAGTATTGTCGCTAACAGTATAGTCAGTTCCTTCCGTTAACGCTGTGTCGACTTTTTTAATGGATTCAATCCTGGTTGCTGTACCAAAACTAATTGTGGTCTTTATATCTTCCGGATTCAACTTGTCAAAATTCGCCAGATTCGGATCTATACTTGCCTGGACATTTTGTACATAAACTGCAACTTCTTTGCTTGCGGGAGCAAAGAGATACCCTTCCCTATATATGGTCACCTTTACTTCCTGCCCATTTTTAACTGTAATATCTTTTATAGCTATACTGCAGTCGCTGGCAGTGGAACTCATGTTTAATAATGTTGCTGTTGCTCCTTCTACCAGGAAGTTATCCAAATTCAAGCTAGATATTTCACTATCAAACTTTACGTATAAAGTATTGGTGGTGGTTTCTCCACTTTCCCCATTAGCAGTTAAACTCTCAAACCCTACTTCGATAATTCCTGACTTTGGTGTTGCCGATGCTTCACCCCAGGCCTTGATTTTTCCCTCTGCGGCTTTTATGACCTGAACAAATATCACTACCTCATTTTCAGCATCAATTTCAGTGTCAATTGTGAATTTAGTCCAATCTGTAAGAACCGCGGAATTTACTGCTGGTTTGTTGGTCTCATCTGTTGATGATGTTGTCTTGTAATAAAAGTCATAACCTTCTTCCGACATGGCGGTTAATACTACTTTTTTATCCCCGGCGGATAATATTGGACTTATTGTTCCTAATACTTCTGCCTCCCATTGGGCTGTAACATCCAAATCGCTGGTTACATTGTTAAATGCCTTATCCCAACCTGTAAATATGTAACCATCTCTTGTTGGAACCGTCGGAGCTGTCGCAGCTTTACCATGCTGTACTGTTTCTTTCTTCAGGACTGAATCATCATGATTTTTGAAAGTTACTGTGTATTCCTTAATTTTAAACTCCGCTGTTACTTTAATGTTCTTTGTTATATTTGTATCTGTTCTTGCAGCGGTTGTTACATCGTCACTCCATTTAACAAAACTATAGCCTTCATCTGCAACTGCTGTTACTGCTGTTCCATCTTTGCCACTTTCAACAATCTGTGATAAAGTACCAGTTATTGTGCCTCCGCTTCCCGCTGTGTACTTTAAGATAAAGGAATTAGCAGGTACTATAGTCACAATTACTGTGTAATTAACACTGCTGCCATCCTCTGCTGTAACAGTATATTTCACCGGATTGGTAAAATCGTTAACTGTTATTCCGCTGGCTTGCACAGTTTCTCCTACTTTTGCAGAGGCCTTATCCGACAATGTAAATGTTGCAGCTAATGCTGTCACATCTGTTGCATAAGGTACTGTTAAATCTATCTTTTTTGCGGATTCATTAATTTCTTCTACTAATGAGCAACCATCAAAGGTAAATGATGTTATGGCTTTTGCCGAACTAAGTGGCGGTGTTACTGTCTGCCCCGAAATCTCTATCACAGCAGTGTCTTTTACACCAGACCCATCCTTAGCTGTGGCTGTTACTGTAACTATTCCATTAGCCCTGGCTGTCAATAATCCTGTGCTGCTAATTATTGCTATTGTTTGATCATCAACTGACCAAGTAACAGCTTTGCTGCTGGCATTATCCGGCTCTACAGCTGCTATCATCTGTAATGTGCCTTTATCTGTGGTTATTGTGGTTGCATCACCAGTTCCTTTAACACTAATAGTACTAACTTTTATTATACTGCCGCCGCCGCCACCGCCGCCGCCACCGCCGCCGCCAGTTGATATAACGGGTTGTTCGATGACGGTGTCTTCTTCTACTGGCTCAGCAGGTTTTTCCGGTACGGTGGGTTCTTTTTCTTCTGCTGGTTCAGCAGGTTTTTCCGCTGCGGCGAACTTCTTAAGCACCATACTAAGCACTGCAGCTGCTTCAGCTCGGGTAGCATTCCCCTGGGGCTGGAAGGTGTTATCCGGATAGCCGCTTATCAGCTGGTTAGACGTTGCTATGGCCACTGCTTCTTTAGCCCAGTCGGATATGGAGGAGCTGTCAGCAAAGGTTTTAGCATGGGCAGCATCTGTCAGCCTGGCTGCTTTTACTATCATCACTGCCACCTGCTCTCTGGTTATGGGGTCATCGGGGCCAAATATGGTATCACTATAGCCATTTACTATGCCAGCGGCATTGGCTGCTGCTATAGCTTCTTTAGCCCAGTGGTCAACAGTATCGGTGAAGATTTTACCCTCACCTTTGGTCAAGCCAAAAGCGGTTACGATCAGACTGGCAAACTCCGCTCTGGTTATTCTTCCGTCTGGCTCGAAGGTGCCCTGCGGATAACCACTGATGATGCCTTCGTCTGTCATGCTTTCGATCTGGTCTTCAGCCCAGTGTCCGCTTATGTCACTGAAATTACTTGCATAAGCTGCTGGTGACAGCATGGTTAAAGCAAACATAAGCATGACCAGGATCGCTATGTATTTATTTTTTATCACTTTGTTGCCTCCTCGTTTTTAACGATGTCTTTCATGATGGTTATTTGCCGATAGCTTTTTTAGTCTTCCCCCCCTTATCCGGTTCTTCATGTGGCAGCTTGTCTGTTTCTTCCCGGGGAAGCTCCTCCCCTTTAGGGGACAACAATATGTTGCCGGCAACACAATTACTGTCGCTTTACTCCGTAGAAAAATCATGGATATTACTGCGTTTGCCTGTTTATATATAAATATTTTATCTAATTCGACAAATAATTGCTATCCTCTTAGCTGTTATCAAGATGAAAATTAGGTGTTAAACTTTTATCCGGTGTCAAAGGAGCATATCTATCTGTGGAGAAAAAGAGATAAAGGCGAGGGTATATCCACCAGATTGCTCCCCGGCACAGACCTCGCGGCAAAGACTGACAGTTCTTTCTTAATCCCACCAATAGTAGCCCGGGCTTTTTCGGGATACATGGATATGTTCCGGGAAGTGAGGGGGCAGGCGTGAGGAGTGAGGCGAACCCACGCTGGCGCGCGGTTGTAGGGGACGAGGCCTCTGTTGGCCCGCGGGGGCGGGAGATAGATTGTACTAGCTAAAGCAACTTCTTCCATGTGACGGTTTATTTGACGCTTACAAAGAAATGCCAATAAAAAAGACCCTGCATCTGCGCACAGGGTCCTTCCCATTAAAAATTAATTCCTGGCAACTTCCTTAATGGTGCCCGCCAGGGCACATTGTAGTACCCGAAGGGTGTTACCTGCTCCTATCAGAAATAAATAATTCCTGGCAACTTCCTTAATGGTGCCCGCCAGGGCACATTGTAGTACCCGAAGGGTGTTACCTACTCCCAGCCGCCCCACGCGGCTGGTGCCGGCAAATAGAAGTCCGCAGGACTGACTGACGGCGTCCACGGTGGAAGAGGCTGAAAGCAAAAATACTCTGTGTACACATACAATCTCTTCCCATTAAAAAATAAATAATTCCTGGCAACTTCCTTAATGGTGCCCGCCAGGGCACATTGTAGTACCCGAAGGGTGTTACCTGCTCCTATCAGAAAATATAATTCCTGGCAATTACCTACTCTTCCACAAGTTAATGCAGTACCATCGGCGCTGGAGAGCTTA
>JAAYZA010000249.1 GCA_012515055.1 Syntrophomonadaceae bacterium | reverse complement strand
TAAGCTCTCCAGCGCCGATGGTACTGCATTAACTTGTGGAAGAGTAGGTAATTGCCAGGAATTATATTTTCTGATAGGAGCAGGTAACACCCTTCGGGTACTACAATGTGCCCTGGCGGGCACCATTTAGTAAACGTCAAATAAACTGTCACATAGAATCACCCGTTTTGAAATAGTACAATCACGATTAAAAGGTTTAAAAAGTTTAAAGATGATCAAAAAGTAGGCAAACTTTTTCAACCAGAAGTGGAGTGATTGTGTGGATACACGGAAAATAGCAACAGAATATCGCCTGTCACAGTGGATGAACGTGGTACAGGAACAGCAATTAAGCGGTCAAACCATTAAAGACTTCTGCCAGGAAAAAGGGATAAGCAGGCATGCATACTTCTACTGGCGGAGAAAAATAAGAGAGGCTGCGTGTATTGAGCTTGCAAAGCAGGAAGAAGCTACGGTGAATGGTAGTGTTCCCCAGGGTTGGATGAAGCTTGGGGCAGGGCAGGAAACCAAATCAACATTAGATATTCAGGTCAATGGGTGTTATTTAGCCGTAGATGAAAAGACCGATCCGGAACTGCTTAAAAAAGTCTGCCGCATATTAAGGGTGCTGTAATGAAGTTTAATGATAAACCGGTATATATATGCTGCGGATATACCGATATGAGAAAATCTATCAATGGACTTATGATGCTTGTTAAAGATAGTTTTTTGCTGGATCCCTTTTCAGAAGCCCTATTTGTATTTTGCAACCGGAACCGTAACAGAATAAAGATTCTGGAATGGGATGGGGATGGATTCTGGCTGTATTTCAAGCGTTTGGAACGGGGTCATTTTCGCTGGCCGGGAAAAGAGGACAGCACCACCATGATCCTTGAGGCTAAAGAATTATCCTATTTGATAGAAGGTGCAAAATTAGAAAAAAAGCTTAAAAGAGAAGAAGTTTTAGAAAGGCAAATCTATTGAAAATATATTTTAAAAAACAACCTTAAAGCCGCATAAATACTAGCTTTTATGCGGCTTTTATGGTATGATTGTTTTATGAAAACACAGGAAAATATGGAAGAAAAACTACTTGAAATAATTAAAGAAAAAGACCGCAAAATTTCTGAATTAGAACAGCAGATAGAGTGGTTCATGTCACAGATCCGCCTGGCAAAGCACAAACAGTTTGGCGCTTCAAGTGAACAGACTGACATTGCCCAGCTGTCCATATTCAACGAAGCGGAAGCAAATGCGGATATGGCCCTGCCGGAACCGAAAATCACCGAAGTAAAAGCGCATTACCGTAAACAAACGCGTCTTACGACCGATAAATTGCCCGGGGATTTGCCTGTAGAGATAATCGAACATGTTCTTGCAGATGGTGAATGCCTCTGTCCGGAATGCAGCAGTCAAATGCATACCATGGGAAAAGAAACTCGCGAAGAACTAAAAATCATCCCAGCCAAAGCAGTAATTTTACGGCATATACGGCATGTTTACGCCTGCCGCAATTGTGAGGCAACCTCCGATCATGTTCCCATCGTAAAAGCAGATATGCCAGAACCCGTCATAAAAGGCGGATTCGCCTCTCCCGAAGCTATTGCCCATATAGCAGTGCAGAAATTCATGATGGCCTCCCCCTTATACCGACAGGAGCAGGAGTTTAAACAAAATGGCATTCTGCTTTCCCGGCAGACTATGTCAAATTGGCTGCTTAAAGCCAGCAGGGATTGGCTGGAGCCGCTCTATGAAGAAATGAAGCTTAAATTATGTGAACATGATGTGCT
>JAAYZA010000193.1 GCA_012515055.1 Syntrophomonadaceae bacterium | reverse complement strand
GAATGGGAGATCAAGGCATATGATGATCATTCCATTCAGGAAACCGTTATTGTTAATGATGGCGAAATAAAAGCCGGTCCGGGTTGGGAAAAATCCGTCAGCGGCGGTAAAAATGCCTGGACCAGAAAAGTGGATAATTGGTCGGCTTACAATGCCCTGGATGACAGGCTGCCCATTGAGGCCCACAGCAAAAACTTTCTATTGTGGCAGAAGACTTCTTTGTGGGTGACTGCTGATCAGGCTGCAGCGGAGGGCTTATTCTCTCAGATTAAAAATGGAGAGCAGGATATTAGTATTATTATTTCCATTCCTGGGTATATTTCTGATACCAGCGGCAGTCGCAGCAGTGAAATGTCAGCCACTTGGCAGATTGATAATGCGGGGACCCTGAATGAAGGCGAATTTATGCTCAAAGCCATTGTTTTTGATGGGCTTTGGCTGGGTATCACGGGATTCGCCCTGGGACTTATTATTATAGGAATAGTATATATAAGGCGCATGAAGAAAATAGAAAAAATGATGGAAGAAGAATACTCCCTGGAAAATATTGATTTGGAAAGCCTGGAGGAGCAGGAGCAAAATCAAGATGATAATGGTGCCTGGATTTAAGACGGGGTAAGGATTTTATAAGGTAAATCTGGAAAATATCTTGACCCCCTCATAAGCTTGTGGTAACATTAATAATTGCCATTGTAATGATAATGGCAGTATTTTAAGCAAATGCGCTATTAATGCAGTGTTAGGATATGAAAGCGAGGTTTGAGGTTAGGCCTTGCTTTTCACTCTTTTGCGAATAAATAAAAGGGGTGATCGCTAAATTGGCTCACATCGAACAATATGGAAAGGTTCAAAGACTTAATTACTCCCGAATCAAAGAACCGATCGAATTGCCCAATCTAATTCAAATTCAGTTAAGTTCCTATGAATGGTTTATCAACCATGGACTCCGGGAGGCCCTGCACGAAGTTTTCCCCATCAGTGATTTTACTGAAAACCTGTTGCTGGATTTTATCGATTATAGTCTGGGCTCGCCCAAGTATTCTGTTCTGGAATGCAAGGAAAGGGACATGAGTTACCAATCTCCTTTGAAGCTGAAGGTCAGGCTGACTGACAAGGAAAACGGCGAGATCAAGGAATCGGAAGTCTATATGGGGGACTTGCCCATAATGACGGAAAATGGGACATTTATTATCAACGGCGCGGAAAGGGTCGTGGTAAGCCAGCTGGTGAAATCTCCGGGGATATATTTTAATGAACGTTTTGATGTAGCGGGGAAAAAACTGTTTGGAGCTACCATTATACCCAACCGGGGTGCCTGGTTCGAACTGGAAATGGACAGTGCCGGTCTGATTTACACCCGTATCGACAAAACCCGTAAGATACCGGTAACCGTATTACTCAGGTGTATTGCTTATTCTACCAATGAAGAGATCCTGGAAGTATTCGATCATGATGAAACAATTCAAAAGACTTTAGAAAAAGATCCCACCTCGGATAAAAAGGAAGCATTGCTGGAATTCTATAAGAGACTGCGGCCGGGGGAATTATCTACGGAAGACGCAGCAGAAACCCTGCTGAAGAATTTGTTTTTTGACCCCCGTCGTTATGACATGGCACAGGTAGGAAGATATAAGGTAAATAAAAAATTGGGTCTGGATATTCCCGTAGAGACCCGTCATTTGACAGTGGAAGATATTACTGCCACAATTGCCTATCTGTTAAAACTCATTAATGGAGAAGGCAAAACTGATGTCATAGACCATCTGGGCAACCGCAGACTGCGCTCCATCGGAGAACTGCTGCAAAATCAGTTCCGTACCGGGCTGGTAAGAATGGAAAGAGTGGTCAGGGAAAGAATGAGTATCCATGATGTGGAAACTCTGACTCCCCAGGTATTGATCAACATTCGGCCCATAACCGCTGCTGTCAAAGAATTCTTCGGCAGTTCCCAGTTATCACAGTTTATGGATCAGACCAATCCACTGGCAGAACTTACCCATAAAAGGCGTTTAAGTGCCCTGGGCCCTGGGGGGCTTACCCGTGAGCGGGCCGGGTTCCAGGTCCGTGACGTTCACCATTCCCATTATGGACGTATTTGCCCCATTGAAACACCTGAAGGACCTAACATTGGTCTGATCGGTTCCCTGGCCACATTTGGCAAGGTAAATGATTTTGGTTTCATTGAAACCCCCTACCGCAAGGTTGATGCGAAAAAAGGGCGGGTACTCAATGAGATTTATTATATGTCAGCAGATGAAGAGGATGAATATACCGTAGCACAGGCCAACTCGCTGCTGGATGATGATGGATTTTTTGTAAATGATACCGTTGAGGCCCGTTATGCTGAAGAAATCAAGGAAGTTAGCGTCAATGAAGTGGAATTTATGGACGTTTCCCCCAAACAGGTCTTCAGTGTGGCTACCTCTTTGATTCCATTTCTCGAAAACGATGATGCCAACCGAGCCTTGATGGGTGCCAATATGCAGAGACAGGCAGTGCCCCTTATCAAAACCAATGCGCCCATTATTGGTACCGGCCTGGAGTATAAGGCGGCCAAGGACTCCGGTGCGGTTGTGGTCAGCAAAAGAGCCGGCACAGTAAGCCAGGTCAGTGCCTCCAAAATAGTGATATTAACAGATGAAGGGGAAGAAGACGAGTATCCCTTACTTAAGTTTATCCGTTCCAATCAGGGCACCTGTTATAATCAGCGGCCAATAGTAAAAAGCGGTGAACGGGTGGAGGCCGATACCATCATTGCCGATGGGCCCAGCACGGAGAACGGTGAACTGGCATTGGGACGGAACGTACTGGTGGCTTTCATGCCCTGGGAGGGCTACAACTATGAAGACGCCATACTCATATCAGAACGTCTGGTAAAAGATGATGTTTTTACATCAATTCACATAGAAGAATATGAATGCGAAGCCCGGGACACCAAACTGGGACCGGAAGAGATAACCCGCGACATCCCCAATGTATCGGAAGATATGCTGAAAAACCTGGATGAACAGGGAGTAATCCGGGTGGGGGCCGAAGTTCGGCCGGATGATATTTTAGTGGGCAAAGTGACCCCTAAAGGGGAAACGGAACTCACCCCGGAAGAAAGATTGCTGCGGGCCATATTCGGAGAAAAGGCCCGGGAAGTAAGGGATTCCTCCTTGCGGGTCCCCCATGGTGAAGCCGGAAAGATCGTGGCAGTAAAACGTTTTTCCCGTGAAAACGGTGATGAATTATCACCGGGTGTAAATCAACTGGTCCGGGTTTATATTGCCCAGAAACGAAAAATATCCGAGGGGGATAAAATGGCAGGCCGCCACGGCAACAAAGGTGTTATTTCCCGTATACTGCCGGAAGAAGATATGCCCTTTTTGGAAGACGGTACCCCGGTACAGATCGTGTTAAATCCCCTGGGGGTTCCTTCCCGTATGAATATTGGCCAGATCCTGGAATGTCATATGGGATTGGCGGCTGAAATTATGGGGGTCAATATTGCTACACCAGTTTTTGATGGTGCCAGCGAAGAAGATGTATTTGCCAAAGTCCAGGAAGCCGCTGAAAGCCCGGAAGGAAAAGCCATCGGGCTGGGGCTGAACGGCAAGACCAAACTATATGACGGGCGTACCGGTGAACTGTTTGATCACGAGGTAACGGTGGGTTATGTGTATATGCTCAAACTGGCTCATCTGGTTGATGATAAGATTCATGCCCGTTCCATCGGGCCCTATTCCCTGGTTACCCAGCAGCCCCTGGGGGGCAAAGCTCAATTTGGCGGGCAGCGTTTCGGGGAAATGGAAGTGTGGGCCCTGGAGGCCTATGGGGCTTCATATACCCTGCAGGAGATATTAACGGTCAAATCCGATGATGTAGTAGGACGTTTGAAAACCTATGAGTCAATAGTCAAGGGCGAAAACATTCCTGAACCCGGCGTGCCGGAAGGCTTTAAAGTCCTGATCAAAGAATTGCAGAGTCTGGCATTAAATGTTCGGGTCCTGTCCGATGAAGAAAAAGACGTCATCATTGAGGACATTGATTACGACATGAATGAACAGGAAAAGGCCCGGGAACTGGGGCTGGAATTACCCGGTATGCCCCTGGGCAATAACCATATCAGTGATGATGTGACAGAAGTTGATGAAGAAATAGAAGAAGAAGATGAAGAACAGGATGTATTGGACGACTATGATGTAGAGGCTGATGCCGGTTTTGAAGATGATCTGGAGGATGATTCAAACACCGAGGAATAAAGGATGTATAAAACGAGACCATTAATTTCTTCTGGAAGGGAGAGAATGATTTGTTAGATGTCAACAATTTTGACCGGATCAAAATATCCCTTGCTTCCCCGGAGCAAATAAGATCATGGAGCAGTGGGGAAGTAAAAAAACCTGAAACCATCAATTACCGTACTTTAAGGCCTGAAAAAGAAGGGCTGTTCTGCGAAAAAATATTTGGTCCTGTCAAGGATTGGGAATGTCATTGCGGCAAATACAAAAGAGTCCGCCATAGAGGGATTGTTTGTGACCGCTGCGGAGTGGAAGTAACCACATCCAAAGTCCGGCGGGAGAGAATGGGACATATTGAACTGGCGGCACCGGTCTGTCATATCTGGTACCTGAAAGGAATACCCAGCCGGATGGGCCTGCTCCTGGACATGTCGCCCAAGGTACTGGAGAAAGTGATTTATTTTGTCAATTATATCGTACTGGACCCCGGTGATACCCCCTTGCTGAAAAAGCAGCTTTTAAATGAAAGGGAGTATCGGGAAAGCCGGGAAAAATATGGTGACAGCTTTTACGCCGGAATCGGTGCTGAGGCGGTAAAAGTTTTATTACAGGAAACTGATCTGGAGGGGATGTCAGCCGACCTGAAAGAGGAGATATCCGCCACCACCGGACAAAGGAAGAGCCGGGCCATTAAACGCCTGGAAGTGGTGGAATCCTTCCGGCTGTCCAATAACGACCCGGAATGGATCGTATTAGATGTACTGCCGGTCATACCACCGGAATTAAGGCCCATGGTACAGCTGGACGGCGGGCGTTTTGCCACCTCCGACTTAAATGACCTGTACCGCCGGGTAATAAACCGCAACAATAGATTAAAAAGACTGCTGGATTTAGGGGCACCGGATATAATCGTCCGCAATGAGAAGAGGATGCTCCAGGAAGCAGTTGATGCCCTGGTGGATAATGGCCGCCGCGGCCGGCCGGTCACCGGACCGGGCAACCGCCCCCTTAAATCTTTAAGTGATATGCTCAAGGGCAAACAGGGCCGGTTCAGACAAAACCTTCTGGGCAAAAGGGTTGATTATTCCGGACGTTCAGTTATAGTGGTGGGACCCAATCTGAAAATGCATCAGTGCGGCTTGCCCAAAGAGATGGCACTGGAACTGTTCA
The DNA here is from genome assembly GCA_012515055.1 of Syntrophomonadaceae bacterium. GTDB lineage: Bacteria > Bacillota > Syntrophomonadia > Syntrophomonadales > Syntrophomonadaceae > UBA1368. The sequence continues at coordinate 10 of JAAYZA010000193.1, read as the reverse complement.
AACCTTTTGT
>JAAYZA010000351.1 GCA_012515055.1 Syntrophomonadaceae bacterium | reverse complement strand
CCATTTCGGCAGGATCCAATTCCCCCAGAAGGTTGCGGTTCCAAAACAAACCCAGAGATTTCTGCAGTTGTTTCTCTGCCCCGGCAAAGGTGTTGAGTCGTTCCTGCAATTTACCGCTTTCGGAGTCCAGCTGGCTTTTTTCAGTTTCCAGTTCCTTTAGCCGGGTTTTGTCCTTTTCTGCTTTTTCCTGCTGCTGGTATTGGGCGGACTGAAGTCCATCCAGTTCCGCAGTCACTGATGCCAGTTCTGCGGCACATTTTACCTGCAGGGAGTATTCCAGCCGGGCGACCCGGCCATCTTTGTCATAGCCTTCCCGGGCCATTGCCAAACGTTCTTCGATACCTGACAACTCCGAGGTTTGCCGGCGGATTTCTGCGGCATGACCGGCTGCCTGAAGAATCTTTTCCCGTTTTTTAGTCTGATTCAGTTGGTTTTCACCGTCAGTAACGGACTGTTCACAAGCCTCCAGGATTTTTTCAGTCTCCTGGTGTCGGGTCAGGCTGATATGATATTGATGGGAACGCTCTTCCAGCTCCACCTTTCTAATGTCATCCCGGGCTTTGGTTATGGCATCGGTATTGAGCTGCTGTTCTTCCTGTAAAGTTTTGATCTTGCTGCCCAGATGCAGGTGGAGGGCCGCCAGGTTTTCCCCCAGCTGGTTTTGTTCTTCCAGATTCTTAAGCAGAATGCTCAATCCGTCGGAAACGTTTTGAAAACTGGCCAGGAAATCGGTGATCAGTTGTTTCTCCATGATGAAGCGCTCATTTTCTATAACTTCCCGGACCAGGCTTTGCAGCATTTCTTCCAGCTGCTGCCGCGAGCGGCCCTTGAACATGACCTTTTCCACGGTCTTTAAGATCCACTCATCCAATAGCTGGCTGGAGCTTTTGAATTTCTGAAACAGGTCTTCCAGACCGTTTTCGCTGTCATTCATGCGGGTAATAATATTGCGCCATTCATCCTGGGATATGCCGAACTCGGCCAGGTGCCGGGCATAGAGTGTTTTTTCATCATCCGGGAAGTAACCGGTCAGGTAGGGGTCTTTCCTGGCCCTTTCGGCCATAATCCGGCGAGCTTCCCGCAGGGGTTTCACTTCGATAATGTCGCCGCGCCGCTCGATGAGCGGGATCCTCATGATATCAAAGGCATTGGCGGCCATGTATTTGGAGGTAAAGGTAAAATACCTGATCCGGGTGCGGCCTTCGGGTTCTGCTGCATCGGCTGCGGTAATGCAGATCCCGGTAAGCAGATATCCTCCGGCACCATCCAGTTTCCATTCAATCATTATATAAGCGGGGAGTTTTTGCCGGCGGAAAAAACTGGCCAGATTACGTCCCTGGATCCGGGCTTCCGGCACGATGGGTTGTAAAAACATCTGGACCAGCACACTTTTGCCCCCGCCATTGGCCAGGTTAAGCAGGGCATTGTCACCGCCGTGAAAATCGAAGCATTCGTCCAGAATGTGGCGGGAATCATGATTATATGAGAAGTTAACGATCCTGATACGATTGATTTTAGGCATCCGCTTGACTTCCCCCTTTAAATGCATGGTGGATTTCTTCGACCCGGATGTCACTTAAATAATAATTCAGCATCAGGTCATCAAGTTTTCGCGTAGTGCGTATTTCCCGCTCATTATCAACCAGGCGGATAAGATTGTGGCGTTCCAGGAGCCGGCAGGTGTTGAGTATGGTGCCGGTCTTGGTTTTGCGGGCTTTATCCTCATATTCCTGTTTACTCTCCCATAATTCTGCAGTTTTTATAAAATTCAGGCCATAGGATGCTTCCAATACGGATGTGGCATCGCTGTCGGCCAATGCCCGGGCAAATCTCAGGTCCAGTTCTTCGGATAATTTGCTGACCTTTAGATAATCTCTTTGCTTGGGATTGCGATTGCGGCTTCCATAAAACAAGTAGAAAATATACATGGCAATATAGCAGAGCAGGTAGCTGTCCAATAGGCGGGCATCTGAGGCCACCCACTCCCGCAGATCCTTGCTGACGAAGCCCAGCAGGCCATTGCTGCTGTCCGGAACCAGGTATATGGTACTGGAGGCTTCCACGATCGTAAAATCCAGTTCGTCTTCCATCTGCGCCAGGGCGGATCTTACTTCGGAATTACGGTATTCCAAAAAAAGGTCACTGTCGCTTTCCCGGTCGATTTGTCCACGGTCCAGCAGTATTTTGAATATTTTCAGAGCAGTATTCAAAGCACTCATTACATATACACCTCGATCAGTAAATCACTGAAAATAATATTACGTCTGTAAATAATGTCTCCCTGACGGTAAATTACTTCACCTGCAAACATATTTTCATCCTGCTTTTTTATTTCAATACTTTTTATCCCGTATAAATCCGGCGTATCATATTCAATACTGTGCAGGCAGAAGCTGACGTCCAGTTCGCCGGTGGCGTTGGCGATTGCTTCATCTCTTTCCTTCTGCCAGGCGGCGATATCGATTTTGCTTAAATCATATAGCTTTAAAATGGATTTAAACAATAGTTCCTCTTCTATGACCTGATTGTAGATTTCCGGCCGGCTTTGCAAATAGGCATGGAATTCACTGAAACGGAAGGACTCGCCCTTCAGGCCGGCCCATTCGAGGAGGGCACGTATCAATTCAATATTGGCATTATTGGTCTTCTGGATTTTAAGCCATTCCATATCTTCATCCATGGCTTCAACTGCCAGGCCATCGCGGCTTTCATCCTCTGCCTGTATGCGCGCCTGACGTTCGTACAAAGAGAGGAGGTTAAGGTTTTTGTCCATACTGGGTTTAAACAGGGGATTCAACAGCTGCCATAAAGAGAAGATGGCGTTCTCATCGCATTGTTCCAGAGGAGTCAGTATCTCCTGCTCAAAATCATAGATTTTAGACAGTGACAGGGAAAAGGAATCCTGGATCACTTCTTTATAAATTCTGGATAGGCTGGAGCGTTCCAGTATAACCTGCTTTTGTTCATCAATGGTACTCATGATGTTGCGGCGGATAAGACTGATTTCCCGGCGCGCCTTCTTCATTTCTTCATCCAGACTGCCCCGGCTGTTTTCCTCTTCCAGCAGACGCTGTTCGGAAAGCTCTACCATATCACGGATCTCGTTCATGATCCCGTATTCTTCCTCCAGCAATGCATAGGTGCTGTTCATCAGTTTTTCAAATTCGCTGATATCGACATCATAGATATTACTGCGGATCTTTTCCACGAACTGGCTGATTTCATTGCGTTTCTGTCTGATCATCTGTCGCAGATTGCCACTCTGGTTAATGGCTTTCTTATAATTCTTTCGTCTGATCAGCTCACGCAATTTCAATTCTTCAATGGTGAAATTGATTTCCTGCTCTACTTCCTTGGTGCGGAACAGCAGGTCATAACCCTGATTGGTCAATTGATAGCTGACTACATATCCCTGCTCACCGTCTTCAAGTTTATCGTCGATGAGCCTGATCCGGACCGGGGTAACTCCCTGTCCGTATTTCATTATCGGGTAATAGCGCGCTTCGCCGCCATTTTGCAGTATATCTTTAATGATATATTCTACAATTGTGTGGGTGGTGGCCGCGCTAAAATCAAGGCCGTAAGCCGGAAGGATGCCGTCCAGGAAAGCAGCTATGCGGTCAAGGGTGCAGCGCTCGTCCTCGGTCAGGGTCCTTTCCATGATAAATACCAGTACTGACAGGATGATATTGTCCAGTTGAGCGTATTCAAACAGGTTCTCGATTTCCATATTGCGGTTGCGGCGATTGACTATAGAGTCAATTGCGGCCAGGATCTGCATTCTTTTTTCGAAGCCTTCAAGAAAATCCCAGTCATACATAGACCTATTATCTCCATTTCTAGGTCAGGATAGCGGTGAGTATCTGATAATTAATAATTTCCTGGGGTATGTAGCGCCCCTGGTTAAAAAGCTGTTTGATTTCAGTGCTGTCACCAAGGTCCAACAGCCTGGTAAAATCATCAATGTTCACAGTCACATTCCTCTTGTCCGGTGATTCCGGCATCTCGCGTCCTGCTGCCAACTCCAGCATAAGCTTGTACAGGGGGGCGAAAGGCTGGACGGACAAAGCGGGATTGGCTTCCCGGGTGCGGAAAAAAAGACGGATGCCCTCCCGGTCCAGATCACCAAAATAAAAGAAACCTATGGCTTGTTTTTCTTGCTTGAGCAGCATATGATCGGCGTATTCCTGCAAAGCACCCTGCTTGGTTATTTTATTGCCCTCGCCGTAAAGGAGCAGATCAATGGCCTGACCGGCAATATGATTTTTCCCGGATACCTGCATCAATTTGCGGAAGCTGAACCAGGTGTCCTTGTTTTCCAGGATAAGACCGGTCATTTTCGGTGTATAGTTGTGCACATATTCAAAAAAGGGCTCCGGCGTATCGTAATAATTCAGGAAATCCTCCCCCAATCCGTTAAACCTGAGTACTTCTCTGACCAGAGCAAAACGGGCATCCAGCAGTTTTTCCCGGCCCCAAATGGAAAAGGATCTTTCTTTGCGGGACATGGGCATATTCAGCAGTTCCGGCTGATACCAGAGATAAATGCTTAAGCCATCAATAATGCTGCGGTGTTTAACGTACAACCGGGGATTATCCAGATAGCCGACAATATTTAAAGCTGGGTTAAGGCGGCGGATATATTCGGTGAATTCACTATAGTCTTCCTGGGGCTTTATAATTCGGTAGCGGTTATATAAAGGGGGGATCCGCCCATTTTTTCCAGAAGCCTTGACCGGCTTCAGCCAGCCTTTCTCCATCATCTCTTCGATCTCACCATGAAAAAGCAGATAATCCTCCTGCCGGGAGAGTTTCTGTAATTCGGTTTCAGTTATAAATTTCCCATAGGCGAACAATCTGTCTGATGTAGTCATATTTAATCCCTTTATTTGCATTTGATTCATTTTAACATAGAAATGATCCAATGCCGCGGACAAATG
>JAAYZA010000391.1 GCA_012515055.1 Syntrophomonadaceae bacterium | reverse complement strand
GAGGATATCTATGATTTTAAATGGTGTTTGGATAATTATCCCCCGGAACCACCCCAGGTAGATGTTGCATGGGATGACACAGCAGTTCTGCAGTATACCGGCGGCACTACCGGCCTGCCCAAGGCAGCCATATTGACCCAAAGTAATTTAAGTTCCATGATCCAGATGTATAAAGCCTGGATATACGATGCTGTGCCCGGTGATGGTACTATGCTGGCAGCCACTCCGGTTTTTCATATTCTGGGCATGCAGGTAGCCATGAATCTTCCTGTTTACATGGGCTGGCAAAATGTACTTATCCCCCGCCCCACCCCGGATGTGCTCCTGGAAGCTATCCGCCTCTACAGGCCTAATTTTTCTCCTCTGGTACCCACTCATTATATTGGCATGCTCCAGCATCCCGATCTGGCCAAAACAGATCTGACCTGCTTTATAGGCCTGTTTTCAGGTGGTGCCTCACTGCCGGTTGATGTTTTACACCGTTTTGAAGAAATTTCCGGTGCCCGGATCTGCGAAGGTTTCGGCATGTCAGAAACTTCTCCCCAAACCCATCTTAATCCCTATGGGGAAGGAGCCCTGCGCAAACCAGGCAGCATTGGCGTAGGCTGGATCGATACCGAGATCCGGGTAGTCGATATTGAAACCGGTGAGGATGTACCCATTGGGCAGCCAGGTGAAATGTGGTTTAAAGGTCCCCAGGTTACCGGGGGTTATTATAATAAACCAGAAGAGACAGCCCTGGCCATAACCGAAGATGGCTGGCTGAAATCAGGGGATATTGTATATATGGATGACGACGGCTACTTTTTTGTGGTAGACCGTAAAAAGGACCTGATCATTTCCGGCGGCTATAATATTTATCCCCGGGAAATAGAAGAAGTATTTTATAAACATCCCAAAGTTAACAAAGTTGCCTCCATCGGACTCCCCGATGAAAGGCGCGGTGAAAGCGTAGGGGTGTACATTTCCCTAAAAGAAGGTGAAACCGCCACCCCGGAAGAATTTATGGAGTTTTGCACCGGCCAGCTGGCTAAATACAAATGGCCATCAGTCATTGAGATCTGGGACGTTCTGCCGGAAAGCAATATTGGTAAACTGCTCAAACGTGAACTGCGGGAAATGGTGCTGGAGAAAATCGAATCCGCTCAGGACTAGATGAGCCAGGGCCAAAAGTCCGATTAAATCCAATTACAAGCAATAATGATGCTGGATCCGGGATTCTTGTAAAATAGGTACAAAAAAACTATAATTAAGAAAACTTGTTACATCAGCAGGTAAAGGGACACAATTTGCTCTTTACCTGCTGTTTAATCTTCATAAAAGGAGAGCAGAAATAATGCGGCGCAAAGACAGAGAAATGGACCCGGTTTTCGCCCTGGAAGTAATAGATAAGGCAGCTTATGGGGTAGTTTCGATTATAACTGATAAAATTCTGCCTTATGGTGTTCCCCTCTCAATCGCCAGGAAGGGCAATAATCTATATTTTCATTCTGCCCCCCAGGGGGAAAAAGTAATGCATCTGGCGCAAAACCCTTATGTATGTGTGACTTTTGTAGGTGAAGCCAGGGTTCCTGATGATTTCTCCCCGGAAGAAATGCGTAAAATAGCTGCCGGCGAAGCAGGTGCAAATCATGTTCTTAATAATATCTTTACCACCGAATATGAATCCGCCATCGTTAAAGGCCAGGTTGTGCTGGTAGAAGATGAAAAGGAAAAGATAGATGCTTTAAGAATAATATGCGAAAAATATACTCCGGCCTATATGGATTATTTTGCTATGGCAGTAAAGGCCAGCCTCAAGAAAACCCATGTTTATAAAATTGAAATAGCAGAAATAACCGGCAAAAGAAAAAGGGTCTGATTTCAGCTTTCCCTAACTAACCAACCCGCTTCCCCGGCCATATAACAGCAGGAGCAGATCCTTGTGTGGAGGAAAAGAGGTAAAGACGAGGGTCTGCTCACAAGAAGCCTCTGCGGGTAAAGCCTTTGAAAGAGTTCGACCCCTCTCCATACCACCAGCAGAAGACCGGGCTTTTCCGGAATACAATGATTGCTCCGGCAACACATGAGCCCATAGGGACATCCGCTCCGCTGCGGACAATGGTTCAGTCCCTGCGTGCCGACAGAGGCGTCGCCCCCTACAGTGCCTGGTGCACTATATTCCTCAAGGTTCCAACTTTCTTCTTTCCACTTTCTGCTTTTCTATAACAGCAGGAGCAGATCCTTGTGTGGAGGAAAAGTGGTAAAGGCGAGGGTCTACCCATAAATAATCCTCTGCGGTTAAAGCCTTTGAAAGAGTTCGGCCCCTCTCCATACCACCAGCAGAAGACCGGGCTTTTCCGGAATACAATGATTGCTCCGGCAACACATAAGCCCGCCACAGGGACAGACCCCCCACTGCGGGGACTACAATATGCTGTAAACAGCATAATTAATGATGCCTTGTCTTACCTTCGGCTCCGCTCCGCTGCGGACAAAGGTTCAGTCCCCATGGCTCCAGTTTCCTTTGAACCCCTATCCAACTAACCACCTATCCAACTGTCCAACTGACCCCCGACCCCTGCGCCCTGGTGAGGGCTCACCTCACTCCTGACTCTTTCCGACTCTCCGGCATTGGCGCCTACGCCACTTGTAGACCATAAATCTCATTATTCCAACTTTCCACTTTTACTTGTGCCTCCTCACTAAAAGCAAATTATTATCATTTCCGGCATAAAATGTTCTGGTGCAGGATAATAATGCTACAATAATCTCATAACTGTTTAATAGTGCAGGGGGGAGGAAATAACTATGATAAGTCAGATACTGCCGGGAATATTCCGGCTGCGCATACCGGTGCCGGGAGCACTAAAAAGCATGAATTGTTATTTGTTACAGAACAATAGGGGCTGGTCGGCAGTTGATGCCGGACCCAATCTCCCCGGGGGGCGGGAAAAATGGGAAATTGCCCTGAAGGATTTAAATATCGGATTTAATGATATCAAGCAGATAATAATCACTCACAGCCATATCGATCACATTG
>JAAYZA010000185.1 GCA_012515055.1 Syntrophomonadaceae bacterium | reverse complement strand
TCGGCAATAGCTTTGTCAAAACGCCTGACTTTAACTATACGCTCACGCAAATCGAGTCCTGCTGTGGGGTCAGTATTTCTATTGTTTATTTCAGCCTCTAGTGTTTCTTCGGGAATACTGGATATGGCCTGAATTTCTTTCTTCAGATCCCAGACGGTCAGACAATCAGCAACAAATATATTATCTGAGTCACTTGTATATAAGACTAAATATTCCCTGCTGTCTTCAGGAATTCTGATCAAGCGATTTTTGAAACCTGGTTCTTCTCTTCTTTGTTTCAAGTATTCATAACTAGAAATAAAGATTGTTCTGAAGATATCAGATAAAGGACTGGTTTTATTGTATCTTATTTGCATGAGATCTTTGTGGCCAGGATAACGTGACTGGTCAAAAATCTGGTTCTTTAATATGGCAGAATAAGGCCTGTTTCCTACCATTACGGTAATGTCTTTAAAACTGCCCCTGCTAAGGCCCTGGCCAATAATTTGATGAAACCTGACCTGTAAAGAAACCGGAATCGAAAATCCTTCATGCAGTAAAGACCAGTCAACTTCTTTTTTGTATATATATTGTTCGCTTTCCATAAGACCGACTCCTTATTTGCCAGTTCCCCTTTTCTCATAATACCGCTCAATCTGCTTCTCACATATCCCAATCAATTCCTCTTTATCTCCATCAGTGAGTCGTTTCCACAGTGCCGGGACAAAGGCAACCTGATTCAGGTCTTTGCGATGTTCCAGGAAGAATTTGCGTTCAAATTTCTCAAAAGGCATGGTGAGCATCAAGCGCGCAACCTCAAAGTCGCTCATTGCCTTTACCCGGTTGATCTCGGCGTTAGGGACATCTACCGGCAATCCCGAATCTGCCCGTTGTTCATAGAAGCTGCGGAAATAACTGACCAGCGCACCGAGTTCCGCCTGGCCTTTTTCATTGACTGCTTGCAGTAGGCCCTTTAACATTACCGGTTTATAGGAGGCACTCATTGACCCGGATTTTACATATTTGAAAAAATCTTCGCGGATCTCTTCCTGTTTGCGGGCGGGGATACCCAGCTGTTTTCTGATATTGTCCAGACGGTCCTGTTTGAAATAGCGATGGGTGATTCTGCCCATGGGCAGTTCCAGATCGGGTCCCGGGGATATTTTGTCTTCTGCCAGCCAACTGCGTACTGTTTTGTCGTCCACATATAATTCCATAGCCAGTTGGTGCATGGACATCATTTCTATGATTTCTTCCTGCCAATCGAAAAGATCCACTAATTCGTAATCCCGGACAAAGATATTGTGGGGCAGGATGGTATCAATTTTTTCTCCTAGTAAGAGCCGGCGTTTTTCATTTTCCATTTGCTCCGGCGGCGCCAATACCAATGCGCCGGGGCGGTATTCACGGGAGCGGAACAGGCGATGTAAATTGACCGAATGGTTATGGCGCACGGTATTATCGATAAAATCAAAAACCAGCAGGGCATCTTTGTCCTTAGCTTTTCTGGTCCCTCTGCCCAGCTGCTGCAGATAGATTACTTTTGAAAGGGTGGGGCGGGCCATAAACAAAACGCTGGTTTCCGGGCTGTCCCACCCTTCGTTGAGCATATCACAGGCGCAGAGGACCTTTATTTCTCCTTGGGAGTAGTCTGCCAGAACTTCTTCCCGGGTTTGTTTTTTCATACGGCCCTCTACAACCTGGGCATTGACTCCTGTTTGCCGAAATAATTTGGCCACTTCTTCAGCATGTTTGACACTGGCGCAGAAGACTACAGCCTTTTGGCCGGGGACATGGCTCAGATAGGTTTCTACAATGACGCGGTTACGTTCCGGCACATGGATGCAGTTATCCAGATCACGGTAATTATAATTTATTCCGTTTATTCTTACCCGGCTGAAATCGATATTGGTTTTGATCCTTACGCAACGGATCGGCACCAGTTCACCTATTTCAACCGCGGTTTTTAAGTCCAGGCGATGGGCTTCATTTTGAAACAATTCTATTATCGATTCCTGATCATGGCGTTCAGGTGTGGCGGTTAAGCCCAGCAGAAACTGAGGCTTAAAATAGGAGATGACCTGGCGGTAGCTCGGTGCTGCTGCATGATGGGCTTCATCGATAATAATATAACCAAAATAGTCGGGGCTGAACTGGTCAAGGCGCCGATGCAGACCCTGAATACTGGCGATCAGTACATCACCGTCCAAAGGGGAGGAATAATCATCGATGATCCTGACCCGGGCTTCCGGCCAGAGTTTTTTGAAACTGGATTCCGCCTGCTGTAAAAGCTCTAATGTGTGAGCGACAAATAAAGTTCGCAGACCCAAACAGCGGGCATCCAAAACGGCAGTAGTTGTTTTCCCGGTGCCCTGGGCATCAGCGATCAGTGCCATACTATTGTATTCGCCGCGTAATTCTTCCAATCGATCCAGTGTTTCCTGCTGATGGGGCCGGAGTTCGATTAAAGCTCCCCGCTGGCGGGGCAGGAAATCATCATAGATCCTGAAATGGGGATTTTGGCCCAGAAACTGGACCAGTTCAGACTTGATTCTTTCTCGTTCATTGACCAATTGCCGGTATGTCCAGATATAAACTTTCCAGCCCAGATATGTCAAGCTATTGCGCTTTAGAAGGTCATCCAGATATTTATCTACTGAAACCAGGGCGGGATTATGCCAGCTTTCACCGTCGATTTCAATGGCGAAGGCGGCACTATCGGTTTTTATAGCATAATCTATATAACAATTATCACCGTAGATGTTCTGGCAGGGATACTCATTGATCAGGTATTGGACTTTTTCCAGACCAAAAGTCTCCTCAAAAAGCTCGACAAACAAATCTTCGGCAAAGCTAGCAGTATCAACGGCTGAATAATCCTGCCCGGTGTCTTTAAACTGCATTTTTGTCCCCCTGATTTATACTGATCCTAATATATCTGATTCTCTTTCAGGTCATATTTTCCTGCCTATGGCGGGCAGAGCCAAGGGACAATGCTTGATGTTGTCATATGAGTGCCGTTCGATTTTAGGGTCGAGGCTGGGACGGATGCAATCTTGGGCTGGGTCAAGGGAGAGAATTGCCTTGAATGGCGGCGTTAAAGGAATTGACCTTTGGCGGTGACAAAAGGACCGTCCCTGCGCCTATATTATCATTACTCCAGTTTCCATTATTTCTTTTGAAAGCGGATCAGTTTCATTAAAATCTGAGGTTCTAAATGGCCTGGGCTCAATCCTATTATCAACTTTTCTTCTTATTCTCATCAGTATCATGGTATCTTCTATTGGATCCCCTGTAAAATCGTCTCCAACTACTGCTATGTCTATATCGCTGCCTTCTGAGAAATTACCTTTCGCATATGATCCATATAAATATACATTCGTTACAGCTAATTCCTCTTGCACCTGCCTGGCAAATTTCCTTGCAATTTCTTCTGCTATTTCTCTACTATTGAAAGAAGCCATATTCTCAACTCCTTTATCTTTTCAATATTTTTCATAGTAAAATCATAATCACATTTATTATAAAATACTTGTTTATAATCCGGATATCTAGCGTTAATGTTAAAAGTGGTGATTAAATCCAGGTTATCTTTTTGTTCTTCAGATGTATCAAGTTTTGCCAGTTCCGCCAGCCTTAATAGGGCATGTATTCTTGGTGGATTATTATCAATATTCTTAACATATATAGCTTTCAATAGTTTTTCTATGACAAGATGCCCTATAAATAAACTCCAGTGGTAATCTTTACTATTAAAGAGATTTAACATGGTATTAAAGTCATTATCAGCCGTGTTAACCCAATAATCAATAAGATCTTTCGTTTCCATTGAACCATCCCTTTGATATTGCATTTGTAAATATTATACAATGATTTTGACTGCCGGGCAACACAGCCGATTTTCCCCTCCCATCAAGTGAAGTAACTGATTTGTTATGGTTAAATCATTTAGTAGTGATACGGCAAAATAAGAGATGAAGCGACATGACAACTGATAATAGATTCAAACGGTTAAATATTGACACTGCGCCGCTGAGCATCTGGGGACGAAACAGGCCGTGGCGACTGGGGGACTGACCTTGGT
>JAAYZA010000210.1 GCA_012515055.1 Syntrophomonadaceae bacterium | reverse complement strand
TATAGTTTTGTAATGATCGGGCCCAAATATAATGTCAGTGAGGTACCGCGGCATCCTAATCTGCATTGGCTGGGATTTAAACCTTATTCAGAACTGATTTATTATACGCAAATGTTTGATGTGGGGATAATTCCCTTCAAGCTGACCAGCATGGTGGAAGCAGTAAATCCCATTAAAATGTGGGAATACATGGCGGTGGGTATGCCGGTTGTCACTACAGCCCTGCCGGAAGCCAGGCAATATGAAGGACTGGTTTATCATTCCAGTGATTATAATGAATTCTTCAGTAATATAACCCGGGCATTGGCAGATAATCATCCCGACCGCCGTGCCCAGCGCCTGGAATTGGCCCGGAATAATTCCTGGCTGCAAAGGACCCGGCAGATAATAAGAATAATTGAAGCCCATTTGACGGCCCGAGGTATTCATCAGGCCGCCAGCATGCCCCCAATTAATGCATCGCCGGGACGGCCCCCTCTCCGGGGTGGTTCATACCGGATAGATCTTGCTCCCTCAAGGCAGCTAAGAATATCATCTAAAACTTCTCTCCGCTTCCGGGTGGGCAAAACTACGGCAATAGCTTTCGGTGCCAGGAGCGGCACTAAAACTGTATTGGTCAGACGGGGAACACTGGTTATAAACAACCGGCCAACTTTCCGTTATACAACTCCCCGGGCTCGCAGGAGTGCATGATCATGACAGAGAAAGTGATCATGATCGGCTGCCCGGTCCGTAATCGGGGCTGGATACTGCCCCGGTATTTACAATGCCTGGAGGAGATTGATTATCCCCAGGATAAAATTAAGTTCTGCTTTATAGTTAATGACTCCATTGATGAGACGGAAACAATTTTAGCAGAGTTCTCCCGGCGCAGTCCTTCACCAGTCCAAATAATTACGGCACCAAATAGCAGCAAGGGCGGCCATCGTAGAGGCGAATACCGGCTGGAGAGGCTGGCCCAACTGCGCAACATGCTTTTAGAAAGATTTATTCAATCAGAATGCGAATATTTGCTGTCAGTGGACAGTGATATATTGGTACCGCCTGAAATCATAAAAAAGCTGCAGAGCAGAAATTGCCTGATCATTTCAGCTTTAGTCTGCAATGGCCATCATATCGATGATATGACCATATACAATGTAATGGAAAAGCTTCCATCAGGGCATTATCAGCATATGAAGGACTTCCCCCGGGATGATGTTTTCCCGACTGATGTTACTGGGGCTGCTTATTTAATCCATCGAAGCGTTGCTGCAGAATACAAGGTGTATTATTCAGCGGGAACATTTGCTGAAGATATCGGCTTCTGCGAAAAAGCCAGGGCCCGGGGCATACCTGTTTTTTGTGATGGTACCATAGAATGCCGGCATATTATGGACGAACCGGGGGGCTTATAAGAAGCCCCCCATTTGTTATGAACAAAAAGCAAAAAAATATATTGAATGCGCACACTTGGTCCCCTTATTTCATAGGATATCCTAGAAATTGCATAAACAAATTTCTACCATACTTGCGGTGAAGCGAGTAGTAATACTAGAGATAAGGGAGGGAAAGTAAGAAAGATGAATAATAATGGATTGAAATGTGAATTTCCAGATGGTTGTATGCTGGATCTGTTTGCCAAAGTCATTAAAGCCAAGTTCATCCAAAGGCAAGTAAAAGTTCTTGATACCCTGTTTTGTGTGCCGGATGAACAGGTGGGCGGTAAAGTAGCATTTGTTGAAGACATTAAGGTAAAAGTTCTTCAAGCCGGAGAGGACCTGGCCTTCAATCGGGTAAAACTCTATATTGATTATGAAGTTATTTTGTTTGTAGTGGTTGAAGATGAATATCAGATCATTACGATTTGCGACCGTTTTGAACAGTCCGTCGAACTGGATGAATTTGATCCCCCGTTGACAATCGAAGAATTCAGAGCAGAGATTGAGACTTCAGAAATTATCCTTAAAAATTGGAGCTTCGATTTTGAGATCCGGGGCAATTGTGAAGATCACAGCAACCCATGTAACCTGACCACTCCTATTAAGGGTACCTGTATTGGATTGAGGGTTTTTGTGGACATTACTGTAAAGCTGGGCAAGATGCATGATGTTATCGTCTACGGGGAGATAGAACCGGAACTGGAATTTGAGAAATAGGGGTTAAATGCCCGGCTTGATGTCGGGCATTTGTTTGTTTCCAGGGAAGAGCAAAATTTCTGCCGTATAAAAAAAGGGGAGGAACCTATGCAAATAAAGATAAATGAACCGGTCAAAAATGACCAAGGCACAGTGAAAAACAGCCAAACGGGTGCTTCAGCCCGGTACAGCCAACTCATTTCCGCCCTGCCCAGGGAAACTGTGGATCCTGCCGCCCGGGATAAAAACATTGTCGGTTCCTGTAATCGCTGACACTATCCTTCCCAGGCTGGCAGCCGCAAAGAATAGTACTCGGCAGCAGGTCCCCGGGAAATGGCGGGACGGTTTTTCTTTCCAGAGGAGGGGTGGATGGGCTTGCGGAAATTAGGACTGGTTTTGGGGGGCGGGGGACTGAAGGGATTGGCACACATTGGAGTGTTGCAGGTCCTGATGGAGAATCGCATACCAGTAACCAGCATCTCCGCAACCAGTTCCGGCAGTATAATTGCTGCCCTTTATGCCGCGGGCATGTCACCCTATGAAATGGAAAGGACCATTTTAAAAATAAAGCCCCAGGATTATTTGGATTATAATATCGGCGGCCTGTTGAAGTATGGATTGGGTTTGTTGATACCGGCTAACAAATCAGTTGTAAATGGGCTGATTAAAGGGAAGAAACTGCTGAATCTAATGGCAGATCTTACAAGTAACAAGACATTGGATGAAGTGGAAATACCCCTGGCCATCGTTGCCTGTGATATAAATACCGGGGAAGAAGTAATTTTCAGCAATATAATCCCTGGGGCAGATAACCAGGTTATTTTTATTAGGGGTGCCCTTTTAAGTGAAGCAGTAAGAAGCAGCACTGCCATACCGGGTATATTTGTACCCTATTTATTCCAGGGTATGCAATTGGTAGACGGCGGCATTAAAGCAATTGTCCCCGTATCGATTCAATTTTCTCTGGGGGCGGAATATATCATGGCAGTGAATCTGGGGAGGGAACGCTATCAGGAAAGTGTAGCCGGTATACCGCAGATCATCAGCAGGACCGTTGAAATATTGGTTTATGAAACCTCTGATACCGCCGAAACCCTTTATGCCGATCTGAGCATAAATCCTTTTTTACCCGAAGTGCGCCTTGATGAAATAGAAAAGGCGGCCTTAATAATTAGAGCTGGACGCAGAGCGATGCTGTCTCAATTGAGCCGGCTGCAAAGAGGACTGCGGCAAAGACAGTAACTTAACCAGGTCATTTTGCATATAATATCCACAAAAGACTAATTGGCCTAACGAAGCTATCGTGGCGGGAGGGGGGCAATATGGCTACTGATAAATTTGAACACGCTACCTTTTATTTGACCATGCAGCAAGTCGAGGATATTAAAAGGATGGCCAGAGATCAGCAAATTTCCAGGAGTGCCTTGGTTAGAATGATTATAAGGGAATACCTGGCGCGGGAAGATAAGGTGCAGGGGAAATAGTTAAGGGTTAACAGATCTGCATAAATCATAGGATAAGAAGTCAATAAATGGTTCGAAGAGGAAGCCCGGCTTCCTCCTTCGTCTAAAGTGCATTCAAAAAATCCTTTATCACTGCATTGACAGAATCGGGTTGTTCCAGCATCACAAAATGTCCGGCAGACTCCACTATCACCAGACGGCTGTCAGATAAATGGTTTTGCAGGTAGTCAGCATATTTGGGCGGTGTCAGCACATCTTCATCGCCAGTTATCATCAAAGCGGGAGAAGTGATCCCCGACAGATTTTCCGTGAGGTCAAATTCATTACAGGCATTGAAATCGGCATACAGTACAGCAGAAGAGTTTTGCATAAATAATTCCGCCTGGGAATCAATTAGATGGGGATCAGATTTCGGTGAAAAAGACATTTTAATCAAGTCTTTATGTATTTCATTGTGGGACAGGTCTGTCAGTATTTGCGGCAGTACTTTCAATTTTGCTCCGCCGCCGATAATTATGATTCCGCCTGGATCTCCAGGATAATTAAGAGCATATTCCAATACTATTGCTGCCCCCAGTGAATGGCCGGCCAGATAGATCGGAGCCAGGAAAGACTCTTGGTTAATGAAAGCTTTAAGCAGTCGGGCTGCTTCAGTTGTACTTGGGCATAGGGGGGGAGATGATCTGCCATGGCCAGGCAAATCAATGGCGGCACAATTCCAGTCATCGCTAAAAAACGGCATTTGTTCACGCCATGTTTGGGATGTTCCGCCGCTGCCGTGGACAAAAACCACTGTCCCCCGGGGTTTTTTTGCCTTCCGGCTTTCATAGTACAGCTGATGAGAGATCAAATCACATACAGGCATGGCAGCCTCCTTTGAGTTTTTTTAATTATAAACCATGTGGACT
>JAAYZA010000028.1 GCA_012515055.1 Syntrophomonadaceae bacterium | reverse complement strand
TGGTCAGTGTTTCCCGTTTTCTTTTGTAGATCAGACGCATCCGGTTTAAATGCCGTTCGAAATGGCCGTCCTCAATAAAACGGCTGAGTACTTTTTGCGCAATGACCGATACCGGGCAAATAAAATAGGAGAGATTGCCCAGATACTTGTGCAAAAGCGGCTGCGGCAAGACCATATAACTGATGCGTAATGCGGGGGTCAGTGATTTGGAGAAAGCCCCCATGTAAATTACTTTGCCGCTGCCATCCAGGCCCTGCATGGCAGGTATGGGCCTGCCGCTGTATTTAAATTCGCCGTCGTAGTCATCTTCGATGATATAACGGTCTGTTGCTTTATTAGCCCAGTTCAGCAATTGGATACGGCGGCTGATGGGCATGATTCCACCGGAGGGAAATTGATGGGCCGGTGTCAAACTCAAAACATTGACCGGGCTGTCATAAACTTCATCTGGGATCATGCCGCTTTCATCAATGTTTACCGCAGTAAAACGGGCTTTATTGGCGGAAAAAACCATACTGAGCTTTTCATAACCCGGGTTTTCCAGGGCATAAACACTATCAGAACCCAATAGCTGGATCAGGGCCAGCATCAACAGCTCGGTACCGGAGCTGATTATAATTTGCTCTGGACTGCAATTCACTCCGCGGGATTGATGGAGATAGTCGGCAATGGCGGTTCTAAGGCGGATATGGCCCTGGGGGTCTCCCAATTGCAGCAGTTCCCGGTCATATTCATTGATGACTTCCCGGGCCAGCCGGCGCCACACTGTAAAAGGAAAAGAGGGGATATCGACCCCATGATAGGAAAAATCGTAGGAAATAGTATCCAGCTTATCAAGGGCGGCCCTGTCATTGATGATGCTTCTTACATCCAGTTGATGGATGTGATCTATTTTGGCCGCATAAAAACCCTTTTTCTCTAGTGAATAAACATAACCTTCGGCAATCAATTGTTCATAGGCGCTCTGGATGGTATTCTGGCTTATTTCTAAATATGCTGATAGTTTACGCTTGGAAGGCAGCTTGGTATCAGGGGCGATCCTGCTGCTCAAGATCTCCTTTTTGATAAAAGCGTATAACTGCTGGTAGAGAGGGACCCCGCTGCCAGTTTCCAGTATGGGTGTAAGCATATCCATATCTGATTACCTCCGAATCTGGTACCACCAAGAATTTCATTTCTGATACTAATTATACCATCAGATTTTACATATAATAGACTTGTGTGATGGGGATTTAAACGAAAAGGTGAATGCTCCATTTGTTGTGGCATAATATCAGGGCTCATGTTTTTATTTAATACATTCAACCCCCATTGCACTTAAATAAACAGCGAGGGAGATAGATCAGGTTGAATGGCGATATGACATTAAAATTTAAAGGCGGCGTCATTATGGACGTTACTGATCCAAAACAGGCTAAACTGGCCGAAGAGGCAGGGGCGGCGGCAGTTATGGCATTGGAAAGAGTGCCGGCGGATATCCGGGCTGCTGGCGGGGTATCGCGCATGAGCGATCCGGCCATGATCAAAAGCATTCAGGAGTCGGTCCAGATTCCGGTGATGGCCAAAGTACGCATTGGCCATTTCGTCGAAGCCCAGATACTGCAGGCCATCGGAATTGATTTTATCGATGAAAGCGAGGTGCTGTCACCCGCCGATGATACTTTCCATATCGATAAGACCAGATTTAAAACACCCTTTGTATGCGGCGCCCGGGATCTGGGGGAGGCCTTAAGAAGGATCGGTGAAGGCGCGGCTATGATCCGTACCAAGGGAGAAGCAGGCACCGGTGATATCATCCAGGCGGTAAGACATATGCGGCGGATAAATCAGCAGATAAGGCAGCTGCAGAATCTGAAGAGTGATGAGGTTTTCCATGCCGCCAGAGAAATACAGGTTCCACTGGAACTGGCGAAATATGTTCATGACCATGGTCGTTTGCCGGTAGTCAATTTTGCTGCCGGTGGTGTGGCAACCCCTGCCGATGCTGCCTTAATGATGCAGCTGGGAGCTGATGGAGTGTTTGTGGGTTCCGGTATTTTTAAATCCGGTGATCCGGTCCGGCGCGCCCGGGCCATAGTAAAAGCGGTGGCCAATTATCAGGACCCGGAAATACTGGCGGAGGTATCTGCCGATTTAGGGGAAGCCATTGTGGGCATTAATGAACAGGAAATCAAAATATTGATGGCGGAACGGAGTAGTTAAAGCCGATATAATTTGGGGTAAAGCAATATTTTAATTTAGTTTATAAAAAGCTTTTGGTTATAAGTCAAATTGTGTTACAATTTGTGGTAAGATTCTGTATTTTTATTTGATGGGGGGCTGATCTTAGATGACCAAAGAAAGACAACGCGAAGAAAGGGTAAGATTTCAGGTGCGTCTGCTATTCAAGGATGCCAGGGCAATAGACTTTTCCAAAATGGCTGAATCAGCGAAAAGGTCCTTGATCGATTTATTAAACATTCATGTAAAAACCATTGAAGTAAAAAACTATGGCCTGTTGATGACGGGCAAAGGACCGATCACAGAAATATTGCGGGTCTGTGAGAATTTTTATACCATTACCAATGAAGGCGGCATGGAAATCATCCTTCATATCGGCAAACAACCGATGTTATATATGAAGGAAGGTTTGATCCACGATTTAATGAAGGAAACGGAACCCATCAACATACCGCAGTTCAATGATGCTGTGCCGGATGAGGATGAACTGGACCGGACAGTTTTATAAGCGGGATAAGAATAAAAAGATTTGAAAGCGCGATCAGAGTAATAAACCCCGAAGGGAAGCATAGATTAAATATGCTCCCTGCGGGGTTTATTCTGCAGTTTAACATCTTTTAAATCGGGGCCGGATTTGAATTTTATAGGTTATTTGCTAATCTTGGTTTACAATATTAATAGCCGGGCGGCGAAAACCTGGGAGTACCGGGAGGTGATTGGATGAGTTTCATCGGTAATGTATTCTGGCTCTTGATCGGCGGCATAATAGTATCGGCGGCGTGGCTTCTGGCCGGGATAATCCTTTGCATAACCATCATTGGAATACCTTTCGGTTTACAATGTTTTAAAATCGCCGGCTTTGTACTATGGCCCTTCGGGCGGGAGATAGAACTGGGCAATTTTGGCGCCGGCGGACTTGTCGGCAATATCATCTGGGTCATTTTGTTCGGCTGGGAATTTTTTCTGGCCCATTTAGTGATAGCCCTTCTCTTTTTTATTACTATTATAGGTATACCTTTTGGTTGGCAGCATATAAAACTGGCCCAACTGGGGCTTATTCCTTTTGGTGCCGCGATTGTTCCGGCCCGCTGACCCCGCCGGGCTATAAATTCTGAAAAGGAGGAAAACAGCAGTGGATTTAAATACTCAAGCCGCGCGCAATTGGGCCATAGGATGCCACCTGGCAGCATTGGCCTTTTATGTGGGCATACCCCTGGGCAATGTTCTGGGGCCGCTGATAATCTGGCTTATAAAGAAGAACGAGTACGAGTTGGTGGATGAGCAGGGCAAGGAAGCACTTAATTTTCAGATATCATTTACAATTTACTTTCTGGCCGGGGCTATCCTGACAATGATTTTTGCTATCACATTGGTACTGATGCCAGTTGCCATTATCCTGGGTTTTTTACTGGGCGTTCTTGTTATCGCGGATCTGGTCCTGATTATTGTAGCGGCAATCAAAACCGCCAATGGCGAATCATATAATTATCCTTTATCACTAAAGATAATAAAATAATGTCCATGGTATTGTTAAGTCATCTGGGCAGCTGAAACGGAAAACTACCGGCGACTGGTATTAAGAGCTGTATCTATCGCGGGATAAGATTTTGCTGCTATTTGCAGCGGGCTTTTTTTGTTGATATGAATAGCCAAATATAATATTTAAATGATCTTATTGTTGACAATTAACAGAACCAGACGAAAATTAGCAGACGTCTGGGGAAAAATGTTTTAATTCCGGCCCATTTTTGCTATAGAATAGTAAAGCTTGATGCTATAATTAACAAAATTATTTTAGGGGAGTAATTAACCAATGAGGAAAAAAGTATTTGATAATTTTAGTGAAGACATATTCAACAACCTGGTGAAAAAAGTGGAAAAAGCAAGTGAAATAGAGAAACAACATTATGATAAATATATTGTAAAACGCGGTCTGCGTGATCTTGACGGCCGGGGTGTTCTGGTGGGTCTGACCAATATTGGGGAAGTCCATTCATATATTATTGACGAAGGGGAGATGATACCGGTCCCCGGGCGTCTGCTGTACCGGGGCATTGATATCAATGATATCGTAAGGGGCTTTTTGGATGATGAACGTTTTGGTTTTGAAGAGACCTGCTATTTACTGTTGTTCGGGGAATTGCCCGATGCTGGTGAGCTCCAGGAATTCAAAACCATGCTGGCCAATCACCAGAATCTGCCGGCTTTTTTTGCTCGGGATATGATATTGGAATCACCCAGCAAGGATATTATGAATGTACTGGCACGGGGTGTTCTGGCCTTATATACCTATGATGATCGTGCTGATGATATATCCGTCGCCAATGTACTGCGGCAATGCCTGCAGTTGATAATCTGGCTTCCCTCACTGGCAGTCTATGGTTACCAGGCTTATTCCCATTACCACGGTAAAAACAGTCTGGTATTGCACAGTCCCCAGCCAGACCTGAGCATAGCCGAGAACATCCTGTATTTGCTGCGGGCGGACAACAGCTTCAGCAAGATGGAAGCTAAAATTCTTGATCTGGCTCTGGTTCTCCATGCTGAACACGGCGGGGGGAATAATTCATCATTCGTCACCCATGTTCTGACTTCGACGGGGACGGACACTTATTCAGTAATGGCAGCCGCTCTGGGATCCCTTAAAGGCCCCCGGCACGGCGGAGCCAATGCCAAAGTCGTGCGTATGTTCGAAAATATCAAGGAAAATGTAGCAGACTGGAATGATGAGGATGAGATCAAAAATTATCTCACCAGGCTCATAAAAGGTGAGGTCCATGACCGGGCTGGCTTGATATATGGCATGGGACATGCGGTTTACTCTATTTCAGACCCTCGGGCTCTGATCTTGCGCAATCATGTAAAAGAGCTGGCAGTTGAAAAGGGAATGGAAAAAGAATACCAGCTGTATGCCAATGTGGAAAAACTGGCACCGTTAGTTATTGGAGAACACCGACAGATTTTCAAAGGTGTCAGTGCTAATGTCGACTTTTATTCAGGACTTATTTACAGGATGCTGGATCTTCCCCTGGAAATGTATACCCCGCTTTTTGCCGTGGCCAGAATGGTGGGTTGGAGTGCTCATCGCATAGAAGAAATCGTTAATCTGGGCAAGATCATCCGGCCGGCATATAAAAATGTGGCGGAGCGGCGTGATTATATACCCATGGACCAGAGGTAAGGCCGAAGACTTGCAGCCTTTAAAGTCCCAGCTGCTGTATGAGCCGCGGGATACCCTCTTCAAAATTAACTCCAAAACGGATGTCGGTCCCTGCCTTTTTGGTGCGGGCAATGCTGCCCACGGTAAAATCCACCGCGATTTCAGCAGCCTGTGCCAGGCCGATATCCTTTAATAAAGCCGCTGTCAGGGCACTGGCGAAGACATCACCGGTCCCGTGATAATACCCTTCTATCCAATTATCAAAGGCATAGCTTATGGCGTCCGTTTGGCTGTCATAGGAGGCGGCCCCAAGCTGATGCCGGTCAAAGTGCACCCCGGTGAGCACTACTTTTTTAGCGCCCAACCTAGCCAGTTTTTCCAGCAGGCTTTCTATATAGGCCGGGGTATATGGTCCTTCCCGGTAAGGTTCTTCCAGCATTAAAACCGTCTCGGTAATATTAGGGACGATAACATCAGCTTTGGTGCATAGTTTTTTCATGCCGGCGGGAAAATTCGGAGGGAACAATTGGTAAAGCATTCCATTATCAGCCATGACCGGATCAACTATTATCATATTATCAGGGGATTTTAAACGATCAAAAATATTGGCTACGATATCCAGCTGGGCAAAGGAACCCAGAAATCCGGTGTATATGGCATCGAATTTCAGGTCAAGAGATTGCCAGTGATCGACGATGGGCAGGATATCCTCGGTCAGATCCCGGTAAGTCCATCCCGAGATACCCCCGGTATGAGTTGAAAGCACAGCAGTGGGGATGGCGCTAACTTCGACCCCGGCAGCAGAGATGATGGGCAGGGCCACAGTTAAAGAGCATTTACCGAAGCAAGAGATATCATGGATTGCGGCAATTCTTTTTTGTTGGTGCATAAAACCGGCCAGCCTTTCACACAGGATAATTTTAAGAATAACGCTGCTGCATCAGCATGTCAAGGAGCTAAGCTGATAAGGGCTTACCATATCCCAATATAACCGGAATACAAAAAATACCCCCCCAAACCCAGCATAAAGACTCCGCAGATGGCCAATATGCTCCGATAGATACGGGGAGTCATAAACCCGGCTCCTTTGCTGACTATATAGGCGATGGCAGTATACCAGAGGAAATCAGCCAGGATATGGCCGGAATAAAAGGAGGCGATACCTGGTGTACCGCTTTTTAAAGCCAGGGTTAAATAACTGAGTCCGATGGTAGCCCACCAGATGATCCAATAGGGATTGGCCGCCGAAATGATTATTCCGGTTAATAGGGGATGCATGCGGGTCGGCTGGCCGCTTTTAATGGCGGATTGGGAACCTGGTGGATGCAGATCACCGGTATATACATCCCGCACCATGATAAAACCAAAATAAATTAAAAAAAGGCCGCCGACAACAGCTATGATTGTTGCCACAGACGGCTGGGTCAGGAAACTGGCTGCACCAGCCAGAAGGATAATTATCAAAAAAATCTCCAGCAAACCATGGCCCAAAATCAGCCAGGGACCAGCCCAAAAACCTCTTTCCGCACTGTAGACGATATCGGCGGTAAGTAAAGGGCCGGGCATCATAGCACCGGAAAGGCCAACGATAAAGGCGGTGGTAAAAATAAAGATGAGTTCCATTGATTTTAACCCCCCGGGGTTTGCTGACGGGCCAGCCGGGCGGACTGCCTCCGCGAACCGAAGAACAGGGTGCCCAATGCGGCCATACTTATAACAATGGCGGTATAGTAGTTCATATTAAGGGCCTGATCGAGCATGAACCCGCCTAATGCCGGCCCGATTGCGCGTCCCAGACTGTCATAGCCCTGCAGTATACCCATGGCAGAGCCCTGGGCTCCCGAGGTTCTTTTGGAGATGGCAGCAGATATGGAAGGACGTATCAGTCCAACTCCAGCGGCATAAAAGCCCATGAATACGACGGAACTGGGGATATTGAAAGTGAATATGAACAAGATGAAACTCAAACCTAACAGGGATATGCCGGCAGCGGCAGTTTTTTCTTCTCCCCAACGGTTGATCAGCCGGCCGGTGAGCATGCCCTGAACAAATGCGGAAACGACGCCGGCAGCGGTAAAGGACCAACCTATATCCCGAGGGGTGAAGTTCAGCTTTATTTCCGTAAAGAGAGCAAAAGTCCCCTGATGGATGGATTCTCCAATGCTGGCCAGCATCATTACAATAAATAATACCACAAAGGGGCTTTTTAGCCCTTCCAGCAAAGAAGCGTGCCGGATTTCCTGTTTGCTCTGGACCCGTCTTTCCACCGGCAGGGATTCAGGCAATAATCGCCAGACAGATATTGCATTGAGGCTGGCCAATACCCCGGCAAAGATAAAGGGGAAGGCCAGTGATATGCCGGATAAAAGGCCGCCGATAGCCGGGCCGAAAATCATGCCCATGCCCATGGCGGCGCCAATCATTCCCATGGCACTGCCTCTTTTTTCCGGACTGGTGGTATCGGCAACGTAGGCCATGGCTGTCGGCATGGTTGCACAGGATAAAGATCCGCCGATGATGCGGAATAAAAACAGCATCCACAGCTGGGTGGAAAAACCAAATAAAATGAAGGTAAAGGCGAATCCGATTATGCCCAGCAATAAGACTGGCTTGCGGCCGATCCGGTCTGAGGAGGCACCCCAGACTGGGGCGAATATGAACTGGCATATGGCATAAACAGTCATCAGCAAACCCAATTGAAAGGCACTGGCTCCCAGGGATTCGGCATAATAAGGCAGCACCGGCATGATGATGCTAAAGCCGACCCCTACCAGAAAAATAGAAGCAAACAGGACCCAGCGCTGTTTACTGTTTGATGCATTTTCCATTGATGCAGGACCCTCCCGGTTAAATCTTCAACAATACTATCCTGACACATTTAACCGGGCTTAGCAATGAGAACAGCAGGGTAAGATTCAAAAGCCCCGCAGAGCAACACTGTTTAATGCGTCGCAATTGCGGGGCCTGGCGATTTATAAATTTCCTGCCGGCCAGTCCCGGTTATATGGCAAAAACATGGCGGCCTATTGTGGTAATAATGGGCCGGCTCCATACCCATTTGTTGGTGGCAGTAACCGGGTTCCAGTAGTAAAGGGCACCGCCGGTGGGATCCCATCCGTTTAAAGCATCTTCGGCAGCTCTGAAAGCCGAAGCATCTGGCTGTAAAAAGAACTGACCATCATCAACAGCGGTAAAAGCGCCGGGCTGGAAAATAACTTCCTGGATAGTAGAACCAAAGATTTTGGCTTTTAGCCGGTTCAGCGCAACTGCTGCCACAGCAACTTTGCCAGTATAGGATTCTCCCCGGGCTTCTCCATAGATGAGACGGGCCAGATCAGCCAGATCCTGCCGGGCATTGGCCAAATATCCCCGGGAAGGATTGGGATATCCAGCTTTCGTCCCGGGATCACTGACCTGCCGAATTATGGCCGCCGCCGTTTGTTTTCCGACAATACCATCTACAGCCAGTCCATTATGTGATTGAAAAATTTTCACGGCACTCAAGGTTTTAGGACCGAATATCCCGTCTATCCCGTTGGTGTCATATCCCAACCAGGTCAGATCCTGCTGCAGCTGTTTGACATCATAACCCTGCATTGATTGCATAAGGGTTCGGTCACCCAGGTAAGCGGCCTGGGTACAGGGGGCCGGGACCATGGTGAAAAAAATAAGTAAGGTTAAAATAGTTGTTATACTTTTAATATGTTTATGCACAATTTTCGCCTCCTTTCCTGCCAGTAAATGAATGACATAATTATATTTTAATGTTAAGGTGTTGTGCAAAGCTGATAAATGGGACAGAGCTTATCCGATTTGATTTGAACCAATCTCCCGGGAAAGTTTAAAAAGGATGGCGCAGAATAACTGCGAATCCTTGCCAGATGGTAATTTGAGGGGAAGAACGGTCACTAAACTAATAATCCAGATTAATAGCGTGGAGGAATAACAGCCGGTTTTATATTTCATTTTGGAGGGCTTGCAAGATATCTTCTTTGCTGAGGCCCTCCAATTGCATTTCCCAGGCCATTTCCAGGAGTTTTTTAAAAACAATTCCGGGCTGCAGACCTAATGGCAAAAGGTCCCGGCCTTTAACCAGGGCCTTTATTTGTTCTCCCGGTTCAAGGCCCAGGGCAGTTACCCGGTTTAGCATCCAGCTGCGGATGGGGTCAAAATCCCGCTTCATCCCCCGACCCCGGTAATCAGCTTCAGCAAGGAGCAGCAATTCATTGATATCGATGCGGTGAGCCAGTTTGCGTATGGCTTTGTCTGTAACTGAATCTTTCTGTTTATAAAGCAG
>JAAYZA010000251.1 GCA_012515055.1 Syntrophomonadaceae bacterium | reverse complement strand
GAATGTGCAACTTCATGTCAATCAGCCTGTAAAACATCCTGTACTGTGGGCAATCAGGTCTGCCGCAGCAACTAACCCGACAAATTACAAATCTGTTTTTTATCCAGCCGGGGGAAGAGGAGAAAACTTACTTGTTTGAACTGGTTAATTATGACTTTTCGACCAATATTCATCTCTATAAATTTAAGGAAACTAATATCTTATTAGATGTAAATTCCGGTGCAGTTCATATTCTGGATGATCTGGCCGCCCGGTTAATATACAATCTGGTCAAATATCAGGGCGATTTTTATCGGGCCATGGAAGACTGTTTTGGTTTATATGACATGGATGAAGTTACGGAAACGGTTTACGAAATTCTGGGATTATGGGAAGATGGTTCTTTGTTTACGGAGAAAGACGAGTCTTTCGTCCTGGATTTTTCCCGCCTGCAAATTAAAGCTCTCTGCTTGAATGTAGCCCACCTGTGTAATATGAAATGTGAATATTGCTTTGCCAGCCAGGGTGATTTTAATACCCAAAAAGCCTTGATGTCGATAGAGGTTGCTCAGAACGCTATCGACTTTTTGCTGGCCCAAAGCCAGGGCCGGCGGTTTTTGGAAGTGGATTTTTTTGGCGGGGAACCTTTACTGAATATGTCCGTGATCGAACAGACAGTTCATTATGCCCGCCGGCGCGGAGCAGAAACCGGGCAGCAATTTAATTTTACTCTGACCACCAATGGGGTATTGTTAACTGATGTGATTATGGATTTTATAATTGCCAATGATATCAGTATTATCCTGAGCCTGGACGGAAGGCGGGAAGTAAATGACCGGCACCGTATCTTAAATAATGGTCAGGGAAGTTATGATATAGTTTTACCTCATATAAAAAAGGCCATAGCCAGAAATCCCATCAGTTATTATGTGCGGGGAACATTTACCCGGAACAATCTTGCTTTTTCGCAGGATGTACAGCACATGGCCGAACAGGGGATCAAATCACTTTCCATGGAACCAGCAGTAGGCCCCGATGGTGAGTTTTCCATTCGGCGGGAGGATTTGCCGGAAGTTTTAAAGGAATATGAAAAGCTGACAGAGGTATTGATCAATTATTATGATGATGGTCACCCCCTGGAATTTTTTCATTTCAATCTCGATTTGCAAAAAGGCCCCTGTCTGGCCAAAAGAATGACCGGCTGCGGAGCCGGCACCGAATATCTGGTTATAACACCGGAGGGGGATATCTACCCCTGTCATCAATTTGTCGGGCATAGTGAATTTTATATGGGCAACCTGCAGGAAAATCATATTGATGAAAACATAGGTAAAATATTTGCTGCCAATCATCTGGAAAATAAAACTGAATGCACCAGGTGCTGGGCAAGGTATTTCTGCGGTGGGGGATGTCATGCCAATAACTATTTCCGCAACCAGGACATAAGTATGCCGGATGAAATTTCATGTGAGATGCATAAGAAACGCGTCGAAGCAGCTCTTTATATGGAAGTATATAAACGACAATAATAACGGAGTTTTCTGCTTGACAGGAAGGATTTTCTATATAAGATAAAGAATTATGATAGAATTTAGCAGATTAATAATAATGGAGAGGTATTATGGCAGATTATTTTAAGCACACTAAACCATTGGAGAGAGCCGGCATTGCCAGCCTGGTGTTAGTCATCATGGCATTCATTTTTTTGTTTTTCACGAAAACCACAGCTTATTCCGTTTATATTGATGGGGAGGAAAAATTTGCCGTCAAGCATTACCCTGATATTGCTGCCGCCATCGAGGTAATAACGGAACGGCAAGAGGGGGCAACCAACCTCGAATTGAAATTGGCCAGTGATATCAATTGGGAAAGAACCCTGGTGTCCAAAAGTGCAGTTATCGAAAAAGAAGAAATAGAAAAAGAACTGGAGAAAAACGTCAAATTTGCTACTCTGGGTGTTGAAATGCAGGTTGACGGCAGATCTGTAGCCTGTGTGAGCTGCCAGGATGTCGCCGAGGAATTGCTTAAGGAATTGAAACAGGAATTTTGCGTGGTGGATGAGGGGGAAACACTGATTCAGGTTTCTCTGGCGGAAGATGTGGACTTGATCACCCGGGAAATCCCTGTAAATCAGGTTCTTACCAAAGAGGAAGCCTATGACCTGATAAAAATGGGGACGGATAAACCAGAAATATATATTGTCCGTGAGGGGGACAACCTTTGGACAATAGCCCGTAAAAATGATATGTATGTAGATGATATAATGCGGGCCAATAACCTGAAATCTGAAGATCTGCAGCTGGAGCAGGAACTCATATTGGTGGCCAGCAAACCCTTCATAAATGTGGTGGCCCAGGTAGAAGGGGAAAAAATTGAGAAAATACCTTTCGAGACCAGGACGGAAATAGATAAGAATTCAACCAGCAGCGTCAGGGTTAAACAGGCGGGCATCGATGGGGAAAAGAAAATCAGTTATGTAGCAACCAAAGTTAATGGTGTAATTGATAATCGGGAAGTCAAAGAAGAAACCGTACTTAAAAAAGCAGTGGATAAAATCAT
>JAAYZA010000246.1 GCA_012515055.1 Syntrophomonadaceae bacterium | reverse complement strand
AGGAGTTGTTTTATTATGAGCAATGAAAAACTGAATCAGTCTTTTGCTATGGCTGATAATATGATGGAAAAATTTTGGGATATGTGGCTGGTAAGTCTGGGCAGTATGTCCTGGTCCCAGGAACAATTGGAGGGCATGGTGGCCAAATATCTGGAACAGCGGAAAATAGCCCGGGAGGAATCCACCAAGATTGTGGAAGAATTGATGGGCCAGGTTAAGAAAAACCAGAGCCAGATGCAGACCATGATGCAGGAAGCAGTCAAGGCGGCTTTCGAGAACATGGATTTTACCAATTTCGATTTCATGGGAGTAACCAAAAAAGTCGATGAATTGTCCAAAAAAGTAGATAACCTCTAAAAACGGAGGTATGTCAGTGCGGTTACCTTACCAGTAAGTGATAACCGCCTTTTTTTATTAGCACTGGCTGCAGACCGGGCCCGGAAAACTTTTTGGGAAGGACCGGGCGGCGGCCCGTGAAAAAACTGAGCAGCGACCGGTTGAAAATCGTGGTTGAAAGGAGCAGTATCTATGTCGATGAACTCCAATGACAAAGAAAAAATCCATATGCCGAATTTTACTGAGCTATGGAAAGATATGTATTTCAAGACCGAAGCAGCCTGGGCTGATGCTTTCAAGGAATTGATCAGCACCCAGACCTTTGTCGGGATGATCAACAAGGCCCTGGAACAAAATTTATCCAACGAAAATGTGACCCGGCAAATGATGGATAAATATATGGAAATGAACCCGGTGCCCTCGAAGAAAGACATCGCCCGGGTGGCTGAATTAGTTATCTCCCTGGAAGAAAAGATCGACCAGCTGGAATTCCAATTCAGTCATACCATGACCAGAATGGCTGACAGCCTGATTAAAATGGCTGAACATCAAGCCGGATTGAAAGAAGAAATGAACAACCTGCAGCAATCCATAGTGAAAATGGAAAAAAAGCTGGAAACCGTTAATAAAAAAGTCAATACGGCCAAAAAAGAAACCCGGGTGACCAAGAAGAAGGACACCTCTGCCCCGTCAGAGGGCTAAAACATCGCATCCCGGGAAAAATGCGGGGAAGGAGACCATTTGTGATAGAACATATTTATAGTGAATTAAAAATTGGGGACAAGGGTTATGTAGAAAAAACCATCACGGAAACTGATTTATATATTTTCGCTGGAGTAACCGGAGATTTCAGCTGGCTCCATGTCAATGAAGTCCGGGCTGCCCAGGGCCATTTCAAGACCCGCATCGTGCACGGCATGCTCCTGGCGGGTTTGATTTCCAATGTGGTAGGCAACCAGATGCCCGGTGTGGGCACGATATACGAAACCCAGAACATGAAATTTTTAAAACCCTGCTTTATCAATGATACCATCCGAGCTCAGACGGAAGTGGTGGAACTACTGGATTCTGGCAGGGTAAGACTTAAAACCACCTGTTACAATCAGCATGGTGAATTGGTGGTCGACGGCGAAGCCATTGTGATACCGCCGCGCCGACACGTGATCAAAGAAGCCATGCCGGAACAGGATATAGGAGGAAGAGGAAATGGATAGGCTGCGTATACTGAGTGGTTCCCCTGATGAAGTCGGTGCCATGCTGCAGGAGAACTATGACCGCATGCTGGACAGCAGCCGCAAATGGGCGGAACTGCTAACTTTTGATCCGGACCCCCAGACGGGTATGACGCCCAAAGACGTGGTCTGGCGAAAAAACAAAGCCCGACTCTATCGTTATGTAAATAACCAGGGGATAAAGCATAAAACTCCCCTGTTAATGATCTATGCCCTGATCAACAAACCCTATATATTGGACCTGATCCCCGGAATGAGCCTGGTGGAGTATCTGGTTGAGCAAGGGTTCGATGTATATATGCTGGACTGGGGCGAGTGGGAATGGGAGGACCGCAACCTCAGTTTCTGTGATTTGATCGACGATTATGTCACCCGGGCGGTCAGGAAAGTGATCCAGACCTCAGGTTCCAGTGAGGTAAGTCTCCTGGGATATTGCATGGGGGGAACTATTACCACCATGTATGCGGCCCTTTACCCGGAGCCCCTGATAAAAAACATCATATATGTAGCAGCACCCATTGATTTCCAGGACGCCGGCCTCTCCAGCGTGTGGCTGAAAGATCCGGAATTTGATCCCGACCGGGTGGCTGATACTTTTCAACTGATCCCCAAGGATTTCATCGATTTCGGTGTTAAAATGCTGCGGCCGGTCAACAATTTCTGGGGCACTTATACCCGTTTGTGGAAATCCATTGATGATGGCACACCCATTGCCGCCTGGAAAGCTTTGAATAAATGGGTCAATGACAATTCCAATTTTCCTGGAGCCGCTTATCGTCAGTGGATCAAGGAACTCTATCAGGGCAATAAACTGGTGAAAAAGGAATTCTACCTGCGGGGCCGGTTGGTGGACATGGCCAAAATTGAAGCCAATCTGCTGGTCTTAAGCGGGACGAACGACCATCTGGTACTGCCCCATCAGACCAAGGCCATTTTAGATCAGGCCGCATCTGCCGATAAAACCTATAAGGAATTTCCGGTAGGGCATGGGGGGATAGTTTTCGGCAGTTTTGCCAAACGGGAACCATACCCCCTGATTTCAGAATGGCTGGCGGAACGTTCCTAGCCATTGAGCTGGCGGTGGATCCAGCCAGTCACCCGGGAATCGTAGAGCAGTTCCATATGGTTTAATGGCAGGGTGGTTTTTTCTCGTAAAACCGCCCCCCGGCGGCTCATTCCAGCTGTATTAAGTACACTGTCGACAAATACGATGCCATCGCCGGGGATGCTGTCAGGAGCAGGGGTCAGGCCCAATATGCTATTATCACCGGCTAAAACCGCGAAGGTAATATCAGGTTCCAGACCCCGGCTTTCCAGTTTCTGTACCAGATGTCCCCCGTCATTCATGGCCGTTTGCAGGCCCCGGGAACAACTGATAAAACCGGTACCGCCATAATAGGTGGTCCACCAATCCTGCTGGCTGATGTCCAGAGGGAATTCCTCTGCCCAGGGATATAACATCTGGCATTGACCGGGGAAACTGCCCTCACGATAGATGGCCCGGGACGAGATATCGATGAAACTGCCCATATGCAGCAGTTTGTGCCAGGCGATTACGCCATTGCCTCCGGCCAGGTAGATCAGATAACCGAGACCTGGATAGCGAAAAGAATAGTCCGTCCCCAGATTGGGGGTTCCCAGCATGATATAATGCCCCACATCATCACGGTAAGGGGTCAATGCCAGGTTGGATAAATAAATACGGGCAGCAAAACCACCTTTACTATGGGCGATAATATTTATTTTCCGGACACCGGACAATTCTTTTACCTGCTGTATGGCATGGGCCAATACCTCAGCCTGGTGATGATTGTCCCCGTGAGAATGGGAAAATGTCAGGGAAAACACCCGGTAGCCCCGAGCAGTCAATTGCTGCTGCAATCCGGTGAAACCCATGTTATACAGATTGGTATAGGAAGTGGCATCCAACCCGGCCCCGTGTACCAGCAAAACCGGCGTTTCGATCAGGTTACGGTCCCATCCGGGAGCCAGATGCAGCAAATAATCGCCGGGGGGCGGGGCGGCGGTCCCAAAAGCATTTATGAGATCGGGATCCAGTTGTTCATTAACTGCGCAGAAAGAATGCCGGGCATCGATCAGGGATCCCACTCGAAGCAGGATGGTCTTATCCCAGCATTGCAAGCTGTTTTCTGAATAGATTCTTAAATAATACTGCCAGTTTTTTAACATATGTTCACTGAAGGCCAATGAAATCAATCCTCCGGGAGCTATCATACTATCCAGTTTAACAAATAATAGCCGGCAAATGTAGTAAACCCGGCTAATCGTAAAAGGAGGCCCCTGCATTGAATATGAACCAGCGTTATACCCTGCAAACCAGATATATGGAAATACTCCGTCAGCTTTCCCGACCCTATGCTTATTGGTCAACTCCCAATACCATTATTTACGAACATCAAAACCTGCGTCTGCGCCGTTTTCCCAACCAGGACCAGGACGCCAAACGCCCGGTATTGATCCTGCCCCCCCAGGCAGGGCATCATGCCAATATTGCCGATTATTCTGATGATCAAAGCCTGGTCCGGGTCTTTCACCGCTACGGTTTCGACGTTTATGTCACCGAATGGCTGAGTGCCGATCCCCGCTATAAAAACCTGGGGATAGATGATCACATACGCCTCACCGATGAAGCCATCGAGGAAATACGCCGACGCACGGGAATATATAAAATTCATCTGGTGGGTGAATGCCAGGGCGGATGGCAGGCCGCGATCTATACTGCCCTGTTTCCGGAAAAGATCGCCAGCCTGGTATCAGCCGCCGCCCCCATTGACCTGGAAGCAGTCACATCCCCCATGAATGATTATGCTCGCCTGCCCATGTCTTTTTTCCGCTATCTGGTGGCAGCCGGCGGCGGCATCATGAAGGGACGCTATATCCTCACCGGCTTCAAAAACATGCAGCCAGAGGAACATTATATTAATAAATACTCCCGTCTGTGGAAGATGCTGGAGGAAGATGACCAGGAAGGGCTGGATCGTTTTGTCCGCTTTGAAAATTGGTATGAATATACTCAGAATCTCCCCGGCCGTTTTTATCTGGAGATCGTTCAGCATTTATTTAAAAATAATGCCCTTACCAAGCCCGGCCAGCTCAAGCTGGATGGAAAATCAGTAGATCTGGGCCAAATCGAATGCCCCCTGGTCATAATGGCCGGTAAGAAAGACCACATAACCCCGCCAGAGCAGGCCTTTGCCTTAAAAAACCTGGTGAAAACTCCCTCCCACGATATCATCGAGATTCTAACCGAAGGCGGTCATATCGGGACTCTGATGGGAAATGAAGCATTGAAAACCAACTGGACTCAGGTGAACGAAATGCTGCAAATGGTAATTTAATTCTGCGGGCAGACAATAGGAGAAAATTTCTCAGGACTCCATGCCCATGGCTTGATCTTGCTCCAGATAGAAATAATATATCCAGGTGACGATCAGGGCCATTAACATTGGCTGAATGACTCCCGTTATAACAACAAAGAAGATATACATGGCAGTCATTCCGCCAATAAAGTTAACCAACTGACCAAGAATGATCTGCAGGATGAATACCACTACATAAAGCAAAATCCACAAGGCAATAAATTCAAACAAGATGTTCAGGCGCTTGCCCTCTGATAATAACCCACTCCTGCCCAAACTTTCCCGCAGGCTTCGCTCTTCCAATACCAGCAGCGGCAAAATTAAAATATATCTCGTAAATAAGATAAGGGCAATTACCCCTGTCAAGACCAAAAACAGGGGTCCTGCCTGGGGAAAGATGTGGCCGCCAACAGCGGTAATAGATTTGATACCGATGACGGCTAAGGCGCAAAGCATCAGTTTCCACCAGGGCTTGAGTCCGCCCCCGGCCGTCTTTTTATAATCGAATTCCTGGCTGGCATCGTATAAGGACAATCCGTAGATCAAGGGACCGACCCACAATGGACTAATAATCCAGCCCGGAACATTGAAAGCCGCAATAATCTGCAGAATCTCATTCCTGGAATTGCTGAATGCCAGGAGAATCAGCCCGGCCAGAATTCCTGCCGGCAAAACAATAATCGCCATTGGTTTTAAAAATTTCCCATATGCTTCCAATGCCCTGGTTAAAACCATCTCCAGCCAACTTCCCGCTTTCAGATTCATTTCATGGGTTTACTGCACTCGCCTTCCAGTTTCTATAAATCATTTCTGCATTTGATGAGGGTATTCCTCCACTATTCCTTCAGAGATCAATTTACTATAAAAGGAACAAAATGATAAAGAAAATAACCATGGTGATAAGGCCCAGGGGTACACCCAGGGCGGCCCATTCTTTACTGCTGATACGCAGTTTGGAGGCAGTTACTATATTGGGGATATTACCCGGGATCAACATGCCGCCGCTGATCAGGAGCCCCATTATGATGGCTTTCACCTGGGTGTCTGTCATTTGCCGGCTGATTTCTGCTGCCGTTAATGTGGCATTGTCCAGAACAGCGGAAATCATATTGACCCAGTAAAGTAGCTGCGGCGAAAGTCCCAGGATATATTTATCGATAAGAGGCGAAAATCCTTCACCCAAAAACACCAGGGCCATGACGAAAAGGTAGATTTTAAATGCCCGGATGATAATGCCTTTCCAGGTTTCCTGTTCGATAACTTCCTCTTCATCCCCGGCAACCTCATCAATTTTAACCTGGCCGCTGCGAGCCACATAAACAGCTCCCATTATGCCGAAACACACCACTGCCGGCACAATATATACTGCCAGCAAATGAAAAAGGTAGAAGAAGCTTTCACCCAATTTGGAAATAGCTATGGTCGACAAAGGCTCACCGATGGGTGTTAAGGCGGCACCCATGCCAATGGAAAAACAGGCGATGATGCAGACGATAATCTTTTGTTTTCTTTCCAGGGGCAGTAAATAGATGACCTCCACCAGAACAATGGAGGCAATAATGGCCGTAATAAGACTGGATAATAAGCCCAAAACCACAATCACCAAAAAAACGAAAATCGCGAGGGGAATCTTCTTTAAAACCAGGTTCATGAATACCTGGAATTTATCATGGAGGAGGTAAAACAGCGCACCGGCAATGAAGACCGCGGCAGTTATCATGATGGGCTCTTTGAGTGCATGCAGCACCAGTTCAAAGCTCAGGACACCCGAGATGATGCTGGCGGCTAGCCCCATGACGAATAAAAAGGGTTCTAAATTTTCTTCCACCTTTTTGTTAATGAAGGGGACGCTTAAAACTAACAGCAATACAATTATGAGCCCAGTAATAATCATTGCAATATCCATCCTCTTTCTTAAAACTATTGATTATTATATGCATAAACGACCTCTAATTAAACATAGCTATGCCCTCTTGGGGCCCCTAAAATTATCTCCGGATTTTTTCACTCGCTATATTTGCATATCTGCCCTTATATGCCACTGTACCACTGTATATATTAGAACATTTTTTATTATAATACTACCATTAAGCCGATCGGCTTATTTTTATCTTGCCTATAGAATTATTTAGTTTTATAATTAAGCCAGCCGGACAGCTTAATTTTTTACAGGAGGTGTTTTGTAATTTCTTTGTTTTTGTACATGGCTATATAAACAGCCTTAGAGGAGGTAACTATTATGAAAAAAATCGAAGCAGGAATTGTGGACTGGGACATATTAAAAGAAGATTTAATGGAATTATCCAAAGAGGAATTGGCTGAACTGGTTAATGTATGGATCAAAAATTACTGGACCTGTCAAAGTTACTGGATGACCTACGTGGAACGAGATTTTGGCGAAGAGATCGCCGGCAAACTGGACAGTGAAGTTTTTGAACAAGCAGCACGGGTCCAGGCTTATCGCATAAAAAAGGCTCTTAATTTAGGCGATGATATGCAGGCACTGGCTTTTGCCCTGAAACACTCGGCCTTGCAATGGTCTCCCGGGGGTTTTGACTGGGAGTTTGACCTGGTAACAGATAAGGAAATCAAAATGCATGTCAAAAAATGCCCTATGTCGGTTTTCCGTGATGAGAAAAACCTTGAGTTATTACCCTGTAAACAAATTTCCCCGCCCATCTATACCGCCATGGCTAAAGCCATCAATCCTAAAATGACTGCTCGTTGTACCCACGCACATCCCGATGCGCGCAAAGAAGGCGTCAACTGCGAGTGGCATTTTTTCTATGAAGACTAGATTTTTTAAAACTTAATCAAAGTCGTTAACTAACTCCAATAGTAATTAAAAACATACCACTAATTGCAATATCAACAAATTTTCAAGGTGCTGCAAATCACGCAAAAAGGAGTGTTACAATGGGAAACAGGCCATTAAACGGAATCAAAGTACTGGATCTGACCTGGGTCTATTCGGGCCCTCATTGCACGGCTTTACTACGGGATTTCGGAGCTGATGTGGTTAAAGTGGAAGGCCCGGGTTTTGGTGATCATACCCGTCTATTTCCCCCTATGAATGATGGTGCCAGTGGTTATTTTTACATGTTGAACCATGGCAAAAAATCCATAGCCTTAAATCTGAAACAACCTCGAGCAAAAGAAATATTTCTGGAACTGGTAAAACAATTTGATATTGTGGCGGAAAACTTTGTTCCGGGAACCATGGAAAAATTGGGACTGAGCTATGACGAGCTGAAAAAAGCCAACCCAGGTATAATTATGGCGTCAATATATGGCTTTGGCAGCTTCGGTCCCTATTCCTCGCTGCCGGGAGTTGATCCGGTTGCGCAGGCCATGGGCGGTTTGATGAGTCTCACCGGCTTGCCGGAAACCCCGCCTTTAAAAACTGGTCCCGCTGTTGCCGACGCTATTGCCGGTATTTATCTGGCTGCCGGCATTATGGCAGCACTTCTGGAAAGACTGAAGACCGGATTAGGCAAACGTATTGAAGTAAGTATGATGGATGCCGTTTTTACTGTTCTGGAAGAATCCATCATCAGGGCCAGCATGACCGGTGATGCACTGCCAGCCCGGGGCAACACAGATCCTTTAGGCGCTCCCTGGGACGCTTTCCCCACCAAAGACAATCACTGGGTAATGGTATGCTCCCTGGGCGGTGACCGTTTTTACAATATTTATAATAAGATCGGCCGCAGCGACCTGGCGGAAGAATACAAGGGTGATGGACCTGAAGCCAGCGTTAAACGGGCCAATGATCTGCGCCTTTTGAATAAGGCTTTTGCCGAATGGTCCATCAATCATGATGCCGAAGATCTGATGGCAATGATGAGAGCCGAGCGGGTTCCCTGCGGCATAGTGAAGGATGTTACCGAACTTCTCGATGATCCCCATCTTATTGCCCGTAATATGGTGGCAGCAATAGACCACCCTATTTTGGGTCAGGTTAAGACCTACAACCAGCCGGTTATGTTTGACGGCCAAAACTTTGGTATTGATACCAGTGATCCGGATGATTATATGGATCCGGAACTGGGCGAGCATAACCAGTCGATTTTAGGCGAAATGCTGGGCATGGACGAAGAAACCATTAAATCATTATACGCGGAAAAAGTATTATGGGCAGGAAGAGAGGAGGAATAGATTATGAACCAAGTTGGTCTGAAAAAAACCCTTTCCTGGCAGGCCCTGCTTTCCATGGGCCTGGGCGCGGTCGTCGGCTGGTCCTGGGTCATTTATGCTGGTTTTTGGAGTACCACCGGCGGCTCCATGGGCGGTATAATCGGCTTTGCCCTCACCGGTATCCTTTGCAGCCTGGTGGCCATGGTTTATGCTGAATTGACTTCTGCCTACCCCCGGGTGGGCGGTGATGTTGTTTTTACTTTTGAAGGTTTAGGCGATAAATTCGCTATTGTCAGCCAATGGTCACTGCTTATCTTCTGGGTAGGCCTGGTTATGATCGAAACCATGTTCCTGCCGGTCATTATGACCCGGCTGGGAATCCCGGTGCCGCAATGGGGTCCGTTATGGAATTCCGGCGGCGAACCGGTTTATTTATCTTATATGGCCATTTCCATCGGTGTTAACGTACTGTTCGCATGGCTTAACGCCAGAGGGGCCGAGCTGTCCGGCAAGATTCAAACTGCCATGGTTTATATAATGCTGGCTGCGGCTCTATTCTTCTTCTTCAGTGGTATAAGTCTTGGTGATGTAAGCAACATGAAGCCGCTTTTCACTGATGTTGCTGGTTTTACAGCTATAATGCTGATGCTGCCCGGATTTATGGCCGGGTTCAATGCCATCCCCCAGGCGGCAGAAGAAGGCAATGTTTCCCATAATGTTCTGGGTAAACTGGTAATTGCCTGTGTATGGGCATCGGTCATCTTCTATCTATTGATTGTGATCGGACTGTCTTTTGCTGCCCCGCTGGAAGTAAGACTTGGAGAAGGACTGGTGGTAGTAGATGCTATCGAGCTTATGTTTGCCGGCAGCGCGTCCGCCAGGATATTCGTAGTTTTTGCTTCTCTATTGGGTATGCTGACTACCTGGAACGCTTGTTATCTGGCTGCCAGCAGATTGATGCTGGGCTTGAGCCGGGCCAAATATCTCCCCCCCATTTTCAACGAGATTCATCCCCAATATCAGACACCGGCCAAAGCTATGTTCATCCTTTGTGCAGTGACCAGTCTCATTGCTTTGTTTGGCACCAATAGCGCTGTATATGTAGGTATTATCAACGTTTTCTCCATGTATATAGTTATCGCCTGGCTCCTGGTATCAATCTCATTCCTGCGCCTGCGTGACACCAAACCGGATCTCCCCCGACCCTATAAAGTCAAAGCAGGCAAATTTATTGGCTGGGCTTCGATCATATTCTGCCTGGGCTTCCTCTACCTCTATACCCCCTTTGGACCGGCTGGTTTATCGGCCGCAGAATGGATCGGTGCTGGCATATGGGCTTTGATCGGCCTGGCGACCTATTTCATATGGAACCAGGGCAAAGGAAAGGTTACTGAAGAAGAACGCCGTCAACTGCTGAGGATCGATGAAAAATCTTTGGAAGAAGACGCATAACTTTTACGTGAAACTTTCCTGCGACAAACCCCGGAATGAGGCTAAGGTCGAAACAGGCCTTGGCCTCATTCTTGTCTTTAAGTGAAATGCTCTTTTGTAATTATTGTTAACAAATGGTTCACAAGGCAAAAATGTATTGAAAATTCTTTTCTGCTATACTGGTTTCATTGCTAATATTCCGCTGGAGGGTTGATAAATGAGACGAAACAAGAAAAAACAGCAAATCATTGATGCAGCTAAAGTTGTTGTATCCGAGCGCGGCAGCACCAATGCCTCGCTGCAGGCAATTGCTGATGAAGCTGGTATGAGCAAAGGTGCTCTTTATTATCACTATAGTTCAAAAAGCACGATTTTTTATGACATTATGGATCAGGTGAGCAGCCGGGCCAAACAATTGATCATTGATACGCAAACTAAAAATATGAGCAAAGAAGAAATAACCACCGCAATGAAAGATATTTTTCGAGTAACTGCTGCTGACTCACCGGAAAGCCGGCTATTTATACATCTTGTTCATGAAGGCATCCTGGGTGATGAGCAATTAGCGGAGAAATTCAAGGACAAATATGAACAATGGGTCTCCAGTATTGAAGAAATACTGGTCACCTTGAATAATATCCCCAAATCCCCCCAGACCCGTCTGCTGGCTATTCTGGTAGAAGCCGCCATTGACGGCTTTATATTGAAAAACATCCTCGGCGTTCAGGAGGAAGAAAATGATAGAGT
>JAAYZA010000019.1 GCA_012515055.1 Syntrophomonadaceae bacterium | reverse complement strand
GCGGTGACGATGCTTTGGGCGGGATCCTGATGAAAAGTTTTATGTATACCTTAACCCAGATGGAAGGAACATTCCAGGTCCTGATATTCATGAACAGCGGGGTTTTGCTGCCTACGGAAGGATCCGAAGTTCTTGAATACATCAAATCTCTGGAAGAAAGGCACATTGAAGTGCTTTCCTGTGGGACATGTCTGGATTTTTATCATTTAAGTGATAAACTACGGGCTGGATCAGTCACCAATATGTTTACCATCACCGAGAAAATTATGGAAGCCCAGCGGCTGATTACTTTATAATGTTTTTGCAGCTAAAAAAGTGACCGGGCTAATGAACTGGTACCGCTTTTTACAGGTGCGAATATGATATCAGGAGGGGGATGGGTATGATCGATCGTGAAGAAATAAACTGCAAACAACTGATCGAAGAACGGCAATGGCAAGAACTCAGAGAGAAATTAAAAGACGTCCCCATACCCGATATCGCTGATTTATTAATGGAACTTAGCAAGGCGGAAAGGGTAGTGCTATTTCGGGTCTTACCCCGGACCACTTCTTCTGAAGTTTTTTCCTATATGACTTCAGATCTGCGCAATTCGCTGCTGAAGGAACTGACCGATGAGGAAGCCCGGAACCTTTTAAGCAACCTGCGGCCCGACGACCGCACCACCCTTTTTGAAGAATTGCCGGGACAGGTTACTCAGAAACTGCTTAATTTGCTCAGTCCCCAGGATATAAAGGAAACCAGATTCCTGCTGGGTTATCCGGAGGAAAGCGTCGGACGCTTGATGACCCCGGATTATGTTGCCGTCCGCCCGGAATGGACAGTGGAACAATCCTTACAGCATATCCGTTTAAAAGGCAAAGACAGTGAAACATTAAACGTTATTTATGTAACGGATGAAAAATGGAAACTGCTGGATTCCCTGGATTTACACCGCTTTATACTCAGCCCGCCGGATGCCCGGGTATCAGATCTTATGGACAGAAATTTCGTCAGCATCCCCGCCTTTGATGACCGGGAAAATGCTGTTTATGTATTGCAGCACTATGACCTGTTCGTATTGCCGGTGGTAGATTCCGAAGGGATTCTTTTAGGTATTGTTACCGCTGACGATATAATGGATGTTGCGGAAGAAGAAGCCACCGAGGACTTCCACAAGACAGCGGCGGTGGCCCCTTTGAAAAACACCTACCGGGAAGCCAGCATCTGGGAATTATATAATAAAAGAATCTACTGGCTGGTCTTTCTGGTTTTCGTCAGTCTGTTATCAGCTGGTATTATCGGACATTTTGAATCAACACTGCAAAAAGTCATAATTCTATCGGTGTTTATTCCTATGCTGACCGGCAGCGGCGGGAATACCGGAGCCCAGTCAGCCACTATGATAGTTCGTGCCCTGGCCACCGGTGACATCGAAGTGGAACAATGGAGCAAAACCGTTCGCAAGGAGATCCTGGTGGGCATCTTCCTGGGGTTAACCATGGGTGCGGCAGGCTTTATTCTGGGCTACATAAAGGGCGGTGCGGAAATTGCTTTTATCATCGGTATAACGATGTTTTGCATTATCCTGGTGGCCAATCTGATCGGTGTTGCCCTGCCATTTATACTTACCCGTCTGGGCATGGACCCGGCGGTGGCCAGTAATCCACTTATTGCTTCTTTAGTAGATGCCACCGGTTTGTTAATTTACTTTTTCGTGGCAGTTTCTGTTTTGCAGATGGTATGAGGATTTTCCCGGATACAAAAAAGTCCCCGCGGGGACTTTTAATGTTTTTATTAAGGAATAATCTGACTAATTCAGTTTGACTTCAAAGCCCAGGTCATCAATTTCGGCTGCTATTTTTTCTACCGTGACCAGTGTTTCTTCAAAATCAACTTCAACGAAGCCTTCAGTATAATGTGCTACCGCCCGGTTAACCCCCTCCAGTGCCATTAAACCGTCTTCGATGCTTTGTTTGCAATGCTGGCAGCTCATGCCCTTAACTAATAATTTGGTCAACAAAAGGATTACCCCCTCATTTTTTAATACCATTTTACTTAATTAAACGGGGTATTACTACTGTCAAGCAAAATTTATCTGGCGAAGGGACTGTTACTGCCGGTAAAATAACGGCAGCCTTTAAAGGGAAAGCTTTAGCTGCATGGAATTAGTATATGGAGAAATACCAGGAGAAAAGAGTGATAAATTGTTGATTGGAATAGATATAATTGATATAGAACGAGTAAAAAAGGCGGCGGAAAGAACGCCGCGTTTTCTGACCAGGGTTTTTACCCCCCAGGAACTGGCATACTGCCTGGGCAAGAAAAACCCCTATCCTTCTCTGGCGGCCAGATTCGCTGCCAAAGAAGCCATCAGAAAATCTCATCCGCTGTTTATGAGGGGTATCCGTTATCATGATACAGAAATTATGGTGAGCGAAAGCGGTCAGCCGCAATTCATTTTACATGGCCGGGCCCGGGAAAGGTTTGAACAGCATTTTAAACAAATGGCTTTAAGTTTATCCCATGCTGATAAACAGGCCATTGCAGCGGTAATTGTTGAGGAGGGATAATCATGAAATTGGTTAAAGCAGTCGAAATGCAGGACATTGACCATCGGGCTGTAAGCGAATTTGGTATCCCCAGCCTGATATTGATGGAAAATGCCGGTCGTCAGACAGCGGAAATGGTC